>JANPGV010000329.1:0-10236 GCA_031424145.1 Ilumatobacteraceae bacterium
ATCGCGAGTCGCGGGAACTGGTGCGCCTCTCGCATGCCGGGCTCGTTCACCGCTCGATCGGCGTGCGACGTCGACTGGACGCCGTGATCCGTACCACTGACGGCTTCGCCGCCGGCCAGGCAGTGCAGTATCTAGGCGAGAACCTCGGGCGGGCGCGGCAGCACTGGCGTACAGGTCTTGCGCACTTGGCGGAGCTGCACGCGGCCTACTTCAAGAACGAGCGGGTGCAGGTCCTACAAGACGAACTACGACATGCCGGCGTCTCAGAGATCGAGTCCCTTCTCTCGCTCGACGCGGTGCCCCGTGGCCGCAAGCGGGCCGCGGCACATCTCGATGCGGTTCTCAGCCGCATGTCCGATTGCGACAACGTGGTCGCGAGTGCCCGAAGTGACCTGGCGCTGCGAAACATGCGTAACGACCGGATCTAGTCACCCACTGGTACCCGACTCATGCGTTGGCAGCCGCCGACTGCTCGGCGAGCTCAGCGGCGATGAAGATGATCTGGTCTTCCTGACCGCCGACCAGCTTCTGTTCGCCGCACTTCATCAGCACGTCCGCGCCGCTGACGCCGTACTGCTCGGCCGCGCGGAACGCATGCTTCAAGAAGCTGGAGTACACGCCGGCATAGCCCATCACCAGTGCAAGGCGGTCGATGACGCACTCGCCGTCCATCACGGGACGGACGACCTCCTCCGCGGCGTCCATCAGGCCGAGTACGTCGATGCCGGTCTTGATGCCGAGGCGATCGGCGACAGCGGCGAAGACCTCGTTGCGGGTGTTGCCGGCTCCGGCTCCGAAGCCGCGCACCGACCCGTCGATCTGCACGGCACCTGCACGCACCGCGATGACCGAGTTGGCCACGGCGATGCCGAGGTTGTCGTGTCCATGAAAGCCGACCATCGCGTCGTTGCCGAGCTCGGCAACGACGGCCTCGACCCGATACTGCACGTCCTCGAGGATCATCGCCCCGGCGGAGTCGACGACGTAGACGCACTGGCAGCCTGCGTCGGCCATGATCCTCGCTTGCTTGGCGATCAGTTCCGGAGGCTGCCCGTGCGCCATCATCAAGAAACCGACCGTCTCCAACCCGAGAGATCGGGCCAAGCCGAAATGTTGGATTGATACGTCGGCCTCGGTGCAGTGCGTCGCGACGCGGACGATCGACAGGCCGATGTCCTGGATGTAGCGGAGGTCGTCCATCGTGCCGATGCCGGGCACCATCAGGGCGGCGATCTTGGCGTTCTTGGCGGTGTCGACTGCGGCCTTCATCAGCAGTCGTTCATCCGTCAACGAGAAGCCGTAGTTGAACGACGAGCCTCCAAGGCCGTCGCCGTGGGTGACCTCGATCACCGGCATCCCGGCGGCATCCAGCGCGGCAACGATGTCGCGAACCTGCTGCTCGGTGAATTGATGGTTCTTGGCGTGCGAACCGTCGCGCAGGCACGTGTCGGTCATGCGCACGTCGAGCGAGCTCGAGTAAGGCATCAGTTGGCTCCGTTCGCGAGTGCGGCCGCGCCGGTGAGGTGTTTTGCGATGCGATTGCCCGTGGCGGTCGCGGCGGCGGTCATGATGTCGAGATTGCCGGCGTACGGCGGGAAGTAGTCGCCGGCGCCCTCGACCTCTACGAGCACGGCTACGCGTGGCGTTCCGTCGCGTGATTCGCCGAACTGCGGTGCCGATTTGAGCCGGTACCCGGGGACGAATTGGGCGACGTTGGCGACTGCGTCCTCGACGGCTTTGGTGATCAACACCTCGTCCGCGTCGCGCGGCAACTGGCAGAAGATGGTGTCGCGCATGATCAAAGGCGGGTCCGCCGGGTTGAGCACGATGATGGCCTTGCCCCGCCCCGCTCGGCCGACTTCGGCGATCGCACGCGAGGTCGTGCGGGTGAACTCGTCGATGTTGGCTCGCGTGCCCGGACCCGCTGACAAGGATGCAACGGTGGCGACGATCTCGGCGTAGTCGACTTCGGTCACCGTGGCCACGGCGTGGACGATGGGGATCGTGGCCTGGCCGGCGCACGTGACCATGTTGAGGTTCATCGCGTCGAGGTGCTCATCGAGATTGGCGCTGGGCACGACGAACGGCCCGACTGCGGCCGGGGTGAGGTCGATCGCCCGAATCCCGAGCTCGGCGTACCTCGGCGCGTTGGCCAGGTGGACATAGGCGCTGGTCGCCTCAAACACGAAATCAGGCAGTTCACGTTGGGCCAGCAACCACTCGACACCGTCGGCCGACGTTTCCAGCCCCGCCTTCCGGGCGCGCTCGAGACCATCGCTGCGCGGGTCGACACCGATCATGTAGCGCGGCTCGATCACATCCGAACGCATCAGCTTGTACATCAGGTCTGTGCCGATGTTCCCGGAACCCACGATTGCTGCGGTCAACTTGGCCATGTGACCTACTTTGCTCCATCGACGACCCTCGAGGAAGTGCCCACGTTCCTATCTACGGAACGGTTCCTCTTGCCGAGCCGTCATGTGAAGGCGGCCGAGAGCTCGGCGACCACCTCGGCAGCGCTCATCACCCGGTCGACCGAGCCGACAGAACGCCCCGCGTACAGTGCCATCGCGCTGATGTCGCCGGTCGTGTCGCGAGTCGGAGTACTGACTCCGAACCGCGGCATCAGCATCGGCGCTCCGCCGGCGGGCACCGTCTGTCCCACGACGTCGTCGGGCGCTGCCTTCGCGGCGTCGATTGCCGACTGCAGAACGCGGTGCGGAGCATCGGGCCAGCCGATCGCGAAGGCTTCGGTCAACACCGAGTCCTCGGTGTTCGCCGCGACCAGCGCATCGATGTAGAGGGGATGCGCGTAGGACTCCCGGGTCGCCACGAATCGCGTGCCGACACGCACCGCATCGGCGCCGAGCGAGAGCGCTGAGCGGATGGCCCCGACGTTGCCGATCCCGCCCGCCGCCACCACTGGCACGCTGACGGCTGCACGAACCGCAGGGAGCAGTTCGGCGAGCGGTTCGTGACCGCGCACGTGGCCGCCCGCTTCCATTCCTTGGGCAATGACATATCGACAGCCGGCGTCCACAGCTGCCTTGGCCTCATCGACCGACCCGACCTGCCAGCCGCATATCACGTCGGCGGGCACCCGAGCAGGGTCGGGCCATTCATAGAAGAACTCGACGATTCGTAGGCGCGTGACCAGCAACTCGACGACGTCGGGGAGAACGAATTGAGCGATGCACGTGGCTCCTACCGGGGAATGCGTCAGCGCGGCGACCTCGTCGAGATAGCGCTCGACAACCGCCAACTGCTGCCTGCCCACGCCGATCATCCCCAGCCCACCAGCGTTCGAGACTGCTGCCGCGAGCGTGGACGTAGCGGTTCCACTCATGCCTGCTTGCTGCAGAGGCCATTTGCTACCAACGAGATCGGTGAACGGGTTCATGCGCTACTCCTACGTGATTGGGCCGCCGTGCGCAACTTGGCGCGATGATCACTGCATGGTCAGGGTTTCGTTCGACCCCTACAGCGCCACATGGCCTGAGACGTTCGCAGTTGAAGCACAACGCATCGAGGCGGCGCTCGCCGGTGTCCGCATCGAGGTGCATCATGCCGGCTCGACGTCGGTTCCGGGACTTCGGGCGAAGCCGATCATCGACATCGTCCTCGGTGTCCCTGATTCGACGGACGAAGACGCGTACGTGCACGCACTGGTCGGCGCCGGCTACGAGTTCCTCCTGCGCGAGCCGGACTGGTTCGAGCACCGTCTGCTCAGCCGGGCCGACCCGAGGGTCAACCTGCACGTCTTCTCTACTGACTCAGCCGAGATCGAGCGAATGCTCGCGTTCCGCGACCACCTTCGCATCAACGACGGAGATCGCAGGTTGTACGAGTCCACCAAGATCGCGCTCGGCGAGCGCGAATGGGCCACCGTGCAGGACTACGCAGATTCGAAGTCCGATGTAGTCGCCGAGATCCTCACCAGAGCCCTGGGGTTGCACGACACGGGCGACTAAACGGTCCTGCACGGACCAGCTGGACGCCCACGTCAGCAGGCGTCACTCAGATCTGCTGGCCTCCTGACGCGCTGTCGCCTGTTGGTGTCGCCGTTCGGCTGCGGCCAGGGCTTCCTCGGCGGCGCGCAGCTCCTTCTCCGCTTTCCGTGCAGCCGTTTCCGCGGCGTGCACGCCGCGCTCGGCGATCGCCAGATCCCGAGCGGCCGCGGCGACCGCTTTTCGCGCCGCCCGAGTTTCCTCGGCGCGCGCAGCCTTCGCAGCACCGTTTGCCCGGGGCTTCGACGGCGCGTCCACGGCTCGGCTCGACTTCTTTCGGTCGGCAGATGCCGTCGGTTCACTGTGGTCTGGCACCTCCATGTCCGCGAATGCCCCGAACCCGAAGTCGTCTTCGGGCAGTTCGCGCAGAGTGCCGTCGGTCCAACTGTCGACCAGCTCCGGATGGCGGGAGAGCTGGTCGATGATGCTGCGAATCTCCGCCCTGCGCGCATCCGCGCCGCCATCCGATTTACCCAACGCTGCCACGGCCTTGTCGACGAGTCGTTCGAGTGCGTTGCGCCGGGTTTTCGTCGCGGCCGACAGCGCTCCGGCGCTACCTCGTGAGGCCTGAGTATCGCCAAGTTCGCTCGTGGCTTTGACCACGTCGTTGACAGCCTCGGTGTCGTCGCCGGCGGCCAGCACTGCCCACAACGACAGCGAGGGCCGCTTGAGGGATTGGTAGAAGTTCGCCAGTGATTTGTTCTTGTCAGCCCGGGCCTCCTTGACCAATCGGGTCCGCTCGGCGACGTAATCATCGGGCGACGCTTGCAGCAGCACACGAGCGTCGGGTGTGTCCGTGGCCATCAGTTGTACATTCCCACATCGGGCGCTCTGGTTGGGGCGTCAATCCCAACTTTGTCGCTGGCGCCGGCCGCAACGTGTTCGCAGCGACGAAGTTGCGCCCTAACGTCACGAACCACCCGTCATGAGACCGACTGCGCTCTATCACTTCAGCGAGGACCCGCACCTCTCACGGTTCGTGCCTCATGTACCCAGGACCAACCCGACTCATCCTCCCGCCGTATGGGCGATCGATGCCGACCATGCGCCGCTGTACTGGTTTCCTCGCGACTGTCCGCGGATCGCAGTCTGGCCACGCGACGAACGTGCGGTCGACGAGTTCCAGGCCCGGTTCGAGACCTCAGCGCGTCGGTTGCACGCCATCGAATCCACTTGGCTGGAGCGTGTGCGTACAGTGCAGGTCTTCCGATACGAGTTCGAGAGCGACGGCTTCGAGCCCTGGGAACCCGCCGACGGTCAGTGGATCTCGACAAACGAGGTCGCGCCGGTCGGCGTCGAGCCAGTCGGCGACCTGTTGACGGCCCACGCCGATGCCGGCATCGAACTGCGGCTGGTGCCGTCACTGTGGCCGCTTCACGACGTCGCCATCGGCGGGGAGTTCGATTTCAGCGTCGTCAGAATGCACAACGCCGGACCTCGGCCGCCGTCCTAGCATCGGCCAGTGCTCGAACCGCCGCCTGAGGTCCAGCTCGCTGACGCGGCAGCGTTCCTAGCCCAGCGATTTGACATCGCTGCCGACGAAGTCGAATACGTGGGAGAAGGTGCATGGTCGCGCTGCTTCGGATTCACCCACGCCGGCGGCGACTTGGTGGTTCGGTTCGGGCGCCACCTCGAGGACTTCCAGCGCGACCGGATCGCCGCACGTTTCGCGGGCCGAAACCTGCCGATCCCACAGGTCATCGAGATCGATGAAGCCTTCGGCGTCTGGTACTGCATCTCGACGCGGGCAACGGGAACGCCCCTCGAACAACTTGGCGCGAAGGAGTGGGAAACGACCGTTCCCTCGGTCCTGGTCACGCTCGATGCACTGCGGTCGGCCGACATCTCGGCAACCAGCGGCTACGGAGCTTGGGGCGCGGCGGGCAACGCGGGCCACGGATCATGGAGCGACTTCCTTGCGGCGATCGCGGATGACCAACCCGGATCGCGGACCCATGGATGGAAGCAGCTCCTGGCCGATTCACCCTGTGGCATGAAAACCTTCGATCGTGCCTTCGCGGCGATGGTGGAAGCCGCTCACGCGTTTCCCGGTCCGCGATCTCTGGTGCACAACGACCTGCTCAACCGCAATGCTCTCGCCACCGATGGGCAGGTCACCTCGGTGTTCGACTGGGGCTGCTCCATCTACGGCGACTTCATCTACGAGCTGGCCACGTTCGTGTTCTGGTCTCCCTGGCACGCCGCGATCGGCCAGACGGGCATGGCGTCGAGGGCGTTGGATCACTATGGCGACATGGGTTTCGATGTGCCGAACTTCCAGGACCGCTTGCGTTGCTGCGCCCTCCACATCGGTTTGCAGCATCTCGCCTACAACGCCTACCTCGGCGACCTCGAGACACTTCGCCTGACCGATGACCGCACCGCCGAGTTCCTCGACAGTCTGCCATCTAGCTGAAGCGCACGCCCACCGAACCAAGATGTTGCACCCGAGCGTTCACGTGATCGCCGGCGTGCACGGCGACGGCTTCGGTGACCCCGCCGGTCATGACCAGGCTGCCGGCCGGCAGTTCATGGCCGCTGTCGGCCAGCCATCTCACCAGCGCAACGACGGACGCCGCAGGGTGGCCCATCACCGCAGCACCAGCGGCTGTGCCGACGACCTCGCCATTGCGCTCCAGCACGACACCGAGCAGTCGCAGGTCGAGCCCTTCGGGCCGACGAGGCGCCCCACCGACGACGTAGCGCGCCGCCGAGGTGTTGTCGGCGATCACGCTCTGGATGTCGAACTTGAAGTCCTTGAAACGCGAGTCGATGATCTCGATCGCCGGCAACACGAACTCGGTGGAAGCAAGCACCTCGTCGACCGACACGTCACCGGACAGTTCTCGTGACGTCACGAACGCGATCTCCGCCTCGACTTTCGGATGGATCAACTGCGTCATGTCGACGACATCGCCGTCCGGCACGCACGTATCGCCCATCAGCACACCGAAGGCTGGTGTATCCAGGCCCATCTGCACCATCTTGGCCTTCGAGGTCAAGCCGCCTTTGTAACCCGTGAGCCGCCTTCCGTCAGCTAGCCAACGCCGGGCCAATTCCGCTTGGACCTCGTACGCGTCCGCCACGTCCATGCTCGGCTGACCGTCGGTGAGCTTGACGATCTCCGTGGCGTTGCGTTGCGCGTCGTCGAGGATGCCTGCCAGTTCGGAGATGACCGATGCGGAAAGTGCCATGACAATTCCCCCTACTCGAACGTCACACTGCAGCTGCCGAGCCCACCGAACTCACACGTGATGGTCTGCGGTTCCTTGACCCATGCCATCGCCGTCAACGAACCGGTGAGGATGACTTCGCCCGCCCGGCAGGTGATGCCGAGCGCTCCAAGTGTGTTGGCCAGCCAGATCAACGAGTTCACGGGCGATCCCTTCACCGCTGCTCCAGCGCCAGTGGCGAACAGCTCGCCGACCGTTTCCCCGGGTTTGCGCACATCGATGGTCATGCCGACCAACGCCAGGTCGACCTCGAGCGGGTCCTTCGGTTCGGTGCCCAGCACGTAGACGCCGCACGAAGCGTTGTCCGCCACCGTGTCGAGCACCTTGATGTCCCAGTTGTCGATGCGCGAGTCGACGATCTCGAAACAGGGCACGACATAGTCGGTGGCACGCAGGACATCGACTGCAGTCAGTCCGGGCCCGCCGAGGTCGTGCTTCAACACGAATGCGATCTCGCCCTCGGCGCGCGGTTGGATCAAGGAATCGAGCTTGATGGTGTCTCCGTCGCGGTAGACCATCCCATCGAGCAGTTGCCCGAAATCGGGCTCGTCGAGGCCGAGCATGGTTCGCACGGCCGCACTGGTTGCACCAACCTTCCTGCCCACGATCGATTCACCGGCATCGAGCCGTCGCTGAACCATTCTCGACTGGATTCGATAGGCGTCGGTGATGTCGATGCCTGGTGCGCGGTCACGAAGGTTCGGCACCGTTCGCCGGTCGACGAGTGCGGTGTACAGCTCATCGCCATAGTGGTCGACGTCGGACGCGCTCAGGCTCATCGTTGTGCATCTTCATGCACGGCGGTTGCCGTCGCCAAGATGTCGTTCCGGCGAACGGGACGCGTCTCAATCGCCCGATGAACGTGCAGACGTACTCTGAGCCGCGTGAGCAAGGCGTTCGAACGCGACGTGTCCTTCGAGATCGACGGTGCGCAGTACTCGTTTGCCACATGGTCCGATGTGTCGGCGCTGTTCGCCATCCGATTCCTGGCGAAGTACGACAAGCCTCGTCGAGGTTGCGAGTCTGGGCTGTGCGGCACGTGCGAGTCGTTGGTCGATGGCGAGCCGAGAAGGCTGTGCATCATGGCTTCGACGGCGCTCGATGGCGTCTCGATCGTCAGTGGATCGAAGCCGGGTCGCTGACCAAGGCCTTGGAGATCTCAGCAGCCGTCCTCACCACCATCCGCACGAGTTGATCGTGGCGTTCCTCCGGCATGCGGATGAGCGGGCCGGCGACCGAGACGGAGGCGACACAGACGCCGGCACGGTCGAAGATCGGTGCACCGATCGACACGATGCCGGGAGCGGCTTCGTCCGTGCTGATGGCGAAGCCGGCCTTGCGGACCTCGGCCAACGCCTGGATCAAGCGGGTACGAGTGGTGATCGTCCGCGGTCCGAGCCGCGGCAGGCCGCCGGCGATCGCGTCGTCGACGTCGGCCTGCGTGCCATACGCCAGAAGCACCTTGCCGGATGATGTCGCGTGCGCCGACCGGCGCCGACCGACCTTGGTGAACAGGCTCATCATCTGCGGGCTCTCCAGCCGGTCGAGGTAGACGACGTCGGGTCCCGACAGCACTGCCATCTGCGCGGCCTCGTGGCTGTCGTTGTGCAACTTCTCCAACGGTACGTGGCCGACCTGGCGCAGGACTCGGCTGCTGACGACCTCTTGTCCGATCTCGTACAGCTTCAGGCTCAGCCGGTAGCGCTCGTCAGGAGTCCGCTCCACGAACCCTTCATGCACCAGGATGCTCAGCAGTCGATGCACCGTGCTCTTCGGCAAGTGCACACGCCGCCCCAACTCCGACACGCCGAGCACCGGCTCGGCGAAACTGAACGCGGTCAGCAAACCGAGCGCCCGCGCGACAGCGGACTCAGGCGTTTCCCGTTGTCGCGTTGCCACCGCCACACACTAGGCGTGTTCCGCTGGGTGGGACGCGCCGCTGGCGCCTACCACTTGCAGTCGGAGAGGTTGTCCCAACAACGCCGAGTCAGTTCGGCGCCGGCGAAGTAAGAGGCACGGGCTGCGCGACGCTTGGCGTCGTCGTCGAGATATCGCTCTGCGAACTCGCCGACATGGCCGCCATGATCTTCGTCGACCGTGATGTGAATGGTGTGGAAGGCGTAGTCGTCGGGTTGCAGGATGTCGCTGTAGTGGGTCTTGAAGCCTTCGACGACCTTGATGTACGCCGCGGGGATCTGGTTCTCGATCGCCAGGATCCCGCCGAACGTCAGCTCGTACCAAGGCTGCTGCTGAGCGAGTGAGTACAGGAAGCCGCTGCTTGCCATGGCGTCGACGTTCGGTGTCGCGTCGGTGATGACTTCGTCGGGTGCACCGAGTGCTCGCGTGAACTCGAACAGCCAGTGCAGGTGGCCGAAGCCCGACTTCGATGTCGTGCCGAGCACTTCCTCGGCGATGTTCTCGATGACGCCGTCGGTCATCTCGTAGGGGATGCGGGTGACCCACGCCGACAGGATTCGACGGGTGTGGAACGTGACCCCGTGATAGTGCTGGCGCGCCCACCCCACCAGATCCTCTTTGGTCGCCTCGCCCTGCTGGGTGCGCTTCACCCAGTCGGCTTGATCGAGCGTGCGGCCCGAGGCCTGCAGCTCTTCACGCATCTCGTCAACGAACGCCTCACCATCGAATGCCATGCCACACGCTCTCATGCATGGACCGGTTCGCGGAATACGGTCGTTCCGCTGTCCAGAACGGTGTCCTTCCAGAGCCGACGCGGCACAACCAAGATGACTGCATGGCAATCTTCCGTCTCGGACACGTTGAGGTTCGAACACCCGATCTAGAGCTCTGTGCCGCCTACTACACCGAGGTGTTGGGTCTACGCGAGGTTGCTCGCCACGACAACCACGTGTACCTCAAAGGCTGGGACGAGCAGGACCATCACTCCCTCGTGCTCACCGGCGCCAACCGGTACGGTCTCGAGCACGTCGCGTTCAAGACAGAGTCGATCGACGACCTCGAAGGGTACGAGACAACCC
>JANPGV010000330.1:0-15964 GCA_031424145.1 Ilumatobacteraceae bacterium
CTACTGAGAGTGGCCGCACAAGTGGAGACCGCTTCTCCGTGGGCACACCGCCATCCCGCGATATGAGTTCGGCCGCGACGTTCTGTGCCGGTTGGATGACGATTTGTTGAATTTCAAAACAATGTGCCGAAGGATGAATCCAAAGGGCCCCCTCGAACGTCTATATGAATGTGAACATCATGCAGAGCTACACCTCCGGAACGTCGGCCAGCCCCCTTGGTTCTTCAACAGGGCTGATCATCTTGGCGTTGAAGGCCGGGGTGGCTGCAGCGCTGGTGGCTGGACTGCTCGCAGGGCACGTCCCAGAGCCGGTGATCATCTTCGGAGTGATCGTCGCCGCCTCGATCATCGGCTGGCACCGCGTGCAGTTGACGCCAGCCCGTGTTCGTTCGCAGCACCGGTTCACCGTTGTGTCACGATGCGGCGATGGCTTCGTCACGATCGATTCCTCTGGTGCTCGCCACGTCGCACGGCGTCTGGTGCTGGGCAGCCCCACAAGCTGAAGTCGACTGCCTAGGCGTCTTCGGGCCACAGGCTCGTGCCTGAGGTTCCACACGTTCGAATTGGTTACGCGCTCGGCACGCGCACACGTCTCAACGACGACGGCTTCGCGACCGTTGTGGACGCGCTCGAGACGCTCGGGTTCGACAGCCTGTGGCTCAGCGAGCGTATAGGTGGTGAGGCCCCCGATCCCCTCGTCGGCATGGCATTCGCCGCCGGGCGCACGACACAGCTGAAGTTCGGGATGAGTGTGATGGTGCTGCCCGGCCGCAACCCCATCGTGCTGGCGAAGGAGTTGGCGACGCTGGACCGTCTGTCGAACGGTCGGTTGCTGCCGGCCTTCGGTCTTGGTGTAGCCGACCCTCACGAGCAGCAGGCATTCGGAGTCGAGCGCGGGGCCCGCGCAAAGCTGTTCGACGAGTCACTGGCCGTGCTGCGTGCGGCGTGGGCTGAGGGAACACTGACGCATCACGGTGAGCACTTCCACTACGACGCGCTACGTGTCCTGCCGAAACCACTGCAAGCGAATCTCGACGTCTGGCTCGGAGGGATCGCCCCTTCCGAGTTGCGGCGAGTCGGACGTCTGGCCGACGGCTGGTTGCCAAGCTTTGTCACCCCTGACGATGCAGCGCGGGGCCGCGAGACGATCGAAGCCACGTTGCTCGAGCACCATCGGATGATCGACGCAGATCACTACGGCGCGCTCATCTCCTACTCGTTCGGGCCATTGCCGCAAACAGTCGTCGACCTGCTCGCCAGACGGCGACCCGACGTGGCCGACCCGTCCGTTCTCGTTCCTCAGGGATGGGAATCGTTGATGTCGACCATCGACAAGTTCGTCGCGGTCGGCACCACGAAGTTCGTCATCCTGCCGATCGTCGAGCCGTCGACGCCGCAACTGTGGGTCGAACACCTCGAGCAGGCCGCACCGATCGTGCTTGCCCGCCAGACATGACTGCTCTCCGGCGATGAATGCTTCGACGTCCAAATAAGCTGCTTGCGATGGCCACCAACCGCGAAATCTGGGAGCAGGCGTTCAACGAGTCGCCGATCCGCGATGCCGACTTCACGACGATGTCGGGGATCCCGTTGGAGCCGGTGTACGGCCCCGACGACGAGTCGTCGGCGCAAGGTCCGGCGGACTATCCGGGTCAGTTCCCTTATACGCGTGGGCCGTATGCGTCGATGTATCGGTCGAAGTTGTGGACGATGAGGATGTTCGCCGGGTTCGGCACGGCGGACGACACCAACTGGCGGTTCAAGGAGATCATCAAGTCGGGCGGCGATGGGCTGTCGACGGCGTTCGACATGCCGACGTTGTTGGGCATCGATTCTGATCATCCGATGGCGCTCGGCGAGGTCGGTCGGTGCGGCGTGGCGGTCGATTCATTGTCCGACATGGAGGATCTGTATTCGGGCATCGACCTGCAAAAGACGACGACGTCGATGACGATCAACTCGCCGGCTGCGGTGATCTTCGCGATGTTCATCGCTCAAGCGGAAAAGGCCGGCATCAGCCGGGCACGACTCGGTGGCACACTGCAGAACGACATCTTGAAGGAGTACCAGGCGCAGAAGGAATTCGTGTTCCCGCCTCGGCAGTCGATGCGTCTGGTGCGCGACACCATCGCCTTCTCCGCCGCTGAGATGCCGCGTTGGCATTCCATCTCGATCTCCGGGTATCACATCCGCGAGGCGGGTTCGACGGCGGTCGAAGAGTTGGCGTTCACGCTCGCCAACGGGTTCGCGTACGTCGAGCTGGCCATGCAAGCTGGCCTGCCGGTTGATTCGTTCGCGCCGCGCCTGTCGTTCTTCTTCAACGCCCACATCGACTTCTTCGAAGAGATCGCCAAATACCGCGCCGCTCGCAGGATCTGGGCGCGCTGGTTGCGCGACCGGTACGGCGCCACGCTGGAACGCTCGATGCAGTTGCGTTTCCACACCCAGACCGCCGGGGTGTCGTTGACCGCTCAGCAGCCGGAGGTCAACATCGTCCGCACCGCAATCGAGGCGCTGGCCGGTGTCTTGGGCGGTACGCAGTCGCTTCACACCAACTCAATGGACGAGGCCATGGCCCTTCCAACCGAGAAGACGGCGCGCATCGCGTTGCGCACCCAGCAGGTCATTGCGCACGAGACCAACGTCGCTCACGTCGCCGATCCGCTCGGTGGGTCGTGGTACGTCGAGCACCTCACGGACGAAGTCGAGCGGGAGGCGGAAGAGCTGTTTGCCTACCTCGACGAGCTCGGCGGCGGGTCGATGCTCGAAGGGGCCATCAAAGGGATCGAGGACAACTGGTTCCAAGGAAAGATCGCCGACTCGGCGTACGACCTCGAGCGTCGGTTCAACACCGGCAGGCGCGTAGTCGTCGGAGTCAATGCGTTCACCGAGGGCAGCGAGGAAGACGAGATCCCCCTGCTGCAGATCACCAACGAGGACGAGACACGGCAGTTGAAGCGGCTCGAGCAGGTGCGCCAGTCGCGCGATCAGCACACTGTCGATGCCGCGCTGCGTCGCCTCGAGTCTGAAGCAGCCGATCCCGCGATCAACCTCATGCCGGCGCTCATCGATGCCGTCGCCGTCTACGCGACTCTGGGCGAAGTGATGGGCTCGCTCGGCACCGTGTTCGGCCGGCACACCGAAGTGCCGACGATCTAGTGGCCCCCTGATGGCAGGGCAGCGAATACTGATCGCCAAAGTCGGCCTCGACGGTCACGACCGCGGCATCAAGGTCGTGGCCCGCATCCTGCGCGACGCCGGCTACGAAGTG
The DNA here is from genome assembly GCA_031424145.1 of Ilumatobacteraceae bacterium. GTDB lineage: Bacteria > Actinomycetota > Acidimicrobiia > Acidimicrobiales > Ilumatobacteraceae > JAENVT01. Next base: position 3,272 of record JANPGV010000330.1, read on the forward strand.
ATCTATACGGGGCTGTTCCAAACTCCGGCAACTGTCGCCGCCGCGGCGGTCGACGAAGATGTCGACGCGGTCGGTCTGTCGATGCTCTCCGGCGCGCACATGACACTGGCGCCACTCGTGGTCAGCGAGATCCGCGCTCGCGGCGTCGACATCCCCGTGATAGTCGGCGGCATCGTCCCCGGGCCCGACATCGCCAAACTCAGACAAGCCGGCATCGCTGCGGTGCTGACCCCAGGGGCGACCTCGGCCCAGATCGTGTCCGAAGTCGCCGCAGCCTTGGCCGCCGCCCACGCTTGAACGCGAAACGGAGCGGGTGACGCCATCGCGCCACCCGCTCAGTCGTGAGGAATCTGTATGTGACGACTAGGTCAGTCGTCGCTGCCGCCGTGGCCGGAATCATCCCTGCCGCCGAGGTGTGACGAGTTGTCGTCGGTGCTGTCGTGCCCGGAATCGTCGGCAGCGGCAGTCGCGCTGGCACCGGTGCAACGCGGGTCGTTGGCGTGTTCGGCCTCGTCGCAGGGACCGCTGACGTCGTCGACGCTGTTCGTCGTTGCGTCGTCATCGGTAGCTGCAACGCTGACACCGGTGCAACGTGAGTCGCTGGCGTGTTCGGCCTCGTCGCACGGGCCACTGATGTCCTCGACGCCTCCGACGGTCGTGACCGTTGCGGAATTGTTGACCCTGCTCGATGCGGTGTTGCTTGTCGCCGTGACCGGTGTTGCCGTCGTCACCGTCACTTGCGTTGGGACGATGTGCTCAGGTGTGTCACCGTGGGCGGCGAATGCGGGAACTGCGAATCCGACGGTTGCGATCCCGGCGGTCATCCAGATGAGTGACTTCTTCATGATGTTGTCTCCTTGAGGGGTACTTGACTTGGTATTCAGCAACGTACGAGTACGTCCTCCAACGGACGTCTCGCCATCGTCCAAGGGACATCAAAGTCGCCGCGCCCATTAGTGCTACGACCAAGATGAGCTGCGTTGCGTCCTTCAGGACTGCATCACGCCTGTTTCGGTGTTCTGGCTTCTATCGTTGAACATTCACTAACGAGAGTCCAGCCGTCATGACCGACCACGACACCAGTGGCCACCAAGAAGATTCACCCGACACCATCGAAGGCGACGGGTTCGACACTCTTGGCCTTCGCCCCGAGCTGTTGAAGACCATCAACGATCTCGGGTACGAGGAACCGACACCGATCCAACGCGAGACCATTCCCCATCTGCTCGCCGGGCGTGACCTATTGGGGCAGGCGGCAACCGGTACCGGCAAGACTGCGGCGTTTGCACTGCCCGCGCTGCAGATGATCGACACGACCGCAAAGGTCGTGCCCATCGCGTTGATACTGGTGCCTACCCGCGAGCTGGCGATGCAGGTGAGCGAGGCGATCTTCCGCTATGGCCGCGAGCTCCACGTCAAGGTCACGCCGATCTACGGCGGGCAACCCATCTATCGCCAACTGCAGGCTCTCGATCGCGGCGTGCACATCGTGGTGGCAACTCCCGGTCGCGCCCTCGACCACATCGGCCGCGGGTCGCTGAACCTCAGCGCCATCAAGACGGTCATCCTCGACGAGGCCGACGAGATGCTCGACATGGGTTTCGCCGACGACATCGACTCGATCTTGCAGGTCACGCCCATCGAACGACAGACCGTCCTGTTCTCTGCGACCATGCCGGCGCGCATCAACGCGCTGGCACGCAAGTACCAGCGCGACCCGGTGCGCATCCAGATCGGGCGCGGCGACACCCAGCCGGGTACTGCACTCGTTCGTCAGAGTGCCTACATGGTGCAGCGATCGCACAAGCCGGCCGCGCTCGGCCGCATCCTCGACATCGAGGCGCCCAAAGCCACGCTCGTCTTCTGCCGCACACGCACCGAGGTCGATCAGCTCACCGAGACGATGAACGGACGCGGGTACCGCGCCGAGGCGTTGCACGGAGGCATGGACCAGCCGCAACGTGATCGCGTGATGGGTCGCCTTCGCGACGGAACTGCAGAGCTCCTCGTGGCAACCGATGTCGCGGCGCGTGGGCTCGATGTCGACACGCTGACTCACGTGGTCAACTACGACGTCCCGTCAGCAGCTGAGAGCTACGTCCATCGCATCGGTCGGGTCGGTCGTGCAGGTCGGCAAGGTGTGGCCATCACTCTGGCCGAACCGCGCGAGCAGCGCCTGCTGTTCAACATCGAGAAGTTGACCAAGCAGAAGATCGCCATCGAACGGGTTCCGACCGTGGCCGACCTGCGCGCCCGGCAGATCGAGATGACGGTGACGGCTGTTCGCGAAGCTTTGGCCTCCAACGACCTCGACGACTACAACGACGTGCTCAACGCGTTGGCCGGCGATCACAACATCCGCACGATCGCACTTGCCGCGGTGAAGCTTGCCCACGAAGCCGGCGGCGCCACGGTCGATGAGGCCGAGATTCCCGACTTCTCGCACAAGGTCGATCGCGGGCCTCGCCCCGACCGGCCCGATCGCGGCGATCGCCACTCGCAGAAGGGCCGACCCGCTGCGCCGGGTCGCCGTGGTGGTGGAACGGCGGGCACCGCGTTTATCCACGTCGGCCTCGGGCGCAAGGGCGGGATCCGGCCGGGCGATCTCGTCGGCATGATCGCCAACGAGAGCAACCTCAGCGGCCGTGAGATCGGCCCGATCAAGATCACGGAGCAGTTCTCGATCGTCGGGGTTCCCGAGACTCGCGTCGACGACGTGATCGCTTCGCTGCGCGGCACGCTGTTGAAGGGCAAACGCCCCAACGCCCGCCGCTACACCGACTGATCGCCGTCTCTGGCGCGTGGCGCATCCTCGAATTCCGCGCGCCACACGACTTCACCATCGACGACGTCATCAGTCGCATGCAACCCCGCTCGGGTGGCCACGGCGGCGGAGGCAACGTGATCAGGATGGATATGGGCGGCGACCGATTCGACGCCTTGTTCCGCAAGCCATTGAACGAGAGCATGGGTTGCCTCACTCGCATAGCCGTGGCCCTGCCATCGGGTGCCGATGGTCCAGGCCAGCAATGCCTCGGGTCGCTCGTGCGGGTGGATGATCGTGGCCTGGACAGTTCCGATCGCAGTGTCGTTGTCCGTTCGGCGAACGATCCAGTTGAGCCACAGCTCCGTGTCGGAACCCGATCCCTGTACCCACGAGTTGTACCTGGCGGTCAGCTCTTCGAGCGTACCCGGTTGGCCGCCGGTGAACTCGTGAAGTGCGGGATCGGCCAGCGCGTGGGCCATCTCGTCCGCATCGGCCGCGCGTAGTCGATGCATCACCAAGCGATCGGTGGTGATGGTCGCATCGTGCGTGAGCGGGCTCATTTCCGAACGATAACGGTGGTGATCGCGAACGGTATGTGCTGTACTCAGCCTCATGACTGATCGAGCGAGTGACGGCGCGATGTGGGCCTCGGTGGCCGACACCTTGCGCACAACGGTGCTTCCACACGTCACCGATCCGGAAGCTCGCGCTGCCACGATCCAACTCATCGGCATGGCGATCTACGCCGGTCGTCGCGGTAACAATCCACAGCGGCGTCGGCTGGATCAGCTCTCCATGGCACTGGGCGCTTCGGCGGGGCAAGATGTGCTGCGATCCTGCAGCGCCGTTCTCGGCGACCCCTACCACCGCGTCCACGGGCGCATTCGCGAGATCCTCGAAGGCCAACTCGATGAAGACGTCGACATCGAAGTGGTGTTGCTCAAGGCCCTTGGAGGCCAGCTCCCGAATGGATGAGCACCGGCTGGCCGAATTCATCTCCTCGCAGAGCGGCGAGCCGGTTGAAGTTCGCAGCATCCGCCGCAGGCGTTCGGGACCCTCGCGTGATGCGTATCTCGTCGACAGCTCTGTCGGAGATCTAGTCGTGCGAGCAGCTATCGAGGGCCCCGGGGCCATGTGGATCATCGAGGAGCTCGAGCTCATGCGATCTCTGTCCGATGCTGGAGTTCCGGTTTCGCCGGCGCGCTGGTCGGACCCGCGTGGCGACGTGTTCGGTCTACCGTTCTTCATCGAAGACCGGCTCGATGTTGCGGCTGCCGACGATGATCCGGGATCGGACGTCGCCGCCACGTTCGTCCAGACGCTGTCCCAGCTGCACAAGCTGAAACCTGAAGCACATCTACCAGCGGTGGACAGTGCGCAGACGACCGCAACCCAGATCGAACGTTGGCGTAGCGTCGGCAAATCGGCCGGCGGATCTCGCGTCCCTTTGCTTGATGCAGCGGAGATGTGGCTCCACCACCACATGCCGTTGACGAAGCGCGCGTCGGTGGTCCACGGCCACCCGGATCCGGGCAGCAACTTCGTCGGCAGCGGCGGCTCTGTCGTCTTGACTGATTGGCAGCATGCGCATGTCGGCGATCCAGTAGAGGACTGGTCGTATCTCGCCAATCACGACGAAGGCCTTGCACGATCGCGAGAGTGGCGAGCGCTTATCGAACGTGAGACAGGCACCCGGTTCAGCGCTGATGAATGGTCGTTCTGGCAGGCGTTCAATCTTTTCAAGACGGCGAGCATCAACCGCACATACCTGGCGCAGTTCGAGAGCGGGGCGAACAGGTCACCGGAATTGCTGATTGCCGGGACAGCCATTTATCACTCCGCCCTCCGTCGTCTCATGGACATAGTCCAGCTGGGCTAAATCTTCGTTTATCAGGTTGACATTCAGATCGGATCGAACTAGTGTTCGATTCATGAAGTCCTCGGATGTCGTCTCACTGGTCGGGCAACTCACATCGGTCGACTTCGCCACTGGCGATGTGGAGTGTTGCACGCAGGTGTTACGAGGTCTGTCGCGATTGATCGCCTGGGCAGAGGCTGGAAAGGTCGGCGTGGCGGAAAGGCTGGCGGCGCTATCAGTCGGGTCGCCCGAGATCTTCCCCGGGCACGTCGTTGCGACTGCAACCAACATCTCGCTTGGCCAGGCACTGCAGCCGTTCAAGCGGGCCACGGCGATCGAGACGTTGCCGCAGTTCGGGTCGGCCCTTGCCGATGGCGCAGTTTCGGTCGCTCACGTCGATGTCATTGCGACGGCAATCGGCAAGCTGGAGGCCGCCGAGCAGCAACAGTTCGCGGCTCGAGGAGATTTTCTCGCGGCGGTCGCCGAACGGTCGACACCTGGCGAGTTCGCGCGCACCGTGCGAACGGAGATATTGCGGATACAACGCGGCGACGGCCTTGAGACACTGCGGCGCCAGCAGCGCGCCACGTACCTGAAGACCTGGGTCGATCAGGCCAGCGGGATGTGGTGCATGCATGGGGAGTTCGACCCCGAGACCGGGGCACGAATCCACTCTCGAATCACCCGCACCATCGAAAAGTTGTTCAGCGAAAACACGCCGAGCACTGCGCCGACCGATCCCCTCGCCAAGCAACACCACCTACGCGCCCTCGCCCTTGGTGCGCTCGCCGAAGGCACCGGCGCCAAGGCCGGCGGTGTCGACATATCGATTCTCATCGATTCCGCCACGTTGTTGACCGGCCTACACGACGGCTCTGTTGTCGACTTCGGGCTGCCGATCGCGCTTCCGATCGACACCATTCGTCGCATGGCCTGCGTAGCTGAGGTCACGCCGGTCATCGTCGGTGCCGACGGTGTGAGGCTGTGGGTCGGCGGCACCACAAGGCTCGCCACTCGGGAACAGCGGCGCGCGCTGCGAGCGATGTACCGCGGCTGCGCCGTACCCGGGTGCTGCGTGGCTTGGGACTACGTCGTCGTCCACCACCTCGAGTTCTTCCACAACGGCGGGCCTACTGACATAGAAAATCTTCTGCCGTTGTGCACCAAACACCATCACCTCGTCCACGAGGGCGGCTGGAACCTGAGCCTCGACCGTTCCCGTCATCTCACCATCACGCTTCCGGATGGCACGTCCAAGTGCCACGGTCCACCGAAAGCACTTGCCGCATGAGCGGCCACATCAGCAATGGCAGCGATCAGGAGGAGAGTGCATCATGAAAGTCTTTGTATCCACCAGAACCACGCAGGGCGAAGCTGATGTCGGCCGACGAGTTGGCCGAGCTCGTCGACGAGCTCGTCGAGCATGATCTCCGGTCCGCAGCGGAGTTGCCGATTGGTCTGATCGTCGGGCGACGGGCATGGAACGACCGCAACGGCACGACCGACCGACTGATGTTCCGGGGCGTTGCAGCAGCAAGCGACTTGAGCCGCGCATGACGTTGAGGATCAGACCGACTGTTCATCTCGCCGCAAGCATGGCGAAACCTTGGCTCCGTACTCTGGCGGCATGGAGGAAACCATGATCGTGCCGAGAACAGTGATCCTCGTCGATCCGTCGAGCCCGGATGGCGAAGGCGGGCTCGCCGTGTTGACGTCCGAGGATCGGGCCGTCACGTTGCTGCTCACCTTGGACGGGCGTTCGGCGGCCGCGTTGCGAGAATTTGCCGACGCCGAGAACATCGACGTCTCGATTGCGGGATTGATCTACCTGGATCAAGTGGCATGCCGCCTCGGCCCTCAGACGGACGACATCGAGACCATCTCCGCAGGGGGCTCCGACCCGGTCAACGAGATCTTTCACATGCTGCAGGATCGACCGGTCCATCGGGTCATCGTGCCCGCCAGCTTGCCTGGGCTCGAAGCAGGAGGCTTGTCGAAGCTGCTGCGGGTCTGCCCCGTGCCGGTGATCGTGGCGCCGCGTGCCGGCGCGGGCGACGGTTCGTTTCCTATGGCTTCGTAGCTACTCCGGTCGGTGGCAGACGGCTTCGACGTTGTTGCCATCCGGATCGCGCACGAAGGCTCCGTAGTAGTTGGGGTGATACTCCGGCCACACACGTGGCTCGTGCAGCGGTTCGGCGCCGGTGGCGACGGCTGCGTCGAAGAACGCGCGGACCGCTGCGCGGTCGGGCGCAGAGAAGGCGATGTGGGACTCGCTAAAGCCGTTCCCGTTCTGGTGTGGACCGATCCAGAAATCGGGCATCGGCGGTACGCCGTATCCGATGACGTCGCCCATTTCGAAGATGCGCTTTCCACCGAGTGTTGCCAGCACGAGGTCATAGAACGCCGAGCTGGCGACCGGGTCGGAGCACTGGATGGAGAGATGATCGAGCATTGCCAGATCATCGCATCTCGTGGGGAGGCGTGGAGTAGCTGCGTGCTCAGGCGGCGGCGATCGCCTTGGTTGCGCTCGGCAGTTGCCGACGGTCGATCACATGGTCGACAAGGCCATAGGCCATCGCCTGATCGCCGCGCACGATGTAGTCGCGGTCGATGTCGGCGGTGATCCGCTCGGCGGATTGACCGGTGGCCTCGACGAGGATCTGAACCATTCGTCGGCGCATCTCGACCATCTCGGCGACGGCCAACTCCATGTCGGTCGATTGGCCCTGTGCACCGCCGTGCGGCTGGTGGATGAGGACGCGGGCATTCGGAAGGGCATATCGCTTGCCGGGAGTGCCGGCGGCCAGCAGCACGGCGGCGGCGGACGCAGCCTGGCCGACGCAGATAGTGGCCACATCAGGATTGACGTAGCGCATCGTGTCGTGGATCGCGAACAGCCCGTTCATGTCTCCGCCGGGACTGTTGATGTAGATCGCGATGTCGGCGTCAGGGTTCTCGCTCTCCAGATGCAACAGCTGGGCTACGACCAAGTTGGTGACGTTGTCGTCGATCGCGGCTCCGAGAAAGACGATGCGATTGACCAGCAGTCGCGAATAGATGTCGAAGGCACGTTCGCCGCGGCTTGTGCTCTCGATGACGGTGGGGACCAACATTTCCGTACTTCCTCTCCTCGATATTGGTCGGCTAGCGCAACCCTAGTGCAACCAAGTGGTTGCAGTTCAGACTACCCACGATTCGCGCGAGGTGCAACCTTCTGGTTGCGCTAACCTCATCGGCATGCCACAGCCTGACGACCTCAGCAATGATCTGATCATCGAGCGCACGACCGATCTCGATCTTGGGATCGAGGAGTTGTGGAGGCTGATATCGACGCCGGAGGGATGGAGCTCGTGGCTCGTCGACGATGCACAACTCGTCGTCGTTCCCGGGTCCAACGGCCTAGCGACTCAAGACGGAGCCCGACGGGCGGTGCATGTCCGATCGGTCGAGCAGCGGCGCGGCGTCACGTTCTCGTGGTGTGATGGCGACGACCCGTCGTCGGCCTCGTTCGTGCAACTCGACATCGTCGAACTGCCGAGCGGCGGATCCCAACTGCACATCTCCGAACGACTGCTCGGGGCTACCGCCGGGGTGGCGATGTCGTCCGTGCGCACGGATGTCGACGTGGCGTGGCATGTCAGGTTCGTGTCGTTGTGGCTGCTGGCGTTGCACTCCACCGTGCTGGCGTGAACCGCGCCTCGGCGAAGATATTGCCCAAGACAATGGCGAAGACCGCCAGGGTCGACAGCGGCGCGCTGGACACGCTGTTCGGCGCGCTGGCAGACCCGACCCGGCGCATGCTCGTCGAACGGCTGCTCACGAAAGGCCCGGCAACGGCCACCACATTGGCGGAGACCACCCCACTGACCCGCCAGGCGATCCTCAAACACTTACAGGTGTTGGAGTCTGCCGGACTGCTCGCCCACGAACGATCCGGCAGAGAGGTGCGCTACCGGGTGACGCCGCAGCCACTTGCATCGGCGGTCGGGTGGATCCTCGATACGGCCGGCCAATGGGACAGCCGCATCGACCGGTTACGGCGACTGTCCGGCTCAGAGAGTTCTACATAGAACTCGCTGGAACTCACTTCATGAGCGGCACGACGTACAACGAGATCGCCGCCAAATGGCAGGCGGCTCCGGCAATCGTGAAGAGGTGGAAGATCTCATGGAACCCAAAGACGCGCGGCCAGGGGTCGGGTCGCTTGAGCGCGTAGACGACCGCGCCGAGCGTGTAGAGGAGGCCGCCACCGAGCACGAGACCGAAACCGACGCCACCCAAACTTCGGTAGAGCTGCGGGAATGCGACGGAAGCAGACCAGCCGACGACCACGTACACCGCTGTGAAGAGCGGGCGGGGCACCTTGACCGGTAGCCACTCCAACGACATCCCGACTATGGCGCCTCCCCATGCTGCACACAGGACGACCGTCTTCTGCCAGCCGTCGAGGGCCACGGCCATGATCGGTGTGTATGCACCGGCAATGGCCAGGAATATCGCCGAGTGATCGAGGCGGCGCATGATCGAGCGACCACGGTCCTGCCATCGCAGGCAGTGGTAGAGCGAGGAGACGCCGAACATGGTCAACGTCCCGGCGACGTAGATCACGAGCCACATCCGATGGCTGAACGACGCGCTGGCCACAGCAGCCATGAGGATTCCGAGCACGGCGACCACGGTGAACGCGAGCACGTGCGACCAGCCCCGTAGCAGTGGCTTGACCACTGCGGAATCCATGTCGCTGACGGTATCTCTTTCATCGTCGGACAGAAGCCCGATACGTTCGTGGTTTCCACACGTGCGACGGCGAGAATGTCTGACCCATGAGCAACAGCGACCATCCCTCCGGTAACGGACTCGACTTCGTCCGCGACCTGGTTCGTGCCGACATCGAGGCAGGAACCTTCGGCGGTCGGGTGCAGACACGGTTCCCACCCGAGCCCAACGGATACCTGCACATCGGGCACGCCAAGGCCATCAGCATCGACTTCGGGATCGCGGCCGAGTTCGGCGGCGTGTGCAACCTGCGCTACGACGACACCAACCCCGACACCGAAGACATCGAGTTCGCCGGATCGATCATCGAAGACCTCACATGGTTGGGTTTCCCACCTGGCGATCCGCTGTATGCATCCGACTACTTCGAACCGCTCTATCTGTGGGCGGAGCACCTCGTCCTGCAGGGGTTGGCCTACGTCGACGACCAGGACGGCGAGACGATCTCGACCCAGCGCGGCGGATACGGCAAGCCCGGCATCGACAGCCCCTATCGGGATCGGTCGATCGACGAGAACCTCGATCTGTTGCGGCGCATGCGCGCCGGCGACTTTGCCGACGGCGGGCGAGTGCTGCGCGCCAAGATCGACATGCAGCACGAGAACATGCAGCTTCGCGATCCGGTGATGTACCGAATCCGCCGCGGTCACCATTGGCGCACGGGCGACGAGTGGGTCATCTATCCGACGTACGACTGGGCGCACGGCCAGAGCGACGCGATCGAGGGGGTCACACACTCGCTGTGCACGCTCGAGTTCGACAGCCATCGGGCGCTGTACGACTGGTACCTCAGCCATCTGCCACTTCCCGGCGATCAGCCCCGGCAGACCGAGTTCGCCCGCTTGGAGTTGACCCACACGATCACCTCCAAGCGCCGGCTCGCTCGACTGGTTGCCGACGGTGTCGTCGACGGATGGGACGATCCGCGCATGCCGACGCTGCGCGGCGTGCGCCGCCGCGGCTACCCGGCAGCGGCGATCCGCGCGTTCTGCAGCTACATCGGCGTGTCCCGAACCAACAGCAGGCACTCGATCGAGTTGTTGGAGTCGTTCGTCCGCCGTGATCTCAACGACACCTCGCTGCGACGCATGGCGGTTCTGCGCCCGCTGAAGCTAGTCATCACGAACTGGCCGGACGACGAGTCGGGCAACCCGGTCGTCGATTACCACGAGGTCGTCAACAACCCCGAAAACCCCGACGACGGTTCGCGCAAGGTGCCGTTCTCCAAGGTGTTGTTCATCGAACGCGACGACTTCATGGAAGACGCTCCGCCCAAGTACTTCCGCCTCACGCCTGGCCGCGAGGTCCGGCTGCGATCCGCGTACTTCGTCACGTGCACGGGCTGCGTCAAGGATGAGGAAGGCAATGTGGTCGAAGTGCACTGCACCTACGATCCGGCGACGGCCGGCGGAAATGCGCCCGACGGTCGCAAGGTGAAGTCGACGATGCATTGGGTCTCTACCGACCACGCGGTCGACGCAACTGTCGCGCTGTACGACCGGTTGTTCTCGGCCGAGGTGCCGGGCGAAGCCACAGGCGATCCGTTCGACGATCTCAACCCGAACTCGCGGGAGTTGCTGACAGATTGCAAGGTCGAACCTGCGCTGGCCGACACACCGCTCGGGTCGGTGGTGCAGTTCGAACGACTCGGATACTTCGCTCATGATCCGACGATTCCGATGCTCTTCCACCGCACGGTCGGGTTGCGGGACGAGTGGGCCAACATCCAAAAGCGCACCTCGTAGCAAAAAGAGGCGATAAGACTGAGCGCATGGCACGAGGCCGACTTCGGGTGTACCTCGGTGCGGCGCCGGGCGTGGGCAAATCCCATGCGATGGTCGAGGAGGGCCTGCGACGTGCCGGCCGCGGGGCCGATGTCGTCATCGGCATCCTCGAAGCGACGGGGCGCCAATCGGTCGAGGCGCTGGCCGGCGGATTGGAACGGGTAGCGACTGCCGAAGGCCGCGACGGAACCCCCGAGCTCGACGTGACCGGGTTGCGGAAGCGAAACCCACAGGTGGTGCTGATCGACAACCTCGCCCACAGAATCGACGAGAGCACCGGCCGATGGGATTCGGTGGAGGAGCTGCTGGCCGACGGGATCGACGTGATCACGACCGTCAACATCTCGAACCTCGAATCGATGGGCGACATCGTCGCGTCGATCACGGGAAGTGCATCACCGGAGACCGTTCCCGACGCCGTCGTGCGAGCTGCCGATCAGATCGAGCTCGTCGACATGAGCCCAGAGGCGCTGCGTCGCCGTCTCGCCCACGGGCACGTGTATCCACCGGATCGCGTCGACATCGCGCTTGCCAACGTGTTTCGCCCCGAGGTCCTCGGCAAGCTGCGCCAACTGAGCCTGCTGTGGCTCGCCGATCGTGTCGAGGAACAACTGGAGCGGCAACTTTCCGACGATCCCGACGAGACCCGCGGTGTTCGCGAACGAGTTGTTGTCGCTCTCGGCGGTCAGGGCGGTGACCATCTCGTGCGACGCGCGGCGCGCATCGCCGGGCGAACTGGTGCTCACCTCGTCGGCGTGCACGTCGTCAGCCCGGGCAGAGCCCCCGGCCGCGACCTCGAGCGCCAGCGTGGGCTGCTGGTCGGGCTCGGCGGCGTGTATCGCGAGATCGTCGGCGACAACGTCGCCGAGGCGTTGGCAGCATTCGCCAGGGTCGAGCAAGCGACGCAGTTGGTGATCGGCGCGGCTCCCCGCGACCCCGCCTCGCCGGGTCCCGGATCTGGCGCTGGGTCTGTGGTGGACGAGCTCATCGAGCGGATCGGCGCAGTCGATGTGCACGTGGTGGCAACCGAGGTCACCGGCGTGGCCCCAGAACCACTGGCCACTGCGCGCACGGGCCCGGCGCGGCCGGCACGCATGCGTGCGGTGGCGTGGGCCTTGTGCATCCTCGGCCTGCCGCTCCTCACCGCGATCTTGGCCACCGTGCGACGGCACGTCTCTGTGGGATCGGCATTGATGTTCGATCTGTGCCTCGTCATGGCCGTCGCTGCGCTCGGCGGGCTGCGCGCAGGCCTTTTCGCCTCGGTCGCTGCGTTCGGCCTGACCAACTGGTTCCTGACCCCACCTCTGCACACCGTCACCGTGGGCGATGCTCAGAACGTCGTCGCCCTCAGCGTGTTCGTACTTGTCACCGTCGTCGTCAGCTTCCTCGTCGACCGCGCCGCGCGACGGTCGCGCGAGGCGGCGTCGGCTCGCGCCGAGGCAGCAGCGCTGGCGAGGTCGGCGGCGACACTTGTCGGTGCGCACGATCCGCTCCCCGATCTGCTGGAG
>JANPGV010000331.1:0-4288 GCA_031424145.1 Ilumatobacteraceae bacterium
ACCTTTCAACCCGGGTTGTTCGGGCACCATCCAGCTGATCACCGTTCCGGCGGGAACAGTTTCGTCGAACACCGGGTCGGCTTGTTTCAAGACGAGCCCGAGGCCCTCGAGACTGGTAGTCGCTTGTTCGAGCGTGAGACCGACGAGATCGGGAAGAGCTCGCGGCGCGGGGCCAGAGCTGACGACGAGTTGAAACTGCTTGTGCTGTTCGAGAGAGGTGGCCTCGAACGGTCGGGTGCGGATCACGATGCCTGTCGGGACCTCGTCGCTGGCTTCGCGGGTGACGACCGTGGCCCAATCGAAACCGGAGATCTGGTTCAGTGCCTCGGCCTCGGTGAGCCCGGCGAGACGAGGAACCTGATACGTGTGGGTGCGGTCTCTAGTGACGACGTAGAAGACTCCTCCCGCGACGGCCGCCAGCACGAGAACGAGCGGCAGGAGCCACCTGAACACCCTGCGGCGGCGCCGCGGTGGAACGACTTCCGGCTCGGCCGCAGCCGGTCGGGCTTGACCCACTGTCATCTCATCGCGAGTCGGAACGTACACGATGGTCTCGGGCGGAGGTGCCGGCGGCGGCGGGTCGACGGGCACCGGCGGCGGCAGCGTCGGACGTGAGTTCCCAGCCGGCGATTCGGCGAACAGACCGGAGTTGGGGAGGTTGATCGGAGCAGGTCGGGGCAGCTTCTCGGCCGCCTGCACCAGGGCACGACCGAACTCAGCCGCCGAGTAACGATCCTCCGGCGACGGTCGCCCGGCACGCTCGAGCACTGCGGCAAGCGGGCCGAGATCTGCAGACACCGGCATCAACCGGCCAATCCGGTTCGACAACGTTGCAACGGTCGAATCGCCGGCAAACGGAACGGAGCCCGACATCGACTCGAGCATCGTCAGGCACAACGAGTAGACGTCGCCCTTCGGGCCACGGATCCCTGATTCAGCGAGCTCGGGCGCTGCGTACATCGCCAACGCGTTGCTGACATGTACGCGGTCGGTCCAGAGCGCCTCGCCCACCACATTGGCGAGGCCGACATCGGTGACTCGCAGCCGATGGTCGTCACCGAACACAAGAGTGGATGGTCTGATGTCGCCGTGCGCCATTCCCTGCCGATGGATCGCGTCGAGCGCCTTGCACGTCTCGAGCCCGACCATCAGCGCCTGCGATGGAGTCAGCGTTCGACCGCGGTCGAGATACTCGCGGAGGCTGCCACCTCCGAGATGTTCAACGATGACGTACATCGCCTTTCGCTGGTTCCACAAGTCGGCACCCCAGTCGTATATCTCGGCGATGTTCGGATGCTTGATCGATGCACCTTGCTCGGCGGCCAGGCGAAAGGCGCGCTCGAAACCATCGCCCGAGCTGAGGTCGGGATGGACGACCTTGATCGCAACGACGCACTGCTCGACGAGGTCGAACGCGTCGAAAACGGCAGCGTCGACTCCACTGCCGCGGCGAGGCCCGAGTTGATAGCGACCCGCCACGACCCGACCGTTGAACTGTGCAGCCATCACTGTCATGGGGTACTGAACGTTACCGCGGCATGGGCGCGGGCGTCGGTCATGTGTGAAATCGGTCGGGCGCCGCCAGAATGCGTGAGGATGGCAGGAGAATCGACACCATGAAGCTCCGGCGCCTCGACTCGCACCAGCGGAGGCTCCTGGTCTGCAGCTTCGTCATCGCAGCCGGGCTCGTGTTGGTGATCCTCGGTTTCCAGTCGTCGGTCACCGGCCGCAAAGCGCTGGCCCTCCCTCCGACGATCGAAGACATCGATCCGGTTCGCGGCGCGGTGCGCGTGCCTGCGCAGACCGAGGTGTTCGTCGATCTTCTCGCCGGCTACACCGGCGTGCTGATCATCGACGACATCGAGTTGAAGACCGTCGATCGCAGTGAGCTCGGCACGGCGAACCAGGTGAATGGTCAACAGGTCTCACTGCCGGCTACGACGATCTACGAGAAGGGCAATGCCACCTTGACCTTCGTACCGACGAAGGGTGCAGCGATCGAATCGTTCACCCAAGGTACCCACACCGCAAAGGTCGTGTTCTGGAAGGTGCTCGAATCGCGACAACGATCGCAGTCGTACACCTGGACGTTCTCGGTCTTCTGACGACTAACCGGAGGGCAGCTCTCCGGTCTCCAGCAGTTGATCGAATCCATCGCCGTCGAGGACCGGCACGCCCAGCTGTTCTGCCTTCGTGAGCTTGCTGGCACCCGGAGAATCGCCGACGACGACTGCGAACGTCTTGGCACTGACGCTGCCTGGGCTCTTGCCGCCGCGCGCCTTGATCGCGAGCTCCGCTTCCTCTCGTGTGTACCGATCGAGGGTTCCGGTCACGACCACGGCCTTGCCCGTGAGCACCTGCTTCATCCGGCTGACCTCGACCTTGCCGAACTCGACGCCGGCTTTTCGCAGCTTCTCGATGAAGACCTTGTTGGCTTCGATCGCGTACCAGTTCCGAATCGACCGGGCGATCACTGGGCCGACGCCGTCGGTCATTGCCAAGGCCGCCTCATCGGCAGCGAGGATCGAGTCGAGCGTGCCGAACGCCGTGCTCAACGACTCGCTTGCCGATGGCCCGAGCCCCCTGATCCCGAGTGCCGTCAGCAATCGAGGCAGCGGCCTAGTCATCGAGCCGGCGATCCCGGCGAGCAGCTTCTCCGCGCTGATCTTGGCGAAACCCTCGAGCCCCAGCAGTTGTTCCGCCGTCAGCGAATAGATGTCAGCCGGGTCTGTGATCAACCCTGCTTGGCTGAGCTGAAAGACCGTTCGTTCGCCGAGCCCTTCGATGTCCATCGCCCCACGTGAGGCGAAGTAGATCACCCGCTGGTCACGCTGGAATGGACACATCGGCTCGATGCAGCGCGTATCCGCCTCGCCTTCCGGACGCACCAGTTCGGTGCCCAATGGGCACGGACAGATCTTCGGGAACTGCCATGGCTTGCTTCCGGGCTCTCGTAACGAGAGCACGGGACCGACGACCTCGGGGATCACGTCGCCGGCCTTGCGCACGATCACGGTGTCGCCGGGCCGTACATCTTTGGCACGCACCTGATCCTCGTTGTGCAGCGTCGCCATGCGCACCGTCGACCCGCCCACGAACACCGGATCGAGCACCGCAAAGGGCGTCGTGCGGCCAGTGCGACCGACTGAGATCTGGATGTCGCGGAGAATCGTCGTGCGCTCTTCCGGCGGGAACTTGAACGCGATGGCCCACCGTGGAGCGCGCGATGTGAAGCCGAGCAGCTCGCGCTGTGCGAGAAGGTCGACCTTTGCAACGATGCCGTCGATCTCGTAAGGCAGATCGTGGCGATGTTCCTGCCAGTGCCCGGCGAAGTCGTAGACACCAGCGAGGTCACCGACGACGCGTACCTCGGGATTGACGGGAAAGCCGAGGTCTGCAAGAAACGCCAGGGTGTCGTGATGGCTGTCGAACTCGGGACCATCGATCACCTCGCCCAACTGGTACGACCAGAAGCTCAGCTCTCGACTGGCGGTGACCCGCGGATCCTTCTGACGCAGACTTCCCGCGCCCGCATTTCGCGGATTGGCAAAAAGGGGTTGGCCTGCCTTCGCAGCGCGCTCGTTGAGCGCCTCGAAGCTGGAGATGGGCATGTACACCTCGCCGCGCACCTCGACGACGTCCGGTGCGCCACGCGGCAGCCGCTTCGGCAGCGACTGGATCGTGGCGACGTTCGCTGTGACGTCTTCGCCGACGCGTCCGTCGCCTCGCGTGGCCGCTTGGACGAACCTGCCGTGCTCGTACCGCAGGCTCATCGCCAGGCCGTCGATCTTTAGCTCACAGACGAACGTGGCGGGAGCGCCGCTCAGTCCTCGGGCGACTCGATCGCCCCATTGCGTCAACTCGGCTTCGTCCATGGCGTTGTCGAGGCTGGTCATCGGAACGCGGTGCACCACGGGCGCAAACGTTGCCGACAGCGGTGCGCCTCCAACCTGACTCGTGGGCGACTCGGGCGAGGCCAACTCGGGATGCTCTGCTTCCAGCCTCAGCAACTCGCGCACGAGCAGGTCGTAGTCGGCGTCGGCGATCTCCGGGCTGTCGAGCGTGTGGTAACGCTCGTTGTGATGGGCGATCTGCTGGCGAAGGTCGGCAACCCGGTCCGCAACCTCGGTCATGGCTGCGAGTGTAAGCAGCTAATGGGAGTCGATCGTTCGGTTTGCGTGAGCGGACAGAATGGTTCCGAGCCGCTGGCCGGTCAGCACTGTTTGTAGCTGGACGTTGAGTCCTATGCCTAGATCGTGCGCCGGCCGGTTGGTGAGGTCGGCTTTGA
>JANPGV010000332.1:0-1822 GCA_031424145.1 Ilumatobacteraceae bacterium
CAACGGGGCCCGCCTGGGCAGACCGGAGATCGTCGTTGTGGTCGATCACACCCACCCCTACCCCAGCGGCCGACCGGTCGTCGATTGGGGGATACCGGTCGAGCTACCGGACCGGGTCCTCGCCGATCTGGCCCGCACAGCGAGGGTGTGCACGGTGGTGGTCCGCAACGGGGTTGTCATCGACGCCCCCGGCCAGTTGAACTTGGGTCGCACGACACGGGTCGCCAACCGCGCCCAACGCCGGGCGTTGGGTGCGTTGTACGCGGCATGCGCGATCCCCGGCTGCGATGTCCGTTATTCGCGGACCAAGTTGCATCATGTGATCTGGTGGTACCACGACGGGCGCACCGACTTGAGCAACCTGCTGCCACTGTGCGTACGACACCACCACAACGTCCACCACGACAACTGGGTGCTGACCCTCAC
This sequence comes from Ilumatobacteraceae bacterium, assembly GCA_031424145.1. GTDB lineage: Bacteria > Actinomycetota > Acidimicrobiia > Acidimicrobiales > Ilumatobacteraceae > JAENVT01. Next base: position 427 of record JANPGV010000332.1, read on the forward strand.
AACGGACCGCACCCTCACCATCCAGCTACCCGACGGCCAGATCATGACCACCGGACCACCCCGACGAAACGCCGCATGAGCGCCTGGCCAGCGGCGAGCCCGCGCCGAATACAGCAGAAGGAATTCGGCGCAGTCGCAGCTGACGCGCGGGCGCGGCGCGATGGGAACCGCGATGAACCGCGATGAACCGCGATGAACCGCGATGAACCGCGATGACGGATATCAGAAGCCTTCGAAGGTCTCATCCATGAGATCGGCCAGCTCTTGGTCGTGGATTGCCTTGGTCCCGGTTGCGGGGCTGCCGCTCTCGACTCGGGAAACGTGACGCAGGTTGTAACCGCGCTCCTTGATGCGCCATGTGCGCGCCTCGACGAAGTTCCACGCGCCCATGTTCTCCGGTTCCTCCTGGAGCCAGACCACGTCCTTGCTGTTCCGGTACCTGGCGAGCACCTCCAGCAGGCGCTCCGACGGGAAGGGGTAGAGCTGCTCGATGCGCACGACCGCAACGGGTGCCGAACGGCGATCGCGCTCGGCGATGGCGTCCCACGCGACCTTGCCGCTGCAGAACACCAGACGCTGAATGGAATCGGGATCGGTCACACCCGGATCGTCAAGCACTTCTTCGAACGAGCCGGTAGTCAGATCTACGATCGGAGATCTGCTCTCTTTCATTCGCAGCGGTGCTTTCGGGGTGAACAACACCAATGGCTTGCGCACGTCGCGACGCACTTGGCGACGCAGGAGGTGGAAGTACTGCGCCGCGGTGGTGGCGTTGCAGACCTGGATGTTGTCCTCAGCGGCCGACTGGAGGAAGCGCTCGATGTGCGCCGACGAGTGCTCGGGCCCTTGCCCCTCGTAACCGTGCGGCAGCAGCAGGACGAGGCTGTTCATCTGACCCCACTTGTCCTCCGCGGCAACGACGTACTGGTCGATGACGATCTGGGCGCCGTTGACGAAGTCGCCGAACTGCGCTTCCCACATCACCAACGCTTCATGATTGGAATGGGCGTAGCCGTACTCGAAGCCGACCGCTGCATATTCACTGAGCAGACTGTCGTACACCCAGAACCTCGCCGTAGCGCCTTCCAGGGTGTTGAGCGGCACCCAGTCATTCTCGTTCTCGTAGTCGATCAACGCCGCATGACGTTGGCTGAAGGTGCCCCGCCGGCTGTCTTCACCGGCCAGCCGCACAGGTGTGCCCTCGAGAACGAGCGAACCGATTGCCAGAGCCTCGGCCGTGGCCCACTCGACCTCGCCCTGTTCGTGATAGGTCTTCGCCCGGGTTTCGAACAGCCGAACAAGCTTCGGGTGGGGCGCGTAGTCGGCCGGGTACTCGGTCAGGTGATCGAAGATCTTGTCGAGGCGGGCGCGGTCAACACCGGTTGGCACGTGCGGC
>JANPGV010000333.1:0-1629 GCA_031424145.1 Ilumatobacteraceae bacterium
TCCTGCTGGCGCGCGGCGACGAGGTCGTCGTCATCGACAACTTCGCGACCGGCCGTCGATCCAACGTTGCCCATCTGGCCGCGCACGAGCGGTTCTCGTTGATCGAACACGACATCACCGAACCGCTGCCCGACTTCGACACGCGGTTCCATACCGTCCTCGACCTGGCCAGCCCGGCGTCGCCTACCGATTTCGCCACGATGCCTCTGGAGATCCTGGCCGTCGGCTCGACCGGCACTCGTCATCTGCTCGAACTCGCGGTGATCCACAACGCCCGCTTCTTCCTGGCCTCGACCAGCGAGGTCTATGGCGATCCCCTGGTTCATCCGCAACCGGAGACCTACTGGGGCAACGTCAGCTCGACCGGGCCGCGAAGCTGTTACGACGAAGCCAAGCGGTTCAGCGAAGCCATCACGATGGCATACCACCGCGTGCACGGCCTCGATGTTCGCATTGCCCGGATCTTCAACACGTACGGCGAACGGATGCGTCCCGCCGATGGGCGCGTCGTCAACACACTCATAGTTCAGGCCTTGCGCGGCGAGCCCATCACGTTGTACGGCGACGGTTCCCAGTCGCGCAGCTTCTGCCATGTCGCTGATGAGATCGTCGGCCTGGCGGCGGTGCTCGACGGCCAACTGACCGGGCCCGTCAACGTCGGCAACCCCGATGAGTGCACGATCCGCGCATTAGCCGAAATGGTGATCGAGTTGACCGGGTCGCCGAGCGAGACCGTCACGGTGCCGTTGCCGCCGGAACGCGAGGGCGATCCGCACCAACGCTGCCCCGACATCACGTTGATCAACTCCGAATACGGCTGGAGCCCGACGATCGATTTGCGCGCTGGGCTGACACGGATGATCGATTGGTTTCGCACTGCGGAAGGCATCGGATGAGCATTCTCGTCACGGGCGGGGCCGGATACATCGGCTCGCACACAGTCCGCCGTTTGACCGCGCTCGGCCATGAGGTGGTGGTGCTCGATTCGATGGAGTACGGCCATCGCAACGCGGTCATCGAAGCAGAATTGGTCGAGGGCAACATCGCCGATCTCGATCTCGTGATCGAGTTGTGCAACCGTCGCGACATCACCCAGGTCGTGCACTTCGCCGCGTACAAGAGCGTCGGCGAGTCGATGGAGCAACCATCTCGGTATTGGCTCAACAACGTCACCGGAACGGTGAAATTGGTCGAGGCAATGCTGACCGCGGGTATCAACGACATCGTCTTCTCGTCATCGTGCTCGGTGTACGGAACCCCCGACGTCGTGCCCGTCACCGAGGACGCTCCCATTCAACCGGAGAGCATCTACGCCGAGTCGAAGGCGATGACCGAACGGATCTTGCATTGGTACGGCATCACGCACGGACTGCGATCCGTCAGCCTGCGCTACTTCAACGCGGCCGGGGCCAGCGCCGACAGCCGGATCGGCGAGGACTGGCGCCAGTCACAGAACCTCATACCGTTGGTGATGAAAGCAACGCTCGGCAAGCGTCCGCCGGTGCAGGTCTTCGGCAACGACTACCCCACGCCCGACGGCACGTGCATCCGCGATTACATCCACGTCGACGATCTTGCCGACGCTCACGTCAAGGCACTCGACCACCTCGGCCGCGGGGGCGAGTCGAC
>JANPGV010000334.1:0-7013 GCA_031424145.1 Ilumatobacteraceae bacterium
CTGGGCCGCGGCGTTGGTGATCCGCTGGGCGCGGGAATCGGCCGCCAGGTTGGCTGCCATCTTGTTCATCACATAACCGACGGCTAGCTCGCGCTCCGGTTGGGCGAACGCGTTCGATCCTCCCGCGCCGGAATGGCCGAAGCTGCCCGGACCGGAGTACGGCGTGAACATGCCGTGCGTCATGAACCCCATGCCGAACGTCGTGGGCATGACCAGACACAGGTCGGGCTCGCCGGACGGGGTGACGGTTGTGCTTGCCCGCTCGCGGGTGTCGTCGTCGAGCAACCGCACGCCGTCGACGGTGGCCATGGTCGCCGCATACACCTTTGCCAACGCGGCAGAAGTACCAATGCCGTTGGCCGCCGGGATCTCAGCAGCATGGACATCACGGCGGTTGAACGCGTCATCGACAAGGAACGCGCCATTGAGGAACAGAGCCCGACCGCCTCGCGTATCGGGCCCCAGGAACATCTCCAGCATTGCCTTGATCGTCGGATCGGGATTGTCCTCGTTCAGCGGTCGCCCGATGATCGGCGACACGCGGGGGGCCATCTCCTCCGGCAGACCAATCCACAGTTCGACGCCCAGCGGGCCGGCGATCTCGTCGGCAACGAATTGCCCGGGCGAGCGCCCATCGGTTCGTCGAATGAGCTCGCCCGCCAGCCATCCGAAGGTCAGTGCGTGATAACCGTGACCGGTGCCGATCGGCCAATCGGGCGCGGTGTCGGCCAACATGGTCGTGATCGTCTTCCAGTCGAGTGCGTCGGCCAGTGTGACGGGCCCGTCGGGCGCGATCAATCCGCACTGGTGACTCAGCAGTTGGGCAACCGTGGCGCCACCTTTGCCGTGGGCCGCGAACTCGGGCCAGTAGGTCGCCACCTTCTCGTCGTAGTCGATCAGACCGCGCTGCACGCACATTGCCACCGCAATGGCGACGATGCCCTTGGTCGTGCTGAACATCAGTTGCAATGTGGAGTCGTCGTACGGCCGATCGCTCTTTACATCGAAGGATCCGCCCGAGATCTCGACGACCCTGGTCCCCCGGTGGTACACGGCAGCGGAGGCGCCGACTTCTTCGCCGAGCTCGAAGTTCTTCTCGAACGCAGCCTTGACGGGCTCCCAGCCCGGCGCAACGAAGCCGTCCGCATTGATTTTGGTCATGTAGCGACGGTATCGGACTTCAGACGCCGTCGACTATCGCCCTCAACGTCTCGATCTGCTTCACGGCATCGGCGCCGACCGGGTTGACGGACAGCACCGTGACGCCGGCCTCTTTGTAGGCACCCACGCGATCTTTGATGTAGCTCGCCGGCCCGACCAGGTGGGAGAGCTCCAACCACTCCCCTGGAACCCGTGCTGCGGCCTCGTCCTTCTTGCCTTCGAGATACAGGTCCTGGATGTCGACGGCCTCTTGCTCGTACCCGTAGTCGCGACATATGTCGTTGTAGAAGTTCTTGCCCCGCGCACCCATTCCGCCGACGTAGAGGGCCGTCATCGGCCTGGCCAGGTCGAGAATCGCCCGTTGCTTGTCGCCGACGAGATCTTCGCCGACGGCCAGCATCCCGCCCGCCGCGACGTCGAGTCGCCCGCGCGACGGGTCGCGCTTGGCGAGCCCGGCCTTCAGTTGATCGCCCCACACCTGGTGATGTTTCTCGGGGATGAACATGATCGGGAGCCAGCCATCAGCGATCTCGGCAGTCGCCGTGACGCTGAGGCCCTTCAGGCTTGCCCACCAGATCGGGATGTCGGGACGTACGGGGTGGTTGATGAGCTTCAGCGGTTTGCCGAGACCGGTGCCCTCGCCAGGCGGGAGCGGCGCCTGGAAGGTCTGGCCCTGGAAGTCGAACTTCTCTTCGCGCTTCCAGATCATTCTGCAAGCCTCGATGTACTCCTTGATCCGTTGCATCGGCTTCTCGTACTTCACGCCGTGAAAGCCTTCGATCACCTGTGGTCCGCTGGCACCGAGACCGAGGATGAAGCGTCCGTCGCTGACGTAATCGCAACCTGCAGCGGTCATGGCCATCAGGGCCGCCGTGCGCGAGTAGACGTTGACGATCCCGGTGCCTATCTCGACCCGTTCGGTCTTGGCAGCGAGGTATCCGATCTGGCTGATCGCGTCGTTGCTGTAGGCCTCGGCCACCCAGACCTGATCGAGACCCGCCTTCTCGAGCTCGACGACGCGGTCGGCGGCCTCTTTGAAGCCGCCTCCGTAGTTGATCGTCATCGCGAGCTTCACGAGGTCGACCCTAGGTGAGCGTTGTTGAGGTTGCCGGATCGAAAGCCCTCGAGATCGAGGGTCACGTAGGAGTAGCCCGCAGCCTTGGCGCCGGCGACGACCTGCGCGCGCAGGCTGACGACATCGGCAAGCCGTTCGAGCGGCACTTCGATCCGCGCCGTGTCCCCGTAGTGCCGCACGCGCAGTTCGGCGAAGCCGAGACGCTTCAATGCGGCCTCTGCCCGATCGACCTGGGTCAGCAAGGCCACTGTCACCTCGGTACCGTACGGAACCCGGCTGGCAAGGCAGGCAGCGGCGGGCTTGTCCCACGTGCGCAGGCCGAGACTTCGCGACGCCTCGCGCACATCCGCCTTGGTAAACCCCGCTGTCACGAGTGGAAACGCTGCACCGCGTTGATCAGCGGCACGCTGACCCGGCCGGTGGTCGCCGAGATCGTCGAGGTTTACGCCCAACACAACCGTGGCTCCGCTCGCAATGGCAATTGGGCCGACGACATCCATCAACTCCGCTTTGCAGTGATAGCACCGGTCGGTGTCATTGATCCGGTACGCGGCCCGCTCCATCTCGTGCGTCACTACGGGCGTCCAGCGCAGTCCCCACTCCTGCGCGAGGGCGCGACAATCGGCTTCTTCATCTCCTGCCAGCGACGGCGAGACTGCGGTGACCGCGTGGGCATCGTCGCCCAGCACTTGTTGAGCAATGGCGGCGAGGAATGCGCTGTCGGCACCACCGCTGAACGCAACGACCACCCGGCCCAACCGGCGCAGTTCGGCGCGAAGCGCTTCGAGCTTGGTGTCGATCCGATCATCGATGGCAGCGTCACCCACGGCGGCGACGCTAGCGGCCGCGATGGGTGATGTCGTCGGGCTCAATTCGGCTGCGATCTGCACGTCCATGGGGCAGGATGGTCGCCGTGGCCATCATCGAGGTGGACAATCTGTCCAAGACGTTTACGGTTCCCGTGCGCGAGCAGGGCCTTCGTGCCTCGGTCCGCAGCCTCGTGCATCGCGAGACCAAGGAGGTCACCGCGGTTGATTCCGTGTCGTTCACCATCGAACCCGGCGAGGTCGTCGGCTTCCTCGGGCCGAACGGTGCCGGCAAGACCACCACCTTGAAGATGCTCAGCGGGCTGCTCCACCCGACCGGTGGCCGGTGCCATGTCTTGGGCCTCGAGCCCAAGGCACGGCCCGGTGAGCTCTTGCGCCAGATCACACTCGTGATGGGCAACAGGAATCAACTGCAGTGGGACTTGCCGGCACTCGATTCGTTCGAGCTCAACCGGGCGATCTACCGCATTCCACGCGCCGAGTTCATCCCGCGGCGCGACGAGTTGATCGAGTTGCTCGATGTCGGCGACCTCGTGACCAAACCGGTCCGCAACCTGTCGCTCGGTGAACGGATGAAGATGGAGATCGCCGGCGCCCTCCTGCACCGGCCGCAGGTGCTGTTCCTCGACGAGCCGACGATCGGTCTCGACATCACCATGCAGCGGCGCATCCGAACCTTCATCGCGGACTACAACAATCGCCACGGGGCGACGGTCATCCTCACCAGCCACTACATGGCCGATGTGCAGGCACTGTGCAAGCGGGTGATCGTCATCCACCACGGCCGTCTGGTGTTCGACGGAGACCTCACGACCCTGGGCGAACGATTCACGACGCAACGCACGATCACCGCCCGTTTGGCGGACGGCGAAGAGATCACCATTCGCGCGCTGCGGGCCGAGACTGCATCGGTCACCTCGAAACTCTTGGCCGACCACGACGTGGTCGATCTGACCATCGAGGATCCGCCGATCGATGACGTGATCGAGCAGGTCTTCGCCGACGCGGGCGACGCTTCGTGATCTCCCTGTACGCGGCGCACATGCGCCAGTCGGTGTTGACGCAGTTCCAGTACCGCGCCGCGAACTACTTCTACATGATCGGAATGATCGCCGAGCCCGTGGTGTACCTCGTCGTCTGGTCGACGATCGCCCGTGCGCACGGTGGATCGATCGATGGCCTCACACCGGGAGCGTTCGCGGCGTACTACATCGTCTGGACGCTGGTGAGGAACATGAATATCGTGCTGACTCCGTTCGCTTGGGAGGAGCGGATCAAGGACGGCACATTGTCCGGCCAGTTGATGAGACCCATACACCCGATTCACGAAGATCTGGCCAGCTTCGCCGGATGGAAGATCGTTGTGCTGCTGCTGTGGATTCCGATCGCCGCGGTACTGGTGCTGCTGTTCCGGCCGACGTTGAGCCCGACACCTCTGCAATGCGTCGTGTTCTTCTTCGCGATCTGGGGCGCGTATTTGATCCGGGCAATCATCCAGTGGTCGCTCGGTCTGATCACGTTCTGGACCACACGCGTGAGCGCGATCTTCGAGGCATACATCCTCAGCGAGATGTTGCTGTCGGGTCGGGTGTTCCCGTTGGTCCTGATGCCCAAGTGGTTCCAGACCTTGACGTGGTACTTCCCGTTTCGATGGACCTTCAGCTTTCCGATCGTCGCGCTCACAGGACCGATCAAGAACCGCGACCTGTTCATCGGTCTCGGGATGCAGGTGGCCTGGATCCTCGCCGGCATCGGGTTGCTGTCCCTCGTGTGGCCACGAGCGGTGCGACGCTTCAGCTCGGTCGGCGGATGAGCACTTCGACCGACGAGCCCCGCGTGCGCCGCGGCGGCAGGACGCGGCTGACGGCCACCTTCATGCGCGTCGGCGTGATGAACGAGATGCAGTACCGGATCAACTTCTTCCTGCAACTGCTGCAGTCGCTGCTGACTGTCGGGACGGGTCTGATCATCCTCGCGGTCGTGTTCTCGAAGACCAGCGATCTCGGTGGCTGGAGTCGTCCGCAGTTGCTCGCGGTGATGGGTGTCTTCACGCTCGTCGGCGGAGTCATCCGCACGTTCATCCAACCCAACATGCAGCGCGTCGTCAACGATGTGCGTGAAGGCAAGCTCGACTTCGCACTGACCAAGCCCGCAGACGCGCAGCTGCTCGTAAGCATCCGCGACGTTCGGTTCTGGCAACTCACCGACGTGCTCGTCGGGCTGGCGGTGCTGGTCGTCGCGTTGGTTCAGTTGCGACCTACCGCCCAGTGGCAGGACCTGCTCGCTTTCGTCGCGCTCCTTCTCAGTGGATTGATATCCATCTACTGCTTCTGGCTGATGCTCGCCTCGGCGTCGTTCTGGCTGGTGCGCATCGATGAGGTACAGGAGCTGTTCGACGGCCTGTTCCGTGCCGGCCAGTATCCCGTCGGGATCTATCCGGGCTGGTTGCGCTACGGGCTGACCTTCATCATCCCGCTCGCATTTGCGATCACTGTGCCCTCAGAGGCGGTGACCGGCAGGTTGGCCTGGCAGTCCGTGGTGGTGATGATCGCGTTCACAGCGGTACTGCTGGTCGTGTCCAGATGGTGCTGGAAACGCGGCCTGCGTCGGTACGACGGCGCGTCGGCCTAGCCCATCGCGACGCGGTCGGCGCGTTGCGTCTCAGACCAACTCATTCCGGTGGTGACGTCGGCGTCGTGTGGCAGACCGAGCACGCGCTCGCCGACGATGTTGCGCTGCACGTCGCCGGTGCCGCCTCCGATCGTGAGGGCCTGACTGAACAGGTAGCCGTGATACCAGCCCGGGTGCAGTAATCCGCCCGCCGGCTCGGGACCGAACCCCCTTCGGTCGGTGGGCGCCAGCATCGCCGCGGCACCGATGAGGTCGCGGGCCAAGGCCATCACGTGTTGGCCGTGCTCGTCGGCGAGGATCTTGCGCACACTGGCCTCCGGGCCGGGCTGTTGGCCCTTCAGCCGGGCGCTCAAGGTGCGCAGGCGGATGAGATCGAGAAGGGTGTGCTCGATGTAAACGCCGGCAATGCGCTGCCGCATGTCCGAATCCGTGACCTGGCCACGGTGCCTGATCGACTCGATCAGCTCCAACGCAGTGGGCCCGTTGCCCCACAAGACCCCGCCGGTCGACAGCGAGATGCGTTCGTTGCCGAGTGTGACCTTGGCCAGCCGCCAACCATCGTTGAGGTCACCGACCAGGTTGCCCGCGGGGATGCGCACATCGCTGAAGAAGACCTCGTTGAAGGTGTGCCCACCGGTCATCTCGGTGATCGGACGTATCTCGATGCCGGGGGCTTTCATCGGGCAGATGAAGTAGGAGATGCCCTTGTGCTTCGGCACATCGGGGTCTGTCCGCGCGAGAAGGATTCCGAATGCAGCGTGTTGCGCGCCACTGGTCCAGATCTTCTGTCCGTTGACAACGAACTCGTCTCCGTCGCGCACTGCGCGAGTTCCGAGGCTGGCGAGATCACTGCCGCTTCCGGGCTCACTGAACAGCTGACACCAGAACTCTTCACCTGACAGCATCGGCGGCAGGTACCGACGCTGCTGATCCTCGGTGCCGGCATACATCAGGGTCGGCCCCGCCCAACCGATGCCGATCGGATTCGCCGGTCGGCGGACCTTTGCCTTCGACAACTCGTCGTCGATGATCAACTGGTGAACGGGGTCGGCAGCAAGTCCCCACGGTGCAGGCCATTGCGGTGCCACATAGCCGGCTCCGGCGAGCTGCTCGTTCGTCGCCTGGGGGTGGTCTTCCAGCCAACGGCGCACGACCACGCGGCGCGGATCGTCCGCGCCAGGTAGCTGGAAGTCCATCGGCAGAGACTGTAATTGCGATCTCGCTGTCGCGGGCCTTCTCGTGAAGCGCGATGATTGACCGATGAAGTTCGGTTTCGTGGTGCCGTGGGCTGATGCCGCCGATGTGGGCGAGCTCGCGGC
>JANPGV010000335.1:0-4950 GCA_031424145.1 Ilumatobacteraceae bacterium
ACACACCCGGCGTTGGAGCGGCGTGTCCGCGACGAGACCGGCCGCACGAGAGTCCACGTCAACCTGTTCGTCGACTCCGACAACATCCGCGATCTCGACGGTGTCGAGACGACGGTCGCCGACGGTTCGGACCTCTCGATCATCCCCGCCATCTCTGGCGGATGACGACGCGCGGCGACCGGGCTGTCAGCTGCTCGCGGGGACGGTGATCGTGTTGGAATCCAACGTCACAGCCCCGTTGCGGGCGATCAGGCGCCCGACGACGACGACACCGGTGGTCGCAGTGATCGAGATGTTGGCGATCACGGTTCCGGCGAGCTGTGTCGTCGTGCCGAACGTTGCCGACGAGCCGACCTGCCAGAACACGTTGGTCGCCTTGGCGCCGTTGGCGAGCACGACGCGGCTTGCTGACGCGGTGACCAGCGTGCTCGCCGCTTTGAACACGAACAAGGCGTTGGGGTCGCCTCCGGCGTCGAGGGTCACTGTCCCCGTCAACTCGATAGTGCCACCCTGATACACGCCCGGCGTGATCGTGCGTCCGCCGAGCTCGACACCGGGGAGCAGCGAAGCTGTTAGGGCGTCGAGGAAGAGCTGTGCTGCCGCAACCGCCGCGTGGGCCGCGACCGGAACGGTGGGGGTGGTCGCGAAGATTTGGCCGGAGACCTGCGCCGGCAACAGCCCGGTGTCCCCAGTGGTGGTGGTGCCGACGTTGCCCGTGATCGACGTTGGTCCGGTCGACGTGACCGCCGCGTAGGCGAGCACTCCGAAGTCAGCGGCGACGCCCAGGTCGACGAGCGGAGCGGCCGGCGCCGCCGGCAGGGTAACAACGGGCACCGGCGCCACGGTTACGACCGGCACCGACGGAGCAATCACAGCCGGCACCGACGGCTCCGCAGACGACACAACCGGCACCGACGGCTCGGGACGCGAGACAACCGGCGCTGGCACAAGCGGCGTCACCCGCACAAGGGGTGAGGGCACGATCGGCACTGCCGGGTCGGGCGGCGATGACGTTGATGGCGTTGTCGGCGGCACCAGCGGCGGGTTCGCGTCGGCGGACTCCAGCGCGTGCTCCAGGACCTGGCCGTCGCGGTTCAGGGCCACCGACGTTGTGACGGTCCGCCCGGGCGACATCAGTTCAGCCGTCACGCCAAGCGATTCGAGGACGGAGCCGCTTGCATGTGCGACGATCGACGGCCGACCCGATACGGCGTCGATGCGGTCCATGCCGACCGCGGTCGGGCCGACAACAGCGAGGACTGCGGCGAGGGTTGCGGCGTGACTGCCGAAAGCAGTCGAGAGAACCGACGTCGGGAACAGCGGGATCTGAGAGATCCACGACAGGGGCCCGATCACCAGTCGCAGCCGACCGATCGAGATGTTGAGGAATGCCCGCACGATCTCCTCATCGAACTGCCCGCCGGCGCATCGCGCCAGCTCGGTGCGTGCGTCGGCCGACGAGACGGGCTTCTTGTACGAGCGTGCCGATGTCATCACATCGAACACGTCGGCGACAGCAACGATCCGCGCCGCCAGGGCGATGTCGAGACCGGCCAGACCCGACGGGTAGCCCCGGCCATCCCAGCGCTCATGATGTTCCCACACCGCTCGGGCAGAGTCTCCGAGCCACGGGATCAAAGCGGTGACCATGCCGCGGCCGTACGCCGGGTGCAGGCACACCTCTTTGTACTCCTCTGCGGTGAGGGTCCCAGGCTTGTTCAAGATCGCCGCCGGGATCAGTAGCTTGCCGACGTCGTGCAGCAGCCCGGCCCATTGCAGGCGGTCGAGCTCGACCTTGTTGAGCCCCATCTCCTCGCCGATCATCCGGCTGTACGCACGCACCCGTTCTGAATGGCCTCGGGTGGTGCGGTCGTGGACGCTGAGCGCGGCGACGAGCTCGAGCACACGTTCGGCAGCCTCAGCGGGGGTGTTGCCCACGTCGCCCCGGCGTGCTTGCGCGATGCGGTCGTGCAGCTGGCGTGTCGAGCCGTTACGCAGCGCGACACCAAACCGTGGCGGCGCGCGATCCGGAAACGTGAGGCTCAGGGCCAGCAACGTCGCCAACGGCGCGAGGCGACAGGTGAGACGCTCGGCGGCAAACAGCACCACCGTCGCTGCGGCGGCAACCAGCAGCCAACGAACAGCAGCGCCGGCAATGGTCGATGGCACCGCGGTGAGTGAGCTCAGCGTCCATGCGGTGGCGAACGAAGCTGCGACCGGCACGGCGAGAATGCTGACCCGCAGCATTCGACTGGTCATTGGATGAGGGGACCACTGCGTGGATCCGTCTTGGACCCGAGCCAACGTCCCGGTCGTCACGCGCGTATATCGACAGGACCGGACCGCGACTTGAGGAATTTCTTCGCGCCATTTTCGCCTTTCCCTGTGGCGGGGCCAAGCTGTCGAGGTCGTGCCGCCGTGGGGAGTGCCATTCACCGTTTGGCGGCACAATCAATGCGGCACACTCAATGGCGTGAGATCCGCCCCATCCGGCCACGAGGCCCTGTGAACCGCCGCTCGCATGATTGGTCGCAGAACCGGCCGCGGTCATGAAGACCGCATTGGTGTTCTGCCTCATTGCCGCGTTTGGATATGGCGTCGGCGCGGTTCTGCAAGCCCTCGGTGCGCGGCATGCCGCCGCAGGCGGGGAGGTTGGCGTCAAAGCGATGGTCACGCAGCCGATGTTCCTCCTCGGTCTGCTCGCAGACTTCGGGAGCTGGGTGATCTCAAGATTCGCGTTGCACACGCTGCCACTGTTCGCTGTGCAAACGATCCTGGCCGGCAGTCTCGCTGTCACCGTTGTGCTCGCCGGGATCGTCCTGGGCGCCGAGCTCCGCAGAACGGACCGGTGGGCGATCGTTGCGACGGTGGCCGGTCTGGTCATCGTTGGTGTTTCTGCTGGCTCGGACGAGGCCAGAGACGTCACCCATCTCCTCAAGCTGTGCATCCTGGCCGGAATCCCGGTGCTCGTTGTCGCCGCGTTCTTCGCGATCAAGATGAACAAGGCCGTTATCCTCGCGGTCCTCGCCGGCGTCGCGTTCACGTCCAGCGCTCTCTCCGCAAGAACCATCCGTGTCAAAGGCGAATCGACTACCGCGATCTTCACCGAACCGATGTTGTGGGCGATGCTGATCTACGCCGTCATTGCCCTCGCTCTCCATGCCGGTGCATTGATGCGCGGCGAGGTCGGCCCCGTGACCGCTGCAATGTGGGCCACCGAGGTCCTCGTCGCAGTGGTCATCGGTGCCGTCGCCCTCGACGACCACATGCGCCCGGGATGGGCGTTGCCGGCCACGTTCGGGATCGCGCTCACGCTGGCGGCGACTGTGGTGCTTGCCCGGTCACCGGCACAGGACCTCGAGCACCGGGTGCTACCGATCAAAGCAATGACCGGTGACGCGTCGGATCTCAGGATGTCGTGAGGGTGTAGCGGATCGGCCGCGGATAGTCGGCCTCGGGGAGTCCGAGGATCGACAGGATCACCTGCAGCGGAAGAAGTCGGCCTCGCCCCCGCGGACCTCGAGCCGCGCGTTCGTTCGTCGAGCGGATGGCCAAGGACGAAGCTCGCGTCGTGCTGCGCTGCCGTCCCTACGCGACCTTCGCCACACCACCACGACATCTCCACCGCAACGACCAGGAACAGAGGATCACCCACTGGCTATCGGGCTCGGTGCCCTGGACGGCAGACGATCCAGGACCGGCCGACTGAGACCCGATCTGGGCGCCACGAACCCCCGGAGCAAGCGGAGGTAGTGGCACCGAGATCCCCGCAATGCTTTGCGTCTGAAGATCAGGTGTGAGTCAGAAATATGCTGACCGCCTGAACACAAGGGTAGATCCGACTCACACCGGGTCCCACAAGCGGTCGGTTGTTAGCTCTGCCGCGCTAACGACGCCGTACCGTTCATGATCCGAAGGCCGCGGGTTGAAATCCTGCCACCACCTTGCGCGTGCCGCGGGCATCGGGTGAACCCAGCACCGCGAGCTGACTGTTTCGACTGGCATTCTCTAGGCGCGTCGGTGTGGTTTGGTGATGCCGTGTCGAGCTCGGTCATACACACCTCGTCGTTCTGTTAGTCGTCGCCGTCAACCGCGTAGACCGTCGATCGCATTCCGGCGTCACCCAGTGGGATGTGTGACTCTCGCGATGAGCATGTCGAATGCCTCGGTCAATTCCGCGACAGAGTTGTTCGGAAGCTGGGGGACGTCTTGCGGGTTTGCGCCCATCAAGCCCCATGCGATGATCTCGGCAAGGTGTTCGGCGCCCTGCTCGCGTGACTTCATCTCGGTACCGCCCCACCAGACCGTGAGGCCGCGCAGCTCGAGGAACGCCTCGCGGTCGACGGCTCCTGAGGTGTCGTCCCAAGCATGTGCGAACTCGTGCAATGCCCTGCGCTTGTTGATGCGGCAGAAGTCGACGACGCCTTTGCCGACGTGATAGAGCGCCCCTTTGCGATCGCAGAAAGCGGGAAACGAGATCTTCAAGTCGGGGAGCTGCAGACCGGCGTCGCGGAATTGAGCTACGGCCCACGTGATGATCTCTTGTGCCTTCGGAGTCGGTTCATCGACGAAGGTGATCCGTGGCTCATGCCATGCCGGTCGCGAAGCTGGTCCGCTTTGGGCGGCCGCCGGCGTCACTATTGAGCTCACGAGCAGCAGGGAGCTGAGTCGAAGGATTGCAGTGCGATTCGTCATGAATCGCACGGGAACACCGTCGAGTTGTCACCCCGCGGTGGCGGTCAAGGCCGCTCAACCCGTGACGACCGGTACGCGAGGCTGAGGTCAGCCGCAATGGGGTCGAATGGGCATGACAAGGCGCAATCGGTGCCCGCCGCCGCCGCATTGACGCCGCACTATGGGCGCTGACCTGCGGTTTGCGGAACTACAACGCGGCTACAACCGAAGAAGCGCGACGATGTTGTAGAGATCGTGAGGGGGTGTGGGGCTTGA
>JANPGV010000336.1:0-4435 GCA_031424145.1 Ilumatobacteraceae bacterium
ACTACCGACTCGGCCGGCAGAGCGATGCGTTGCTGGCCTTCCAGCGGGCTCGAACAGCCCTGCTTGAATCATTCGGGATCGATCCCTCGCCGGAGTTGCAACGCCTCGAGGTGGCGATCCTCGGACAGGCAGCAGAGCTCGACAGCGTTCCGGCGCAGGCGTGCCCGTACAAGGGACTCGCCAGCTACCAACTCGACGATGCCGAGTTGTTCTATGGGCGCGATGGTCTGGTCGCCGAACTCGTCGAGGCTGTCCGCTCTGCGTCGTTCGTCGTTGTCGTCGGAAGCTCTGGAGCTGGCAAGTCCTCGGCGCTGCGAGCGGGCCTTGTCAAAGCAGTGGACGCACGGAAGCTGAGTGGATTGCGCCAAGCGTGCGTGATCACGCCCGGCAACGTTCCTCTGCGCAGCATCTATCAGGTGCCTACCTCGGCCGACGTGGTCATCGTCGACCAGTTCGAGGAGCTCTTCACGCTGACGGACGACGAGGCAACCCAACGCGAGTTCGTGCGTCTACTGCTGGCCCGCGTGAACGACACCGCCGGCCACGTGGTGATCTCGCTTCGAGCGGACTTCTATGGCTACTGCACCAGGATCCCCGAACTCGCGCCACAGCTCGCCAGGCGACAGGTCGTCGTTGGCCCGTTGAGCGAACAGGAGTTGCGAGCCGTCATCACCAAGCCGGCAGAAATGGCCGGGCTCGTCGTGGCGCGCGATTTGGTCGACACCATCGTCGCTGAAGCGGCGGACCATGCCGGAGCACTTCCGCTCGTCTCGCACGCATTGGTCGAGACGTGGCAGCGCCGAAACAACGACTCGCTGACTCTTGATGCGTACCGTGAAGCAGGATCGATCGCTGCAGCCATCGCCCGAACGGCCGAGCGGGTCTACGACAGTTTCCAGCCAGCACAGCGAGTCCAGACCGAGCGACTCTTCCTGCGCCTCGTCGAACCCGGTGAGGGCAGCGAGCACGCCCGGCGAAAGCTGCCCTATGAACAGCTCGAAGGCTCGTCGATCGATCGCCGCGTCATCGATGTGCTCGTCGAAGCGCGGCTGCTGACTGCCGGGTCCGACGGCATCGAGATGGCCCACGAGGCCCTGATCGAAGCATGGCCGCGCCTCAGGTCATGGATCGACGACAACCGTGATGGCATCCAACTGCATCGTCACCTCACTTCGTCTGCGAGCGCGTGGGCCCAACTAGGTCGTGACGAGGGCGAGCTCTACCGCGGGGCGCGGTTGTCCGCTGCGCTCTCCTGGATCGGCGACACCGCGCCAGATCTCTCTGACCTCGAACGCGACTTCGTCGATGCGGCCGTCGCGAAGTCCGAGACCGAGGTACGACAGCACGTCCGCTCCAATCGACGTCTGCGCATCCTCGTCGGTGTCAGCGTCGTCGGCCTCATCGTCGCCGCAGCGGGGACCGTTCTCGCGGTCAGCCAGGCCAAGAAAGCCGATCGGGGCCGCGCCGCGGCTGTGGCTTCACAGCTGGTGGCGACGGTTCGCAGCCAGCCGGGGCTTTCGGCGTCTGCCCGGCTTCAGCTCGCAGCGGTGGCCGATCGTCGCGCCTCGACACCCGTCACCCAGGGCCTGCTGCTCGACGCCATCGCCCAGGATGCTGGA
This sequence comes from Ilumatobacteraceae bacterium, assembly GCA_031424145.1. GTDB lineage: Bacteria > Actinomycetota > Acidimicrobiia > Acidimicrobiales > Ilumatobacteraceae > JAENVT01. The sequence goes on from JANPGV010000336.1 coordinate 1,620, forward strand.
TTCAAGGCAGGCCAGAACCTCCATGTGCAACTCACCGGGAACACACCGATCTCAGCCGATGGCGGCGTCCTCGTTGGGATCGATGAGCTCGTTCGCGGAGTGGTGCTCGACGCGACCACGCTGGAGCCTCTGCGGACCCGTGAACTTCGCCCAGCGGTAGTGGTCGACACCGGTTCGCGCGTTCTCGGCGTGATCAGTACCTCGATGGAAACCGTCGACCTCCAGACGGGTGAGATCGTCGGGCAGTCGCCGGGTGTGACGGCCAGCCCTGCACAGATCGGACTGTCGCCCGATGGAACGACGCTTGCGGTTGGGAACGACAGCGATGAGAGTGGAGCGCCAGCCGGCGTCACGCTCTACGACGTTGCTTCTGGCCGGCAGGTACGGGCCGTGAGTTCCGGCGACACTGGCAGCATTCGTGATGTGACCTTCAGCTCTGACGGTCGGCATCTGCTCGCTGTAGTACGGGACCAGCATGCCGTGGTCTGGGATACCTCGACCGGAAAGATCGTCTTCGAAACTTTTGAGGCGTCGGCAACCGTCACGCGCATTGCCATGTCGGGCCAGCACATCGCGATCGGACGCGATAACGGACAGGTCGAGATGTGGACGTTGGACGGCGACCTGAAACAGCCCGTCGACACCCAGCCGTCACCTCACAACGAGGGAATCAATTGGATCGACTTCGACCCACAGGGCTTGCGAATGGTCTCGACCTCCCGCGACGGCGTCGCGACCGTCTGGGACACTGGGACGGGCAACCTTGTCACGCGACCGCGCATTTTCGGCGGGGGTCAGCTCTCGGCCAGCTTCTTCCGACCTGGTTCCGCAACCAGCCTCGTCAGCATCGACACCACCGGGCGCACCTGGGATTGGGACGTGCAGCGAGACGTGAAGCTACTGACCACAGTGCCGGGTGCGAGCCTCGGACCTACGATCTCGTCACCAGGATTCGGCGTGCTGGTTCCGAGCCCGAACGGCGCGACGATGGTCTTCGCCCCATCCGGCCCTGCACCACGCGAGGTGCCCTTCGATTCGGGGACGACACCAAAACGGGCAATCGCAGCGAGCGCGGACGGAACACGGTTTGTCTTGGTGTACGACGACGGGCGAATCGAGCTGCGAGACGCCGCATCCGGTGAGATGGTGACCGAATTCAAGCGGAACGTCTCTTCCCTTGCATTTGATGAGTCCCAGTCGTTCCCCCCGGAGCTCATGATCGCCCTCGACCGTGGCGGGAGGCGCGTCGCCTATCAAGGAGCCGACCGGCGGATCGAGGTCGTCGATGACAACGGACATAGGTCGGAACCGATCACCTTGTCGCCGTCCCCCGAACGGCGCAACCTACAAGCGATCGACCTCAGCGACGATGGAAGCGAACTCGTCGTCTCGACGCAATCCGGCGAAGCAATCTGGTACGACCTCGAAGGAGTTGACGCGGCGAGCATTGCACCGGCCGGCACCGGATTCGACGCGCAGTTCGTATCAAAGGATCGAGTCGCCGTCGTCGGTAAGGATGGCGCGCAGGTCATTGATCTCCGATCACGCCAGACGACGAAGCGATACGAAGTCGGAGGCGATTCCCGCAGAATTGCTGTCGACAGCACCGGTCGACTGTTGGCCACCGTTGACGGATCCGGAGCCCTTCAGCTCTGGAACGCAGACCCCGTCGTCGCACTCGGTGAGTCCATCGAGATTCGCAACGTCTCCTCAGTGGTGCCGATCCGATTCACTGCGGATGGCCACTATCTGCTGATTGGCGGGACGGCGGAAGCGACCTGGGTTGACGTGTGGACCGCCGACTGGCCAGAAGTCGCGTGCAGTCTCGTCACCGAGCCGCTCTCATCGGCCGACCTCGCTCGGTACCTCGGATCGAACGAGAAGGCCGAATCGTGTCCGTAATGCTGTCGATCGGGAAGCACCGCTCTCGTCGAAACTTGTCGCTGCTCGGTGTCTTCTGCGTCGCCATTAGCGTGCTCGCCTCGTGCGGAGGAGCGGAAAAGTTCGAGCTAGTCCTGCGAAGTCGCGCCGACGACGGATATTCGCAGACGCTCGAACATCAGTGGCTGTCTGCCGATGGCCGCCATGCAATTAGTCCTGAGATCTCGAGTTCATTCCAGCTCCGGTTTGATAACGACTTCGGCGATGTCGAATGCGGCGGCCAAAGAATGCTGCGTCTCAGCTTCATTGACTGGGGTTCACAGCTGGCCTCCAAGGACGATTCCTTCGATTTGAAGATCGATGATGGCAACGGTCTCAGGCTCGATCCGCAGACAGCCGTCACCGTGTACGACGGAGCCGGGGCATTGTGCTTCGAGGAGACCGGGCGCTGGGAAGGTACGACCGGGGACGTTCTGAACCACGCGGGGACCTTCTCCATTCACTACGACACGATCCAGACGGTTCTCCGACTCGTCGAAGATTGAGCGTCATCAGACGGCAAACCTGACGGTGCGAACTGCTCATCGGAGTGTTTGTCGCGCCCCCGGGGTGGCGGGAAACACTCCGATGGCGGTTCGGCGTGAGGCGGATCATCTGGTTTGGCCGGAGTCGTGCAGCCCGGCGCCACCTGACGCGACTGACTACTCTTCGACGCCATGAGACGCATCCTCGTTCCCGTGCTGGCCGTTTATCTGCTCGCCGCCCTGATCGGCCGATTGGGCGAGAAGCAGGGCAGGAACGTGTGTGGCTGCGGGCCGGATTGTTGGTGCAAGAAGCCCGTGCTGAGCGTGTTTCGATGGGTGTTCCCGTTCGGCCATAGCAGCCCGAGCGCCGGCGACAAAGCCGCGTTGCACAACGCACAATCGCGCTGACCG
>JANPGV010000337.1:0-15430 GCA_031424145.1 Ilumatobacteraceae bacterium
ACTCACGCAACGCCGATCCCGTCGAGTACATCAAGTCGGTCACCGGTGGCAATGGTGCCGCATTTCCCGCTGGCTACAGGCCGAGGTCCGCTGCTCGGGCGAGCACGCCTTCGCGCTCGGCTCCGATGGTGGTGCTGTCGCCATGGCCGGTGTGGACGATCGTCTCGTCGGGTAGCCGCAGCAACACATCGCGTATCGATCGCACGATGGTCGGCTCATCGCTGAAGCTGCGTCCCGTGGCACCCGGCCCACCGCAGAACAGAGTGTCGCCGCTGAACACGGCACCAGAGCCGACGTCATAGAAACAGCAACACCCTGGCGAATGGCCGGGGGTGTGCAGCACACCGAGCTCGTGCCCGCCGCCTTTCAACAACTCCCCCGGGGTCAGCAACCCGTCGGGTTTGGCGTCGGGCCACACAACGTCCCACAGCATCTGGTCTGCATCATGCAGCAGCACCGGGGCATCGACCGCGTCGCGAAGCGGCACGGCGGCGTTGATGTGGTCGTTGTGCCCGTGTGTCAGCACGATTGCCTTCACTCGCCTGCCACCGACGGCTTGCACGATGAGTGCAGCATCGTGGGCAGCGTCGAACACGACGACCTCGCGGTCGTCGCCCACCAGCCAGATGTTGTTGGTGACCTGCCACTGACCACCGTCGAGCGCAAAGATCCCGTCGGTCGTGACGAGCTCGATCGTCACGACGTCCTCACAACGACGTCCTCACAACACGACCACACTGCGCAGCACCTCGCCGCGCTCCATCTTGTGGAAGGCCTCTTCGACCGCGTCGAGCGAGATCATCTCGCTGACGAACTTGTCGAGCGGTAGACGGCCCTGCTGGTGAAGCGTCACGAGCATCGGGAAGTCGCGCGAAGGCAGGCAATCGCCATACCAGGACGACTTCAGCGAGCCGCCGCGACCGAAGACCTCGATGAACGGCAGTTCCAGGGTCATGTCCGGACGCGGTACACCGACCAGCACGACCGTTCCCGCGAGGTCGCGGGACTCGAATGCCTGGCGATAGACCGCCGGATTGCCGATGGCCTCGATGCACACATCGGCACCATTGCCACCGGTGACCGACTTGATGTACTCGACGGGATCGGCGTTGCGTGAGTTGACGATGTGCGTCGCGCCGAACTCCTTCGCCCACTCGAGCTTGCGATCGTCGATGTCGACGGCGATGATCGTGTGCGCCCCGGCCAGTCGAGCGCCGGCAATGGCGGCGTCGCCGACCCCGCCACAACCGAAAACCGCGACCGAGTCGCCGCGACCGACGTTGCCGGTGTTGATCGCTGCGCCGATGCCGGCCATCACGCCACATCCGAGCAAGCCGGCTGTGGTGGCCGGCACCGCCGGATCCACCTTGGTGCACTGACCCGCGGCGACCAGAGTCTTCTCGACGAACGCGCCGATACCGAGCGCCGGCGACAGGACAGTCCCATCCGTCAGCGTCATTTTCTGGGTTGCGTTGAAGGTGTTGAAGCACAGCCATGGCCGACCGCGGAGACAGCTGCGGCATGTTCCGCACACGGCGCGCCAGTTGAGGATGACGAAGTCGCCGGGCACGACGTTGGTGACCCCCTCACCGACCGACTCGACGACACCTGCGGCCTCGTGCCCCAGCAGGAATGGAAAATCGTCGTTGATGCCGCCTTCGCGGTAGTGGAGATCGGTGTGGCAGACACCGCAGGCCTGCACCTTGACCACTGCCTCGCCAGGCCCTGGATCCGGCACGACAATCGTCTCGATCGACACCGGCGCGCCCTTCGAGCGCGCTACGACTCCACGAACCTGCTGTGCCATTCCAACCTCCGTGTCATTGGCCTGCGGGCCGACCCGGACCGGAGATTACCCTCCGCGCCGTCCGCGACGCCTCTCGCGATCTGGAGCGGGACCAGACGGCGCAGCGTTGACCAGCGGGCCGATCGCCTCGATGATGTCGTCGAGTGTCGGCTTGGCAATCAACTCGTCGAGCGAGCGGCGCATCGCTGCGAGATGCACGGGTGACGTGCCACAACAGCCGCCGACGACGCGTGCGCCGGCCTTGACGGCCAACTGCGCGTACTTGGCCATCAACTCCGGAGTGCCGGTGTACACAGCTTCCGTGCCGGCGAAGTAGGGCACGCCACAGTTGCCCTTGGAGATGAGATACGTGTGCGCGTCGCGCTCGGACATCGCCAGGAGCGACACGAGGATGTCGGCGGCACCGACGCCGCAGTTGGCACCGATCGCCACTGGGGGCTCCGCAAGTCCGTCGAAGACATGGGCGAGGTCACCCGGCAGCAAGCCCATCATCGTTCGGCCTGCCGTATCGAACGAGCAGGTTGCCGTGTACGGCAAGCCGGCCTGCAACGCACCGGTTGCAGCCGCGCGGATCTCTTCTGCGGCCGACATGGTTTCGATCCAGGCGATGTCTGCGCCGCCGTCCTTCAACCCCTGAGCCAACTCGCCGAACGACTGAACGGCGCTGCTGTCGTTCAGGGCGCCAAGCGGCTCGAACAGCTCGCCGGTGGGCCCGACCGAGCCGGCGACGACGATTGGACGCGGGCACGCGTCGGCAACCTCGCAGGCGATCTCGGCAGCCCGCTTGGCCAATTCGTATACGCGGCCCTCGGCCTGGTGCAGTTTGAGGCGGTGACGGTTGCAGCCGAAGGTGTTGGTGAGGATGATGTCGGCGCCGGCATCGACGAACTGTTGGTGCAGCGTGCGCACCTTCTCGGGATGATCCACGTTCCAGAACTCGGGCGGGTCACCGGCACCGAGTCCCCGCTCGAAGTAGTTCGTACCTGTGGCGCCATCGGCCAACAAGGTGCGGCCGGACGACAACAGTTCCGCTAGTGAGGCTCGCATGGTGGCAAGAAGGCTATCTCCCGCCTACAGCCCGCGGACCCGCGAAGTCGACAACGAGGACTACGAGTTGCTGTAGCGGTCAGGTGACCGGAGTCAACGCCGGTTGACCGCTGAGGACAGCGACTGCGTTTCGAGCAGCCAGAGTCGCCATCGCAGCCCTGGTCTCGATCGTCGCGGAGCCGAGATGCGGGATCAACACAGCGTTGTCGAGCTCGGCTAGTCCGGGCTGCAGCTGGGGCTCGTGCTCATACACGTCGAGACCTGCACCCGCGATGGCTCCACTGCGCAGAGCTTCGACAAGGGCCGCCTCGTCCACGATCGGCCCCCGCGCGGTGTTGATCAGGAACGCGGATGAACGCATCGACTCAAACTGCTCCGGCCCGATCAGGTGATGGGTCTCGGGCGAGTAGGGACAGTTCACGCTGACGACGTCAGACGTCCCCAGCAACTCGTCGAAGCTCAGCCGATCGGCCTCGAGCTCGGCCTCGATCTCAGGAGACACCGCGCTGCGGTTGGTGTACGCGACCGTCATGCCAAAGGCCTTGGCGCGCCGGGCAAGCGCTTGGCCGATGGCGCCCATCCCGATGATGCCGAGACGACGTCCCTGCAGACCGGTGCCCAACAGCATGAACATCCCCCACTGCCAAGGCCGGTTGGAACGAATGATGCGCTCCCCTTCGCCGAGCCGGCGGGTGACCATCAAGATCAACGCCATGGCGATGTCCGCTGTGGCGTCGGTCAGCACGCCGGGTGTGTTCGTCGCGATCACGCCGCGCGCACGGCACTCGGTGACATCGATGTTGTTGTAACCGACAGCAACGTTGGAAACGACCTTCAACTGTGGCCCGGCTGCATCGAGGAATGCGTGGTCGACCCTTGTCGTCAACAGGGTCAACACGGCGTCGGCGCCGGCGATGCGGTCGTAGAGCACGCTGACCTCGATCGGCTCGTCGTGCTTCCAACCCCACACGTTGCCGAACGGTCGCAACACGTCGAGTCCGACATCTGGGATTCGCCCGGCAACCACGATGCGCGGGTGGGGCATCAGGCCGCCTCGACCCATTCCCGCAGCTTGCCGAGCCCTTCTCGGATGTCGTCGACGGATATGCCCGAGTAGGCGAATCGCGCATACTGCTCTGTCTCACCGGCCAACGGCCGACCGAAGTGACGGCGTGTGCAGAACGAGACGCCAGTGCCCCGAAGAGCGGCGTCGGCGAATTCGGCGACCTCGGTGAAGCCCAACGCATCCATGGCGTCGGTGATGTTCGGGAACAGGTAGAAGGTGCTGTCGGGCTTGGCGATGACGAAACCGGTGATCTTCTGCAGCTCTTCCACAGCGGCGTCCCGGCGCCGCTGCAACTCGGCGAGGATTGCCTTGGCGCCCGACTGGTCGCCCAGCAATGCCTCGATGCCCGCCTCCTGGACGAAGTGGGTCGTGCAGCTCTCGTCGTTGGTGTTGATCTTGGTGATCTGCGCGATCAGCTCGTCGGGCCCGATGGCAGCACCAAGCCTCCAGCCCGTCATGGCGAACTTCTTGGAAAACGTGTAGAGGATCACCGTGCGGTCGCGCATGCCCGGAAGGGAGGCGATCGAGGTGCTGGTCCCGCGGTAACGCATCTCGAAATATGCCTCGTCACTGAGCACCCACAGGTTGCGGTCAATGGCCAACTCGGCGAGTGCTGCCATCTCCTCCGCCGAGCTTTCGCAGCCGAGCGGGTTCTGCAAGTTGTTGTAGATCAACACCTTGGTTGCGGATGTGGTCTGAATGCGAAGGTGGTCGAAGTCGATAGCAAAACCCGTGGCCGTCTGCTTGTAGCGATACGGCTGACCGATCCCTCCGAAGTAGTCGATCTGACTCTCGTAGATCGGGTACCCGGGAGTAGGGAACAGCACGCCGTCGCCGGGGTTCATGACGACTTGCAAGAACTTGCCGATGACCGGCTTGCCGCCGGGCTGCACGGCGACGTTGCCGGGCCCGTAGCTCAAGCCCCGACGCATCGACACATCGTCGGCCAACGCCTCGCGCAGAGACAGGATCCCGGCTGCTGCGCAGTAACCCGTCTTGCCATCGGCAATGGCCCGATTCATCGCCTCGACCACGTTGGCCGGCGTCGGAAGGTTGATGTCGCCGAGGTGGAAGGGGAAGATGTTGTTGCCCTTCGCACCCCACTCGGCGGCGGCCAACGACACTGCGAAGGCCGTCTCGGTTCCCAGGTTGTTCAATCGGTCAGCAAGCACGGTCCCCCCACACGTAGGTGTCGTCGGATTGTACAAAAGGTCAAGCGTTGGCAACGAAAGCGCTAGTGTCTGATGCCGCTCTTCGGAGATCGCTAGGGTGCGACCTCGATGAGTCCGGACTTCGGGGCGCGGCGTGGTGAGGCGAGCTCCACCAATTGGATCGATCCCCCGTACAACAGGTGGGGTTTCCTCCATGTCCGGGAGCTGACCCGCACGGCTCGGATACGCGGCTCGGGACGTGCAGTCTCGCCGCTGCCACGCGCACTCGTAGACCTCGCCGCGTTCGAATTCGACCATCGTGGAAGAAGCTGGACAGTCGGCAACATGGTCGAAGCGACGTTCACCGATGGCTTGATGGTTGTGCGCGATGGTGCAGTGCTGTTCGAGCAGTACGGCGGCCTCATGCGAAGCACCGACACGCATCTCTTGATGTCGGTCTCGAAGTCGTTGACGTCGACCCTGGCCGGAGTGTTGGTCGGCGCTGGAGTGATCGACCCCGCCGCCTTCGTGCCCGACTACATCGAAAGGCTCTGCGGCACATCGTGGGAGGGGTGCACCGTCCAGCACCTGCTCGACATGCGCGCCGGCACGAAGTTCGACGAGGAGGATTACGACAACCCCGACAGCGACGGTCGCCTGATCGAGCAGATCTCCGGGTACACCACTCCGGTTCGCTCCGATCTTCCGGCAGACACCTACGAATGGATCACGCAGCTACCGAACCGCTCCGACCATGGTGGTGCGTTTCAATACCGGTCGATCCTGCCCGACGTGTTGGCGTGGGTGATGTGCGAGGCCACAGGGCGGACGTTCGCCGATCTTTTCTCCGAGCACATCTGGTCGCTCGTTGCCGAACACGATGCCGACATCATCGTCGACTCCGCCGGCTTTGCGGTCGTGGAGGGCGGCATCTGCACGACCCTCGAGGACCTCGCCCGTTTCGGTGTGATGTGCCTGCAGCGCGGCGAGTTCGCCGGTCGACAGGTGGTGCCCGGTGCGTGGCTGGCCCGGCCGACGACTCGCGATCAGGAACTGATCGACGCGTTCGTCCTGCCGGCTCAAGCTGGTCGCGCCGGTCGCAACGCGTGCTATCGGGACTTCTGGTGGGTGTACGACAGCGTCGCCGGCGTGTATTGCGGGCTCGGGATCAACGGTCAGATGTTGATGATCCATCACCCGTCGAACACCGTGGTCGCCAAGTTCTCGACTTGGCCGGAGCGGATGAACCTCGAGCTGGCCGACCTCACTGATGCCGGGCTGTTGGCCCTGTGCTCGTCCCTCTAGTACAGGACGTCTGCGAGTGACGGCCGGTCGTGCAGTTGCTGCAACGAGAACCCGGCCATCTTCCGGTAACCGTCCGTCACCGCGAGGATCTCGTCCGCCGTGATCACATCCGAGAGCAGATCGAAGCCCCCCGGCGCTCGCTCCTCGACGAGCTGCATCGGCAGCTCGGGGCCCAGCCCGCGGTTGGCCAGCACGATCGCCGAAGTCGCCGGTCGTCGCACTTCGTCATAGCGACGGAGCGCGGTTTCGACATCGTCTTCGTACGACAGCAGACAACCCGTCAAAGTCCTCGCGTCGAGAATCGCCTGTGACGCGCCATTCGAACCGATTGGGTACATCGGGTGTGCCGCGTCGCCGAGCAAGGTCGTCCTACCGAAGGACCACCGCTCGACGGGATCACGATCAACCATCGGGAAGAGGTAGGTCGACGGTGCCGAAGCGATCAGACCCGGCACGTCGAGCCAGGGAAACTTCCACTCCGCGAACTGCGGCAAGAAGTCGGCGAGATCGCCAGGCCGGTTCCAGTCCTCACGCTCGAGCAGTTCGGTGTCGTCGGTGCGCAGCTCGGCAATGAAGTTGAGCTGCTGCCTCCCGTCGGCGACGTCGAGCAACGGGTACATCACGAACTTCTGTCGTGGATGACCAGCCCAGATCATCGTGCGACCATCGAACACGGGTGGTCCCTCTGCGAGACCACGCCACAGCAGTGCGCCATTCCACTTGGGCATTCCCTCGTTCGGGTAGAAGTGGCGCCGGGCCACCGAATGGATGCCATCGCAGGCGATCAGCATTGAGCCTTGGGCAGTTGCCGTGATCGCGCCGCTTCGACGGTCGATGAAGGTGGCTTCGACACCCTGACCGGTTTCGACAAAGCGGTCGAGGTGACAGCCCGTGTGAACGCGGTCGGCGCCGATCTCGGCGAGCGATGCCGCGTGGAGGAGGGTGTGCAGCGCGCCGCGATGGATCGAGATCTGCGGCCATCGGTACCCGGCGGCGATACCGCGCGCTTCGTTCCAGATCGGTTCGCCGCGCTTGGTGAAATATGCCAAGGTCGACGGAGTCAATCCATTGGCTGCCAGGTCGCCGGCAAGACCCATGGCGTCGAGCTCGCGAACGGCGTGAGGAAGCAAGTTGATCCCTACGCCGAGCGCCTGGATTTGGTCCACGCTCTCGAAGACGCGCACGGGCAAACCGGCGCGGTTGAGGCTCAACGCAGCGGTCAATCCGCCGATCCCGCCGCCGGCGATGATGACGTCTTCCATTCGTCAGCCGACGAGCTTGTCGATCTGGGGCTTTGCGTCGATCACCGCGGCGAGGTGCTCCGCATGCGACAACCCAGGCTGAGCCATTCGATTGAACCCGATGCTGCAATCGGTGAAGCGGAGTTCGAGCGCCTGCTCCACGGCGGTCTGCCAGCCGGGACCGATGTACGCCCGACCGTGGATCGGCAGCGTCGCGGGGTCGCGTCCCGCTTCCTCGGCGAACTGTCGGAGCTTGGTGACGGCCGTGACGATGTCGATCGAATCGAGACCCGGGATCAACAGCGGCATCCAGCCGTCGGCTTTGCGGACGACTCGTCTGAGCACTGGGTCCGATGCGCCGCTGCCGATAATGATCGGGATCGAATGGGTCGGCAAAGGATTGATGCCGACACCATGAAGGTGGTGAAAGTGACCATCGAAGTCGACGAGCTTCTGTGTCCACAGCATGCGCATCACGTCGATCTGTTCCTCCAGCAGCGCGGTCCGGTCGTTGAAGCCGACGCCGAGACCTTCGTACTCGGCGGCATTCCAGCCGACACCCACCGCCAATCGGATGCGGCCGCCGCTGAGCAGATCGATCGATGCCACCTGTTTGGCAACGAGTGCCGTCTGGCGCTGCGGAAGGACCAACACGCTGGTGATGAAGCTCATGCGAGTGGTCAGCGCGGCGAGGTGGCTGAACAACACGAGGATCTCGTGGAACGTGTTGTCGGATGTATATGGAGCGGCCGGAAAGCTGCCGAACGGACCTGGCCCGAGACGTTCCGTAGACGCGCCGAGCACATGGTCGTATGCCATGAGGTGCTCGAATCCCGCCGCCTCTGCGTCGATCGCCCACTGCCGGATCGCGTGGGCGTCGGTGCCGCTGTTGGCCTGCGAGAACACGGCGCCAATTCTCATCGGTTCTCCATTCGATCGTTGACGATCTGTCTCATGTGAGAGCGTCATCATACGCGTCGGGTTTGTTTCGCTCGGCTCGGCGGCGGAGCTATCACATAGCCTCACGCAATGACTCGACCGCTGCTCGTCGGTGTACAACTGCCCGAAGTCGAATGGGAGGTTCCGTTCGCCGAACTCATCCGAATGGCGCAGACCGCCGAGCAAGTCGGGTTCGACTCGGTGTGGCTCGGTGATCACCTCTTGTACGACCTCGAGGTCGGTCCTCGCGGCCCGTGGGAGGTGTGGACCTCTCTCGCAGCGTTGGCCGCGTCGACTGAGCGAGTGCTGCTCGGTCCACTTGTGGCGTCTACGAGTTTCCACCAACCGACGATGTTGGCCAAGCTGGCGGCGACGGTCGACGGCGTCTCCGATGGCAGGCTGATACTCGGACTTGGCGCGGGCTGGAACGAACGGGAGTACCGCGCCTTCGGCTTTCCCTTCGATCAACGAGTCAGTCGATTCGCCGAGGCGTTCACGATCATCCGCACACTCCTCGCCGACGGCGAGATCGACTTCGCCGGCGAGTTCTACCGTGCCGAGCGATGCGTGCTGCACCCTCGCCCGGTGCACTCGGGCGGGCCTCCGTTGATGGTGGGCTCAGCGCGCCCGCGCATGCTGTCGATCACGCTCCCCTATGTCGACTCGTGGAACACGTGGTGGAGCGATTACGGCAACACACCTGCGGGTTTTGCGGAGGTCAAATCAGAAGTCGATCGAAAGATTGCCGAGCTCGACAGGACCGACCACGTCTCCGCAACGTGCGCCATCTTCGTGCAACTGCCCGAGGGGCTCGGCCGACGCATGGGGGCGTACAACGACACACCGACGGAGCCGATCAGTGGGACACACCAGGAAGTTGCCGACCAGATCAGGGCGTTCGCCGCTGCGGGTGCCAGCCATGTTCAGGTGGTTGCCGATCCGATCAATCGTGATTCGATCGAATGGTTCGCGCCGGTCCTCGCCGCGCTCGACGCCGAGTGATGGGTCGTCAGGCGGCGGCGAGCTGGTCGAAGAACTTCAGCAGACTGGCCTCGGCATCGTCGAACGAGTCGGCGGCAAACAGCACGTCTTGGAAGGTCGAGATCTCGTAGTCGACGAACTCGCCCATTGCCTCGGTGTCGAATGCGCGTACGTCAGCATTGCGGAAGTTCGTGATCTCGCCGTATGAGCTCAGCAGGCCGGCGCCATATGTGCGCAACGCGTCGGCTTCCATCGCTACGCCGAACTCGAGCGTGAACCAGAAGACCCTGCCGAGCCACTCGGCCAGACGTGGATCCGTCAGTTCGCCGGCAACCTGTCCTGCCCGTTCGTAGAGGCCTGCGATCCGGGGTGAAGCCAGCGAGTTGGCATGACCGATCAACTCGTGGATGACGTCGGGCTCCGGTGTGTAGAACGGCACGGACGCGTGACGCACGTATTGCGATGACGGGAAGCAACGGTCGGCCAAGGCACCGAAGAACTCCGCGGTCGACACGAGGCCCGGCACTGCACAGAGCCGCCACCCTGTCAGCTCCGTCAATCGGTCCGACACGTCAGCGAGTTGCGGTACCCGGTCAGTCGGCAGATCCAAAACCTGCGCAGCGCGTCGATACTCGTCGACTGCGTACTCGGCATGCAACGAGGTGAGTGCGTCGTGGACGGTCGACCACACCTCGTTCTCGGTCGGCGTGTAGTCGACGAGTGGCGGACGGACACCGATCTCCAGGTCTGTCGACAGTTCGGCAATGTCATTTCGTCGCCCGACGTATTGGGGATCGGAGACTCCGGGATGGTCAGTGGGGAGTTCGAGAACTGAGCCGTTCATCCGACAATCATCCTGCTCCTGCGGTGAATTGTCGAGTGCCAGAACGAAATCGCGCCGAATTGGATGATTACAGTGTTCACATGGAACAAAACGTCGCGCAACGACCCGCTGCATCGAGTCCTCTGCGACAGATCGACAGCGTGGATCGGGCCGTGCTGGCAGCGGTTGTGGAAGATGCGCGGATCTCGCTCACCGACCTCGCCGACAAGGTCAACGTGTCCCGGTCGACTGCACACACCAGACTGCAGCGACTGCGAGATGAGAAGGTGATCACCGGCTTCACCGCCACGATCGATCCGCAGGCGCTCGGACTCGGCGTTGCTGCGCTGGTGTTCATCGACATCGAGCAACACGACTGGAGGGGCCTGCGAGCGGACCTCGCCGCCATTCCGGGCGTCGAGTACCTGGCGATGTGCGCCGGCCGATTCGATCTGATGCTGATCGCTCGTGCCGAGAGCATTCCGGCCTTGCGCGACGTGCTGCTGGAGCAGATCCAACGGTTGCCCGGGGTTCGATCCACGGAGAGCGTCTTCATCCTCGACGAGATCGGCTCGCCCCGGCACTAGGAGCCTTTGGGCACTCGCCTGGGCCCCCGCTTGACGGGTTCCGGTTCGAGCAGGTGCTCGAGACAGCAGAACTCCAGAAGACGACGCACGGACTGCGACGGGTGCCGGATGTGCAGCGACCCGCCTGCGTCGCGCCTGCGCATCGACTGGCGCAGCAGCACAGCCAGCCCGCTCGAATCCATGAAGTCCACACCCGACAGGTCCAGGACCAACCGCTTCGCCGTCGCCACCCTGTTGAGCATGCGCCCCAGGTCGTCGGAGGAGGCTATATCGATCTCGCCGCGGACAGTCGCCACCGTGACCCGACCAGCAGGCGCGATGTCGACATGAATACCCCCATTAGGCATCGCTCCCATGTTGCCCAGCCGCGGTCGGTTGCAAACGTCGGTGTGCCGCGGCGCCCTCTACGGGGTCGCGGCTGGTTCCATCTGAATGGCGGTGCCAGACGTTCCTGGAGGGCATACCGCGGCCCGAGCTGCCTCTCTGCCGGCAAACCACGAAGCGGTGGCGATGGTTCCCCAACCGCGTGTCGAGGAGAGGAACTGTGGTCGCTCGACTCCGAACCTCGCCAAGACCCATCGCTTCTCGACACTCATTGCTGCAGATTGTTCGAGCATGCTTCCTCGACGATTCAAGTCCATCGACACCGACCGGACGGCCAGCTTGCTACGAGCACAATACGCCCGCTCATCTCCTTCGGGGAGGGGCGAAGGTCCCGAGTGAGCGCGGTGCAAAATCGCCCTAGCGTTGGCGCTTCATTCCGCCTACGCTTTGCACAACGCCGCAGGACGGGGCAACCGTCGAGACTTAACGGGGGTTGGGTTTCGACGGTTGCACGGCACGAATGCCGAAACGGCAACGCCGCGGTGCTCAGTGGTGACGGACCGCCGCAGGTGTCGGGCCGGCGCCGTGTCGCGGTCGGTTTGTCCATGCGCTCGTCCAGCCGAGGGACGCCACCCCGATCGTCAACCCCACGGCCAGGCTGCAGGCCACGAGAGTGGTTCGCACTCCGCGACGCGCAACGTGGAGGCTGTCCCTCACTTCGGCAGCGGTGAGCCTCCACGTCTCTCTGAGGTGACCGAGCACGTGCACCGTAGTTACAGCGACCCAGACGATGAAACTTGCCTGGTGGACGGTGAGCCACGTGTCGGAGTGTTGCGGGCCGACAGCCAGCATCACGATGCCGGTGCCGAGCAGCGAGATGGTTGCAAGTATCAACACGGGTGCCGAGATGCGCAACACGGGATGAGGCGGCCCTTTGCGACGATAGGCCTCCGTGCCGCGGTAGTAGTGGAAGAACCGGTACCCGGTCGTGGCCAGTTTGAGGCACACCATAGGGATGACGAACAGCCCCAGGAACACGTGCAACGTGAACATCTGCCGAACGCTGGGAACGGTCACCCCTTCGACTGCCAACGCCACGAGGAGCAGCGCGCCCAAGGCACCCGTCATCCGGGCATTGCCTTCGACTCCGACCTCTTCTGTCATGAAGTTCGAACCCTACGTCGTCGGAGACAGTGGTCGACCGAAGCACAGACCGGGTCAGCGAACCGACGAGATGCCGAGTCGCGCCGTCCGTATCGAGCGGAGTTGGCTGACGTTGGCGATCACCGCCTGCAGCGGGCGCTGCCGCCACTGTGTGGCCCATTGCACGAAATCGGCTCCGTTCATCGGCCGGGCGAACATGTAGCCCTGGCCCGCATCGCATCCGATGGCTTCGAGCAGGTCGAACTGTTCGGACCGCTCTATGCCTTCGGCAATGACGAACTTACCGAGCGCCTCGCCGAGGGCGACGATCGCGGTGGTGAACGCTCGTTGCGACGCGGACGACTCGAGATCATCGATGAACGGCTTGGCGATCTTGACAACGTCGATAGGCAGTGACTGCAGGTAGCTGAGCGACGAGTAGCCGGTACCGAAGTCATCGAGCGCAAGCCGCAGGCCGATCCTCTTCAGCTCCTGCAACGTCTCGATGGCCCTGTCGGCCTGCTCTGACATCAGGTTCTCGGTGATCTCGATGCCGAGTCGGTTCGGCGCCAGATGGTGTCGCTCGAGGGCGGCAGTCACCTCCTCGACGAGGCTCGGCTCCTGGAAGCTGCGCGGCGACACGTTGACGGTGACCCACGGCACCAGGCCGGGTGCAGACGCGTCTACGCCGGCAAGCCATTCGCAGGCCTTGTCCATCATCAGCCTGTCGATCGCGACGATCAAACCGGTTTGATCCGCAACGGCCAAGAAGCTGTCCGGCGAAAGCTCCCCGAGGCTGGGGTGGTGCCAGCGGACCAGGGCTTCGGCACCGATGACGTCTTGGGTGGCGAGCATGATGATCGGTTGGAAGTGGATGGTCAGTTCGTCGCGATCCAGAGCCCGCTGCAGGTCGCTTTGCAGGTTGAACCGGTAGACGTTCGACTCATACATCGACGGTTCGAACATGACCACGCGGTGCTTGCCCTGCGCCTTGGCGATGTACATCGCCGTGTCGGCGTTGCGCATCATCGTCTCCGGATCCGCGCCGATCTGGATGAGAGCAATGCCGATGCTGGCTCGAATGCTGAGACGACGTTGCGTGATCGTTGCCGCTTGTTCGAACGATCGCAGGATCGCCTCTGCGGCCACAGTTGCTCCTAACGCATCGTCAGCGTCGCGTAGCAAGACGGCGAACTCGTCGCCACCGAGCCGAGCGATCACGTCAGCATCGGCGATGCAACTCTTGAGACGAGCGGCGACTTCGATCAAGAGGGCATCGCCCGTTGCGTGCCCAAAGCTGTCGTTGACCGTCTTGAAGTCATCGAGATCGATGAACAAGACGGCACCGCAGCCATCGTCGTGATGCTCGATCACCTGCTGCAACTGAGTGCGGAACAAGGTTCGGTTCGCCAATCCGGTCAACGGATCGTGCGTCGCCTGGAACGTCAACCGGCCCTCGAGAACGCGGAGTTGCTCGAGTGATTGTTCGAGGCGTCCGTTCTCCAGCGCAGTGGTCGTGTGGTTCGCCAGCGTCTCGGCCAGGCGGGCGTCCGTCGAATCGAACCCGACGACTTCACTGAGACGGTTGGCGATCACCAGGGCACCGGCGATGCGGACCTCATTGCGCAATGGAGCGATGATCGCGTCCCGATATCCGCTCAGCGCCAAGAACTCGGCCGCTGGCCCTTCGACACCGGCGCGCAGGATCGAGGACTCGCCGGACGCCAACAAGCCGATCAGGACCTCGTGAGCCTCGCCCAGGACCTGCATGGTCTGCACCTGGTCGCCCGGGCCGACCCGCACGCAGACCGACTGCGCGTTTGCCTCGGTGAGGTAGATCAGCTCGGCCGCTTCGGCGTTGAACGTGTCGCAGGCATGTCGAAGGAGATCGATGATTGCGGTCTCCAACTCCGACGATTGATGGAGCAGTTGCGTTGACTGGTACAAGAAGTCGAGGCCCTCGTGCCGGCGACGCTGCGTCGTGTACGCCCAATTGGCCAGGTACGTGCCCGCCGTCGGCACGATCAACAGCCAGGCGATGCCCGGTTGAGCATCGAGCACGACGACGGCGATGATGCCAAGGGATGTGGTGAAGGTCGCCGCGACCAACCCGAAGCCGACACCGGAACGAAGGTCTGCCGTCCGCCACGTACCGGTCGATATGGAGATGACCACGAACACGAGGATCACGGAGATCAGTGCCTCGACGAGGAGAGCGAACCCACCGCGAAGCAAGACGGCCTGGTCCAGCGGCGATCGTTCCGTGGCCATCAAACGGAACACGGCGATCGCGATGATCGTGGTCGACGCGAAGACTGCGCCGTTGAACAACAGCTTCAACGGACCCTGCTTGCGGTGCAAGGCGAGGGCAAGACCGGCGCCGAGGAGTTGTGCAGCGACGAGAACGAGTGGCTGAACGAAGAACAACCCGAGCGCCAGGGGCAGCTCGACGAGTGAGAAGGTGTGGGCATCGGCGCGGATGCGCAGATGCACGACGAAGATCTCGGCAAGGCTGAACAGCGTGGCCAGCGCCGGTAACGCGACGAACCACGGCCAGCTGGCCGTCGCAGACCACTCCTGACGATCGAAGAGCCCCACGGCCACAAGGGCGGCCACCGCCCAGAGGGCGAGCGAGAGGGCCGCAATCTTCGTGGGCGTGCCCATGGCGCGCCGCGGACCCGCCCGCGCCCCTGC
The DNA here is from genome assembly GCA_031424145.1 of Ilumatobacteraceae bacterium. Lineage (GTDB taxonomy): Bacteria > Actinomycetota > Acidimicrobiia > Acidimicrobiales > Ilumatobacteraceae > JAENVT01. Next base: position 15,109 of record JANPGV010000337.1, read on the forward strand.
GTCCACGCGCCGCCTCGTGATACTCACGTCCTAATGATCGGCGTCGAACGACCTGGACATGAGGCACAATCGCAGGCGGCGCACTGACTCAACGGTGCCCGTTGTCGACGTCGTTCAGCCCCACAGTTCGCCGGACCACGACGAACCCGACCACGACGAACCCGACCACGACGAGCCCGACCACGACGACCCGGACCACGTCGAACCCGACCACGACGACCCGGACCACGTCGAACCCGACCACGTCGAACCCGACCACGTCGAACCCGACCAAGACGAGCCCGACCAGCTGGAACCCGACCACAGCACGGTCGACCATGTC
>JANPGV010000338.1:0-5276 GCA_031424145.1 Ilumatobacteraceae bacterium
CCGTTCCCGCCTCGAGTTGCTCATGGGTCGGTGGATGTCCGAGGAGATCGCCCGAATCAATCAGGCACGGTTGCAGCGCGGTGCGGGGCTCCTCGACGAACACACCGAGCGCACGTTGCGAGCTGCGGCCTACGCCGAGACGGTAGGCGCCGGGCCCCTAGAGACGTACATGCACGATCCCGAAGTCGAAGAGATCGATGTCAACTCGCACCGGGTCACATGGGTGTCATATTCCGACGGTCGCAAAGAGCCATTGGGCCAGCTGTGGGATTCGGCCGATGATCTCTACGCGTTCCAACGCCGGCTGACGTTGTCGATGGGCGTTGCCGAGTCGCGACTCGATGAGCAGTCGCCGATGGTCACGCTTCAAGCTCCTGACGGATCGCGTGTCGTCATGGTGCTCGGCGGGCCCGGTCGTAGTGGCGTCTCGTCCGAGCCGCGCATCGCGATCAGGCGGTTCACGGTCAACCGTGTCGGTCTCGACGGGCTCGCTGATCGTGGCCTGTTCCCGCAGTGGCTCGTGCCTCAGCTCGAAGCCCTGGTGCAGGCGGGCATGACGATCCTCATCTCCGGCGGCCCGGGCGCAGGCAAGACGACACTGCTCAAGGAACTGCTCGGGGCCGTGTCCCCGTTGGAGCGCATCGTCACCGTTGAGAAGGGCCTGCTGGAGCTACGACTCGAAGACGATCCGCGGCACCCCGATGCGCCGGCGCTGTATACACGCCAGGCCAACACCGAAGGCCGAGGCGCGGTCTCCGCCCGCGAACTCGTCGAGCTGACGCGCCGTCTAAACCCCGATCGCGTGATCGTCGGCGAGCTGGTCGAAGACGAGGCGCTGGAGATGCTCGACGTTGCGTCCATGTGCAAGCGCGGCTCGATGGCCACCATCCACGCGCACACCGTCGAGGCCGTGCTCAGTCGTCTGGCGTTCTATGTGGCGAAGAGCAACACGAAGTTGCCCGAGTTCGCCGTGTGGAGCCTCATCGCCGAAACCATCGACTTCGTGATCCACATCGACCTCGTTCGCAACGCCGATGGCGGCGCACCACAGCGCTGTGTCACCTCGATCGTCGAGTACGGCGGCCGTGGCGAAAGCGGTGGCGTGCGTTCCACGGAGACGTGGGGGATGAACGAGTTCAACCACTTCGTGCAAAGAAATCCGCTGTCGGAACATCATCTGCGCAGACTTCGGTTGGCGGGAGTACCAGTCGGAGCGTTCGTGCCCAACGACGGGCTGGTGGCCAGATGAGGCAGGACCAGCTCGTGTTGGCCGTCGCAAGCGTGCTGCTCATCGTGGGTCTCTCGATCTTCTGGTCCGGGCTGCACCACGAGCCGCGTCCCGCCAAGACGAAGTCGCTACCGCGAACACCTTTCGTCGTCGCGATCGCAGTCGGATCGCTGATCGTTGCGCTGTCCGGTTGGATCATTCCCTCCATGGTCGTCGGGGGGATCGTGGGATGGCTGGTCAACTTGATGCAACGTCGCCGCGGTGGCGGGGACGTGGGCGTCGAACGCACCGAAGCCCTGGCTTCTTGGGTCGAGAATGTTCGCGACGTACTGCAGTCCGGCAATCAGCCAGTGGGTTCCATCGGCGCGACGACCGAAACCTGCCCACCGTCCATCCGACCGCACGTGCGGTTGCTGTTCGCCCGGCTTTCCGCCGGCCAGCCCGCAGAGATCGCATTCCGCCGGTTTGCAGACGACATCGATGAGCCGCTCGCGGACCTCGTTGCCGTCGGACTGCTGATTGCGGTTTCGCGTGGAGCTGAGACCGAAGACGTTCTCTCGGCGCTCGCAGCTCAAGCGCGTCACCAAGCGGATCGTCGAAGGATCGTCGAAGCGGAGCGGGCGCCAATGCGCCGCGAGGTGATGATGGTGTCGCTGGTGATGTGCGCGCTGCTTGGTGGCGTGTTCTTGTTTGGGCGCAGCTCCTATTTGGATGCTTATGACGACGTCTCCGGACAGGTCTTTCTTGGATTCGTCCTCGTCGGCTACGGCGCTCTCCTCATGTGGGTCGGCCGGCTCGCCGCGTTTCCGCGACCGGCGCGATTCCTCACGCTGCGGCGGGTCGAATCATGACCGCCGTCGGTCGTTTGATACTCGCCACGCTGGCCGGTTCGTGCGGTGCCTGGCTGTTGGTTGCTGGCGTGGCGCAACGTCGACCCACGCTGGCCAAGATGTCGATGCATCTGCAGCGGCCGCAGGACGCGGCAGTCGGAGACTCCGTCGGTGGGTGGGTGCGCGCAGGCGCGTTCCTGTGTCGTCGGGTCCCGCTGCGTCCCGCGGCGCTCGCCGATCTTCGCCTCGTACGCCGCACGCCCGAGATCCACACTGCATACCTGATTGCAGCAGCCGTGTTCGGGCTGTTCGGTCCGGCGTTGGTGTTGGCGCTAGGTCAGGCGCTCGGCCTCATCTCCATCGGAGTGATGTTGCCGATGGCATTCGCGCTCGTGGGTGCGACTGTCGGCCCGCTGATCGTCCATAACAAGATGCGGAAGGCGGCCGTCGACCTACGACACGACCTGCGCTATCAGCTCTCGTCATATCTCGACGTCGTCACGATGCTCCTCGCGGGAAACGTCGGAAACGAGGGCGCACTTCGCCAGGCAGCGCAAGCCGGTGATGGGCGCCTGTTCGTCGAACTGCGCAGGCGAATCCTGGTTGCGGAGACCTCGAATCGCTCGCTGGTCTCGGCGCTCGCGCAGCTTGGTGACGATCTCGACCTCGTCGAGCTGCAACAGATCTCGGCGTCGGCCTCGCTGGCTGCGTCCGCCGGCGCGCCAGTTGCCAAGAGCCTTGCCGCGAAGTGCGCCACGCTGCGCGGAGCGCTGTCGGCCGAACAGGAGACCGACGCCAGAGTGCGCACGGGCAAGATCACCGTTCCGCTCGTCGGTATGTCGCTGTTGATCATGGCTGCAGTCGTGTACCCCGCCCTCAACTTCTCTAGATAGGAGCCCAATGAACATCGAGCTGATGATGTCTGCTTTGACCCATGTGATCTACGGCAAGCTGCGCAGCTTCGCGCCTGTCGATCAGGATCGAGATCGGGGCGCTGTCTCCCTAGAACAGGTGCTGTGGTTCGTGGCCGCGGGCGTCGCGGTCGCGGTGATCGCCGGCGTCTTGTGGAGCAAGATCAAGGTTGAGGCGGAAAAACCGATCCAGGCTCCGACCGCGCCGTGAAGTGCACGCTGTGATCGCCAATCGCGACCGCGGCAGTGCTTCGCTGACGATCGTGCTTTTGGCGCCGTTGCTGCTCGTGTTGATGTTCGCAGCGTTCCAAGCCGCGATGTGGAACCACGCGCGGACCGAGGCTCGTGTGGTCGCTCGGGAGACGGCTGTGCTGATTGCACGCGACGGGTTGCCGTCAACGCAAGCCCAACAGTCGGCTTCGGCGGCTCTCGCGAACGACAGTGTGTTGACGCACGTCGACGTTTCCGTGCAAACGACAGCGATCAATGTTGTAGTCACGATCACCGGGTCGGCGCCCGGACTGCTGCGCGGAACCTCGTCGTCGGTGAGGGTCACTGCGGCCGTCTCACTCGAAGGATGGGTGCCGCTATGAACACGCGTGACCGCGGCGAGGCAAACGCGCTCGGTCTGGTGTTGATCGCCCCGCTTGCAGTTGCGTTGGCGATCGTCGTGCTTTGGACCGGTCGCAAGGTAAGTACCGACGCCCAGGTGCAAGCTGCCAGTTCTGCCGCAGCACAAGCCGCCGCACGCCAGCGGAGTCCGGCGGCGGCGGTGGCAGCCGCGCAAGCAACAGCGGCCGCGATGCTCACGGACGTCAAGGCGTGCGCGGGAGGACCCACCATCTCCATCGACGCTGTGAACTTTCGCCCCGGCGGCAACGTCACCGTCGTCGTGACATGCGCTCCACAGCACAGAGATCTCCTGTTGAGCGGTGCTGCTGCAGCGACGTTTGCGGCATCGTCGACGGCATCGATCGACACCTACCGGTCGGCTGGGCTTCCGTGAGCATCAACCACGATCGCGATTCGGGCTCGGCGACCGTGTTGATGATCACATTGTGCTTCGTCTTCCTCGCCGGCTCGTTGCTGTGGCTGTCTCGTACTGTCGACCAGTCGCTTGACGACCGCACCAACGCCGTGGCAATCGCTTTCCAAGCGGCACGAGCGGGCGCTCAGGCAATCGATCCAGCCGCGGCGCGTTCGGGCGAGGCGGTCATCGATCAGGGCGCTGCGCGGGAAGCCATCGCGTCGACAACCGGTCGACTTCTGGCAGCCAACGGTGACACAGGATCCGTGTCGTCGATATCGATCGAACGCAACCGGGTGACCGTCTCGGTCACCATCACCACGACGGGGCGCCCGGCAACGGGCACTGCGTCGGCCTCAGCCGTAGCGGGCGTCGACGCCCCACTGCCCTAAGGAGTTCTCGATGCCCGCACCAAGGAGCAAGCAGTTCGGCGCCCCCCTCGGCAGTCAGTTGTTCGGTGCCGTCGCCACGATCGTCGCCATCGTCGGCCTTCCGACACTCCTGTGGGCAGCCGCAGTTCAACGCTTTCATCACGTCTCGCCTCTCCATGGGATGAGTGCGCCGTGGCGCTGGTCGATCGAAGACATGCGCTCGTGGGGTCGCCGCCTGACCGAAGGACTTGATTCCTCCGCAGCGCTCGTCGACATGTTCTTCCGGCTCGCCCTCATCATCGGCTGGGTGTGTGCCGCCGTGGTGCTGTACACGGTTATCGACGAGATGGTCTTCCAGCTTCGCCACGGCATGCCGTCGGCGCGGCATCACCACCTCGCGGGGCTTGGCCCGCTCGGGCGGAAGCTGGCGACCATGCTCGTGGCGGTGCTACCGCTCGCCGTCAGTGTGACCCCGACACTCGGCGGCGTGCGCGTTGCGGGAGCCGTCGTGGGAGTCGTGCAGCAACGCGTTGCCGATCTACCGGAGCCCGCGGCGACGCAGCTCGCCATTCCGATCCCTGCCGGGACGACGACCAGTGCCCCAGCGAACGGTTGGTCGGTTGTCGAGGTGAAGCGAGGTGACTCGATCTGGGCGATCGCCGAGCGGTTCGCCGACGGTGGCAATGTCGCTGCACTTGCGGACGAGATCGTCGCGGCCAACGTCGGAACGGTGATGACCGACGGGCATCGGTTCTCCACCCCCGCGTTGATCGAGCCCGGCTGGCTGTTGAACGTCCCTGTCGCTGTAGCACCATCGGCTGCTGTGGCCGTCGATCCGCTTCAGGCCAGCGGCGACTACATCGTCGTGACCGGCGACTCGTATTGGGCAATCGCCGAACACCACCTCGA
>JANPGV010000339.1:0-3180 GCA_031424145.1 Ilumatobacteraceae bacterium
GAGACGCGTTGGTCGGCGCGCAGAAGCGCCAGTTCGTCGTCGGATCCCCGTCCTTCGGAGATCGACCAGATGGCCGCTTCGAGTTGTTGTAATTCGAGCATCAAGGTTTGGTCCTGCGCGGCTAGCGCGGTACGGCTCTTATGGGGAGCGTGCATGCCTTGCCCGGGGCATCGTCGCTTTCGGGTCGCCGACCCTGGTCGCCCATGCTAGCTGGGCTGAAGGCCGACGCGAACGCATCGGTCACATTTCGACCGTGCCCAGATCGATCGAGTCCTGGCCCTTGGGTGTCGCCGTCAGAACGTGACCAGCTCGAACGCAACTGCATCAGAGACGCCGAGGCGCTCTCCAACCGACTGCGCGCTTGCTCGTAAGAACTTGCCGGGGTCGTCGTCCCCGCCGAGATTGGCGAGGTAGATCTCGTGGCACAGGAGCGACTCGATCCCGCGGTCGACATATCCCGTCACGTCGACAGCGTGCGTGGCCACAGGTGACGAGTTGAACGCAGCCAACCGCACGCCACCCCAGGCCGGTCCGGCCCCCGGGAAGATCCACGGATTGGCCGCATCGCGCACCGCATCGAGCAGGGCCCGACCGACAGCGCGGTGGTCGGCGTGGTTCCAACTCTGGCCGCCCCAGCTGTCCCGATGATTGATCGAGAGGATCACCTCGGGCTGATGCCGGCGAATCGCTTCGCTCAGGTCATGTCGCAGTCGTAGATCTGCCTCGACGAGCCCATCGGCATGATTGAGGAACTCCACGACCGTTACGCCGACTGCCCGCGCGCTGCGTCGTTCTTCCTCCTCCCGAAGCGGACCGACCTCGGCCGGCGGCATCGTCGAGATGCCGGCCTCGCCGCGCGTCACGAGCAGGTAGCGGATGTCTTTGCCCTGATCGGTCCACCGGGCAACTGCGCTGGCTGCGCCGTACTCCATGTCGTCGGGGTGGGCGACCACGCCGAGCGCCCGGCTCCAATCCTCAGGGAACGGCTCTAACGGATCGGCGGCCACTGCGAGGTCTAGGGGATCTCCGGGAACCCGTAGGTCACACAGATCGCGAAGCCGTTGATCAGCACGAGGCCAACGGCGATCGCAACCGCAACGACCGCACGCCAATCCTTGCGGGCACGGCTGGCAGCAACGGGCATGTACCAGTCCGGAAGCAACGGATCGCCTTCGGCCAGAAGCGATCGGACAGGCACTGCGTCGTCGGCGAAAGGCGATCCGGGCTCCGCCGCAAGCGCGAGCGCCGTCAACTCCTCGTCGCTGATCTCGCAGTCGTCGTCGCGCACGGGGCCGAGCGTAGACCAGCGCTTGGAGCCTGGGGACCCGCATAGGGTCCTGCGCCTCCAAACGCTGGTGACACGTTCGAATAGAACGGTGCGTTTGGAGCCTGGGGACCCGCATAGGGTCCTGCGCCTCCAAACGCTGCGTTACATGGGTGGCGGTGGCGGGGTGGCCGAGTAGTTGTACGACGACGGTGTGGGTGGAGTCGCGCCGGCAATGACCTCACTGGTAGCGCCGAACTTCGGATACTCGTCGGTCATGAGCAAGCAGTACGCCTGCACCTGAAGGGTGTAGCGAACGACCTTCAGCACGAACTCCCACATCCCACGTGGCATCGTTCCGGTGAAGAGGATCGCGAACCACGAGATCACGAGGACGACCACGCCACCGATCCCCACCACTGCAGCGACGATCAATGCCGGGATGACCCACAAGAAGCGCAACCCGACCGTCAGCCGGTTTGCATCCTCCTCGAACGACATCGAGGTGCGCACCGGCACGTTGCCGGGCTCCGTTCCGAAGGCCGGATACTCGTCGTACAGCAGGTTGGTGTAGCCGTTGACTCGCGCGGCGTAGAACAGCCAACTCTGCTGCAGGTTCCAGATGCCCTCGTTGCGTTTACCGGTGAACACTGCGATGAACCATTGGACGACTGCGAGGACCTCGGCGAGGTAGCCCCACACCTGTGAAACGATGAGGTGTGGGATCGCGAGGATGATCCGAAACGCGACGGTCAGCCGGTTGCGTTGCTCCTCGTACGTGACGTCATACGCGATAGTTGACATTTGTCCCCTCCTTGTCGCCCCCAGATCACGAATCGTAACCTCTCGCGAAAAGAGGTCGCAGCGATGGGCCGTCAGGCGTCGTCGGACGCGAGCAGTGCGTAGACCTTGCGGCGGGTCTCGTCGAGCAACTCCGTCGCGCGTCGGCGATGGGCGTCGGTTCCCGCCATGCCGACCTGCTTCACCGCCATCAACAGGTGGTGGATCGCCTCGCGAAGGCTGGGCGCGTCTTCACCTGCGTCATTGGAGGCTTCGTCCCACGGCGCTGTCTTGGTCTCGGCGAGCTCCTGTGCAACAGCTCGACCTTCCTCGGTGAGGCTCGACACCTTCTTGCCGTTCTCGTCGTGCGTGGTGATGAGCCCTTCGTCGCTGAGCAGCTGGATGGTCGGGTAGATCGCACCGGGGCTCGGGCTCCAGGCCTCGCCGCTGCGCTCGCGGATCTCGAGAATCATCTCGTATCCGTGCATCGGCCGCTCCAGCAGTAGAAGCAGTGCAGCGGTGCGCACGTCGCCACGGCCGCGCCGCGGGCCTCGCCCCATGTGTGCGTCGGGTCCGAACCCGAAGCCGCGGCCGCGGCGGCCACCACCTCGTTGGCGTCGGCCTCCGAACCCACCCCGGTTGCGGTGGTTGTGGTCGTGATCATGATCATGTTCGTTGGATCGGGGATCCATGTTGTTCTCCGTGTCTCTCGATAGGTCGTTTACTATTGATCGGCTCACGATATATCGTTATTGCATCGTTGACAACCCTGAACGGAAGATCCACCCTCGTCCGACCGGGACCCCCAGTAACCTCTCCCAGCCATGACCAAGATCGCTGTCATCGGAACGGGCTATGTCGGCCTGACCACCGGTGCCTGCTTCGCGCACATGGGTCACGAGGTGATCTGTGCCGACATCGACACAGTGAAGATCGAGAACCTTCGCAAGGGCGTAATCCCGATCATCGAGCTCGGTCTGCAGGAGCTCGTGGAGGAAGGCCTTGCCAGTGGGCTTCTGTCGTTCGTGCTCGGCGGCGCAAACGCCGCGAGGGACTGTGAGATCGCGTTCCTCTGCGTGCCGACCCCGCAGGGTGATGACGGTTCGGCAGATCTCAGTTACATCGAAGCTGCTGCG
>JANPGV010000340.1:0-1621 GCA_031424145.1 Ilumatobacteraceae bacterium
ATCGGTGTGATCCCGGGAGACGTCGCCAAGCAGTACGGGCTCAGCGGCGCAAACCTTCGCGCCAGTGGCGTCGACTGGGACTTGCGCCGCGACCAGACGCTGCCCATGGCGTGGGACAAGGTCGACTGGAAGGTCTGGACACATCCCGACGGTGACTGCTTCGCTCGCTGCTGGGTGCGTCTGCAAGAGACTCGTGAGGCCACCAAGATCGTCGACCAACTGCTCGACGGTCTGCCGAGTGGGTCGATCATGGCCAAGGTGCTGCGCATCATCAAGGTTCCTGAGGGCGAAGCGTGGGTCAGCACCGAGAACCCGCTCGGCGAGATGGGCTACTACGTCGTCAGCAAGGGCGACCTCGGCCCGTTCCGCGTCAAGATCCGCTCCGCCAGCTTCAACAACATCTCGATCGTGCCGGCAGGCAAGAGGACCGCCACCGTTCCACCAAGCACGCGCAACAACGACTGCGCCCAGTAAGGCAGATCTACCGCAATCATCGATCGATGTCCCCGAGGATGAAGTAGAGCGACGCCAGGATCGAGATCACGTCGGGCACGTACACCCCGCGCAGCACCCACGGCACGATCGATACGTTGTTGAAGCTGGCCGAGCGGATCTTGACGCGGAACGGGCCGAGGTCGCCCTTGCTGACGACGTAGTAGCCCATCTCCCCGAGCGGGTTCTCGGTGCTGACCCACGCTTCGCCCTCAGGAACCTTGATGATGCGCGGCACCTTGGCCATGATCGACCCACTCGGCAGACCGTCGAGCAGTTGGTCGACGATCTTGGTGGCCTCACGGGTTTCCTGCAGGCGCACCCAGCAGCGAGCGAAGCAGTCGCCGTCGGGGTGTGTCCAGACCTTCCAGTCGACCTTGTCCCACGCCATCGGCAACGTCTGGTCGCGGCGCAAGTCCCAGTCGACCCCGCTGGCGCGCAGGTTTGCCCCGCTGAGCCCGTACTGCTTGGCGACGTCTCCCGGGATCACACCGATGCCGCGCAACCTGCTCTGGAAGATCTCGTTGCCGAACAACAGGTCGTCCATCTCATCGCAGAAATTGCGAAGCTTCTTCATCACCTGCTTGGTCTCGGTGATCCAACCGGCCGGCAGGTCATCCTTCAGACCACCGATGCGGTCGAAGTTCGGGTGGAAGCGACCGCCGGTGGCGGCCTCGATCAGGTTCAGCACGTATTCGCGATCTCGGAACGCCATGAACACCGGGGTGATGGCCCCGAGCTGGACGCCGAGGTCGCCGAGGAACAGCCCGACGTTGGCGATGCGGCTGAGCTCGAACAGGATGGTTCGGATCCACTGTGCACGCGGCGGCGCCTCGATTTGCATCAGCTTTTCGGTGGCGAGGATGAACGGCACCTCGTTGGCGAAGCTGCCGAGCCAGTCGATGCGATTGACCAGCGTGGTGACTTGCGGGAAGGTGCGAACCTCGGTGAGCTTCTCGTAGCCGCGATGCATGTAGCCGGCGCTGGGCTCCGCCCAGATGACCTGCTCGCCGTCGAGGCGAACGATGATTCGCAGCGTGCCGTGAGTGGCCGGGTGCTGTGGTCCGATGTTGAGGGTCATGCCCTCCGTCTCGAGCTCGACGTTGAGTCGGGCGTCGGCAGCTTGGGC
>JANPGV010000341.1:0-7856 GCA_031424145.1 Ilumatobacteraceae bacterium
CGACCGGCTTGTCGCGCAGTCGCGCAAGCTCGACCGCACGATGACGGAACTCGGGTGGATGCGCTCTGGGCATCAGGACTCCTTCCGAAACAGGCCTCAGCCCGCCTCACGATAGGTGTCCGAAAATCAGGGGGAACTCCAGCAAGTATCCGTCGGAAAACTCCCACCAATGGCTTAGGTCCGACACAGTTCCCTCACGTCTCCCACTCAACGCAATTCTTCGCGTGGCCATATGTGACATTTACCTCGTACGGTTGTCTGACGGGCCGGTAGTTTGGGGACAGACGAGTTGTGCACATCACTCGAATGGTCCAGCTGTCGCTCGGCGTTGTCGACGCTGTTCCCGAGGAGCGTCGTGCGCAGATGGCCGAGGAACGGCTGTTGCTCTTGTCCAGCGAGGAACGGTTCCGCCGGGCGCAGTTGACGCCGCACGACGAACTGTCTGAGGCGGCGGCCGAGATCCTCGTGAACATCGATCGCCTCTTCTACGAGGGCCGTCTCGACGCGATGCTGTGCGGGCTCCCGACGTCGAACCCGTCCGCCCATCCGCTGAAGCTGTTGGAGAAGATCTCGTCACACCTCTCGGTCGACATCGGTGTCAACAACTACTCCGCCATGGCAACGACGTGTCTCGAAGCCTTGGCAGTCTGGGCGCAGGCCAACCCCATTCTGGACGGTGCCGATCCGTCGCCGCCGCTGTTGACGTGGGAGCGCCACTCGGACCGGGCAGCCCTTGTTCTTCTCGACGCGTCGATCGACGAGCCCTCCGATGTGGTCGATGACCCGAGCGACGACTCCCAGCAAACCGCACGATCGGGATGGAACCTGGCCGACTGAGTAACCGCCACCTACAGGTCCTCCTCGGCGAGCAGGATGAGCGAGAAGCTGGTGGGGTGTTGGTGTGAGAGCACGAGGCGTCCACCGTCGGATTCGGCGAGTGACCGCGCCAGAGCCAGACCTATGCCGGTTCCGGCGCCCTCACCGCGCCGGAAGATTCGCTCGGCCGTCGTGGCAACGAGATCAGTGCCATCATCGACGACGTCCAGCGCGGCAGCGCCGGCCAGTCGCCGCTCGGACACGATGATGTCGCCGCGACCGTGTCGCAGCGCGTTGTCAATGAGCACATCGAGGATCTGGGCAACGGACCTGCTCGATCCTTCCGCAGTCAGCGGTTCGGCGGCGGCCGCCGAGATACGACGGCCATGGCTCTTCGCTCGGTCCGTCCAGCGACTGACGGCCTCGTGCGCGGCAACATCGAGCCGCACCGTAGACATCGGTGGCATCTCGTCACGGGCAAAAGCCAAAAGGTGCTCGACGATCTGATCGATGCGGCGCAGATCCTCCAAGGCTCCGTCGAGTGTCATCGAGCGATCGGCCACCGTCGCCTCTTGGGCCGCCTCGAGGCGAAGCCGCAGACCCGTGAGCGGAGTGCGCAGTTGGTGCGAGACGTCCGCGCTGAAGCGTCGTTCGCGGGCGAGCGCATCGTTGACCCGCTGCACACTGTCGGCCAACGCGCTGGCAAGAGTGTCGATCTCGGCGATGCCCGAGACCAACGCCGGTTCGAGTGGGCCGCCGTCGCCGAGTCGAGATGCTCGCGCGGCAAGATCACTGACAGGGCGGGCCAGGCGGCGGGCCAGGCGGTTGGCGACCAACCACCCAATGCCGAGTGCCGCCACAGCACTGGCGCCCATGACGAGCCAGGCGATGCGCGAACGATGCTCGACGCCTGCGAGGGGCTCGGTGAGGCGCAATGCCCCGACGACCTTCTCCGTGGCATCGTCGATGATGGGCGTGACCACGACGATCTGGCCATCCGTGGCCGAGACCGTCTCACCGTTGAGGGCGCGCGTGATCGTCGAGTTCCCCGAGATCGGTCCATCACCGAACACGCGGTGACCCGCCGCGTCGTAGACAGTGAAAGGAGGTGGGGCGTCGGGTTCGCTCGGAACGCGCCCGAGCTGTGCTGCATCGATCGGAACCTGGATCTCGGCAAGACTTCGAGCGGCCGCGGCCTGCAGTTCGACAACCTCGGAATTGAGAATCGATTGATGAACTGCGATCGCCAACGGGATGCCGAGCGCAATCAGGATCAGCGCTGCCACACCGACTATTGATTCGGTGATCCGTCGCCTCACGCAGCGACCAGCCGGTACCCGACACCCCGAACGGTGGCGATCTCGATCGCATCGCCGAGCTTCTTGCGCAGTGCCAGCACGTGCATGTCGAGTGTCTTCGTCGAGCTCTCCCAGTGCAGATCCCACACCTCGGAGAGCAGTCGCTCCCGAGTCACGACGCGGCCGGCTTCCCTGCTCAGGAGCAGCAGCAGTTCGAACTCGCGCCGGCGCAGCGGCACCTCCTGCCCATCGACGGTCACGACGTACGCCGCCGGGTCGACTGTGATGGGCCCGATCGTGATGGGTGTGGTGGCGTCGGCGGCCTCGATACCGCGCAGATGGGCGCGGATGCGGGCGAGGAGGACGTTGATCGAGAAGGGCTTGGTGATGTAGTCCGTCGCGCCTGCATCGAGTCCCACCACGATGTCGATCTCGGCATCGCGCGCGGTGACCAGCAGAATCGGCAGATCGCTGTGCTTCTCACGTAGCCAGCGGCACAGCGTGAATCCGTCGATGTCCGGGAGCCCGGCATCCAGCACAACCAAATGCGGCGTGACCCGTTCGAGAAGCGAGGTCGCAGTGAGGCCGAAGTGGCACCAATCGACTTGATAGCCATGCGCGGTTAGGGCGTCGGCGATCACGGCGCCGATGGACTGGTCATCTTCGACCAGCACGATATGACGGGGCGATGCACTGATGGGACCTGTCATCTGTGCACCGCCCCAGCCATCATTCGTGGGCCAACTCTTGATCGACCTTGGTGAGTGAGAGGTAGATGACCACGACCAAGATCGCCGCGAGGAAGAGGGCGCTGGTCCCTGTGGTGCCCAGCCCTAGCCCGCCGTCCGCACGGGCCTGCGACAGGTAGTCGCCGATCGAGGCGCCGAGAGGTCGGGTGAGGATGTACGCGATCCAAAATGCCAGAACCGCGTTCATCCCGAGCTTCAACCCTGCGAACGCGATTACGCCGATGGCCGCAGCGAACAAAAGTGCTGATTGCCAATAGCCGACGCTGAGCTTCTCGGCAACGAGATCGCCCGCCGCAGTTCCGAGTGCGAACGTGAAGAGGATGGCGAGCCAGTAGAACGCTTCGCGCTTCGTGGTTGTGATGGAGTGGATGGACAACGTCTTCTCGCTCGAGTACCAGACGGCGAAGGTAATGGCCAGGGCGACTGCGAAGATGCTCGTGCTGACGACGAGGCTGACGCCGAAGTTGTCGACCATGTTGTCGGTGATGAGCGTGCCGACCACGCTGATCAGCACGACGGCGAGCCAGTAGATCCCGGGAACGTATCTGCGCGTGCGGAACTGGAACACCAACGTGGCGATCAGCAGGCTGGCCATGATGTAGGTCGTGTTGGTCAAACCGAGGTTCAGGTTGTCGTTCAAGAAGTCCGCGGCGGTCTCGCCGACCGTCGTGCAGAGAACCTTGATGATCCAGAAGTAGATCGTCACTTCCGGGACCTTGTTCAGCATCTGTCGCGTGTCGAGTCTGACGGCTGAGTCGTTGGTGATGGTGGACATGGCTTCTCGTTTCGGTCGAGGGGCGTCGGGCAACGGTACGAACACCCCGGTCAACTCCACGGTTGAGCCGGTTCAACTGTTGGTAAATCGAACTTCGAATACCTGGTCATCACAATGTCCTCAACAGCTCGAGGTGCGGGGTTCGAGCGCTCCGGATCGCGACTGTCGCCGCTGTGCCTGTTGCGACAACTGCGATCACGCCAACCGTCGACAGGTACACCCACGGAACGGCAAGCGATTCGGGGGCCGGGTCGAACACTCCGTGCAGAACTCTGACGAGCATGTTCGACAACGCCCAAGCAGTAGCGCCACCCGTCGACAGCCCGGCTAGCGCGACGATGCCTGCTTCTGCCCAGACAAACGCCCCCAGTTGTCGCTGGTTGGCACCGAGTGCTGTCGCAATGGCGAAGGTACGTCGTCGTTCGGACAACCCGAGCCACAGGGTCAGTCCGGTTGCCGCAGCCGCGAGCGCCAGCGCAAACCCGAGCTCGACCCGGGTCAGCCCGGCGAGATCGACAGCCGTGAGGCTCGACCCGATGACCTTGCGGCTGGAGGCGATGTCGGTGACAGTTGCAGCGGTTCCGAGTTGTTGGCGCAAGTTGGCTGCTATCGAAGTGACGTTGCTGCCGCCCGTTTCGACGAGAAATGCGCCGACCGCATCATTGCCCGTCATCTTCTTGATGTAGTCCGCATTGGCAAGCAGGAAGCTGTCGTGCGGCGCAGTCGGGAACTCCTTGACGACACCGACGTAGTGGAACGGAACGTCGATGTACTGCTTCGTCTTGCCGTCTTGGAGTCGAAGCGTGATGGCGTCTCCAGGGTTCAGTTGGAAGTCGTGGACTGTTTCGGCCGAGACGAGAAGGCTGTCGGGGTGAGACGCGAGATTGGCTATCAGTTGCTGAGCGGTACCGCCTTGGAAGTACCCGTTCTGAAGACGTCCCGCGTCGACAATCGTGGAGGCATTGACGCCGTACAGATCCTGGAGGTCAGCGCCGACGTAGGAGAACCTGTGTTGGATGGCTTCGACGTGACGGACGCCGGGTGTTGCCGCGATCTGTTTGGCCATGGTCGAATCGGGCGAGACGATCGTGCCCGGGGACGTGGTGACGGTGACATCGGCGCCGTTGGTGAGGACCGCGTCGACCTCGGCCTGATGTCGGTAGGTGGCGTTGAAGATCGCTGTCGACGCTGCAAAGCCGACCGTGAGCGCGATGAGCGCTGCGCCGCGCGCGATGAGACGCCGTTGGCGCTGGAGGCTGGCAGCAACGGTGTCGGAGAGACCGCCGGCGACGGGCCGCAGTGCTGCCGCAACAGCGGGACGACCGCGTCCGACGACGAGGCTGGTGAGCCGGTAGCTCAGCAATCCGGCGCCGACCCAGAGAAGGGCCGGTGCAGCGAACGCCCAGTAGCTGACCGAGATGTTGGGAACACCCTCGACCGCCAGCACGAGTTGATATCCATTTCGTGAGGTCAGCCAGAACGCCACCATCGCCACGGCGAGCAGCACGAGGTCGAGACCCCAGCGCATCCATCGCGGATCGCGGGCGCGTCCGACCGTCAGGCGCGCTGTCGCGACTGTCAGGTCTCGCGCATCTCGGCGCGCCGGCAACGCCACACTGAGGGCTGCGATCACGAGGCCCAACCCGACCGCGATTGCGGATCCGACGAACGTTGTAGGAGTCGCGCCGGCGCGGGAATTGTTGAACGCCACCCGACCGACGAGTTGGGCCAGCGCCAGTCCGAGCGCAGAGCCCACGACTCCGACGATGATCGCTTCGGTGACGCCCAGGCCGACCAGTTGGCGGGTGGTCGCACCGCGGGTTCGCAGTAGCGCCTGTTCACGTCGGCGGCGGTCCCGACCCGAGGCTGCGACGGCGGCAGTGAGCAGCCCAGCCAGGACCGCGCCGGGGGCACCGAGGAAGAGGAATAGCACCTGCGCGTACAGCGCATCGCTGCGCGCGCCTGCCAGCGTTGCGCCGAGGTTGTCGCCGACGAGGCCGGCTCCGGCGAGTCGAACCTCCAAGTTGCGAGCCTGCCCGATGACGTTGCTGTATGCAGAAGACGGATCGGTGGGCAGCTGATGGTCGAGGCGGGCGTGGATCTGCAGCTTGGTCAGATCCGGGCGCGCCAGGGACAGTGGGTCGAACAACGTGTGCCACAACGTGTCCGGGACGATGAGCACGTTGTCGGGGGGTGCCTGTGGTTGCGCGCCGATCGGCGCGCCGACGGGTTGGAACAACGAGTCTGCTTGAGGTATGTCGACGACTCCGTCGATGGTCACGGTGACCGGATCGAGGCCGGCGCGGCCGATCGAGATCGTGTCACCGGGCTGCGCGGCCAGATTCGCAGCCGTTTGCTGGAACAGCAAGACGCCGCTGCTGGAACCGGTCAGGTCACGAAACTGTCCAGGAAACGTCGAGCGATATTCGCCGCTGATCCCGACGACCTGGCCTGGTCCCGTGGTCTGAGTCGTGCCGTTCTTGCTCGATTCGAAGCCCGTGGTCGTTGCGAAACGAACGCTCTCCGATGCGACGATGTGTGGCGTCGTGGTGACGGTGTCCGTGAATCTTGCGGGATCAGCGCCTGGCTGCGCTTCGACCTGCCAGTCGACCGCGACGGTCTCGATCGCTCGCTGCGTCATGGTCGCCTTTGATGCGGACAGGAACGCCCCGAGCGACGCGAGCAGACCGACCGCGAGCGCGATGCCGATGGCCGTGGCGGCGAGGCGGCCGGAACGGCGCCGGACGAGGCCGGAGAACCAGGAGCCGTACAGACGGCTGGTCCGGATCGGGTGGACGTTCAGCATGGCGCTGTCACCGTCGCTGTCACCCTCTCCAGGAGTCGGCCGCCTTGCATCGACCAGCGACGCGTCAGGCGGTCGGCGACCGCAGTGTCGTGCGTGTTCACGATCAATGCCGCGCCAATCTCGATCGCGGTTGCGATGAGAGCGTCCATCACCATGCCACCACTGGCATGGTCGAGTTGACCGGTCGGCTCATCCGCGAGAATCAGCTGTGGTCGGCCGGCTAGCACCCTGGCGACTGCGACTCGCTGTGCCTGGCCCCCTGACAGCTCCTCGGGCAGCTTCGTCGCGATCGATTCGAGACCGAGCCGGTGCAACGCCGCCAACGCTGCCTCTCGGGCAGACGTGCGGTTGGCACCTTCGAGGAGCAGCGGCAGCGCCACGTTCTCCACGACATCGAGAGGAGGCATGAGGCTGGGTGCTTGGAACACGATCGCGATAGGACCCGGGCGCAAATCGGCGCGCAAGCCGATCGAGGGCCACTCGATCGTTCCGGTGGTCGGTACATCAAGTCCTGCCAACAGGTGGAGCAACGTCGTCTTGCCTGATCCGGACGGGCCGGTCAGCGCGATCAGATCATGAGGGCGCACCTCGCATGACACACCGTGAACTGCCACGATGGCGCTCCGTCCGCTGCCGAACGTTCGAGCGACGTCGACAGCATGCACGACCAGATCCGTGCTCACGCGACGATCCGACCGTCGAGCAAGCTGATCTCGCGATCAGCCATGGCCGCGATAAGCGGGTTGTGGGTGACGAGCAACACCGCTGCACCTTCGTTCGCACGCTTGCGCAGCAGGTCCATGATCCGCTCGGCGCTGGTCTGGTCGAGCTCTCCCGTCGGTTCATCGGCGAGAACGACGACAGGATCATTCGCCGACGCCACGGCCAGACCGGCCCGTGCTGCCTCGCCGCCGGACAACGTGGTCGGCGATGCGGTCGCATGTTCGCGAAGGTCGACCTCGGTGAGCAACAGCGCGACGCGATCAGGATCGGGTGTACCGGCGAGACGTTGAACCAGCTCGACGTTCTGGGCGACGCTGAGATGATCCAGGAGGTTGCTCGATTGGAAGAGCATCCCCACTTTGCGGGCCCGCAGCGCGGCCCGTTCAGCCTCGGGGCGGCGAGACATCATCTCGCCGTCGATGCGCACACTTCCGCCGTCAGGTTCGTCGAGGCCCGCCAGGCAGGCGAGCAGTGTCGACTTTCCGGACCCCGAGGGGCCTGTCACCGCCACCACTTCGCCGGGATACAGCCTCAGCGAAACACCACGGAGCGCGAGGGTCTCGTCCTCGCCGGCATGGAAGAACCGATAGAGGTCGACAGCCTCCACAACGGGCCCTGCGTTGTTCGATGCGCCACGGGCGATCGTCCCGGCGTTCACGTCCACGCCAAAGAGTCGCTGACGATCCTCC
>JANPGV010000342.1:0-1515 GCA_031424145.1 Ilumatobacteraceae bacterium
CGACCGGCTTGTCGCGCAGTCGCGCAAGCTCGACCGCACGATGACGGAACTCGGGTGGATGCGCTCTGGGCATCAGGACTCCTTCCGAAACAGGCCTCAGCCCGCCTCACGATAGGTGTCCGAAAATCAGGGGGAACTCCACTACATCGCCCGAGAACTCCACCCCATCCTGACCCAGTTTGCTTGACAACCAATAGGAGCATCACAGTGGTCGGGTGATCGTGGCCCGGGTGTTCGCAGTGGTGGCGGGAGCGGCGGTGGTCTTGTGGACGCTGGCCTCGGCGGTCAAGACGGTGGTTGGTGCCGCGGGCCGTGATCACCCGCCTGACCAGGTGGCACTTCGTCGGCATCCGCAAGGTCTTCAACCTCTTTGCCAGGCCGAAGCGATCGTTCGAGACCCGTGACCGGGTCATGTCGATGTATGCACCGGTGCGTTGGTCACATTGCCCGCATTGTGGGTCTGCGTCGTGCTGGCCGGGTCCACGTCGATCTTCTGGGGAACCGGTTCACGCCCCATCTCCGAAGCCTTCATCACCAGCGGCTCGTCGCTGTTCACGCTCGGCTTCCTCCACCCACCCGGAGCGCCCAGGATCGCTCTCGAGTTCGTCGAGGCAGGCATCGGTCTCGGCCTCGTCTCGCTGATGATCTCGTACCTGCCGACGATCTACGGCGCTTTTAGCCGCCGTGAGGCGTTGGTCGGCATGCTCGAGGTACGGGCTGGTTTGCCACCGAGTGCCGCCGCCTTGCTCACGCGGTACACCCGCATCGGCTTTCTCGACAAGATCGACGAGGATCTGTTCGAACGCTGGGAGAAGTGGTTCATCGACGTCGAGGAGAGCCACACCAGCCAACCCTCGCTCAACTTCTTTCGCTCACCGCACCCCGAACGCAGCTGGATCACTGCAGCTGGCTGTGTCCTCGACACAGCATCGATCGTCAGCTCGACCATCGATCGCCCTTACAACGCCAGCTGCGACATCGTGATCCGCACGGGGTTCCTCTGCCTGCGCCGCATCTCCGACCTCTTCCAACTTCCGTACGACCCCGATCCAGCGCCCACAGACCCGATCACAGTCACACGACGCGAGTTCGATCTGCTCTGTGGCGAGTTGCGGGCCCTCGACGTGCCCCTGAACAGCGACCTCGACCAGGCATGGCGCGACTTCAACGGATGGCGGGTCAACTACGACCAGGTGCTCGTACAACTTTGCGCGCTGACGATGGCCCCGCCCGCGAAATGGTCGAGCGACCGGATCGAGAAGCTGGAGATCCCGCAGCTGCGCTTCAGGAAGCGGCGTGGGAAGAGCTAGCAGAGACCTTAGCTCTAGGCGCCGACAGCCAGGCTTCCCACGACCGCGACCAGCACGACCGCGATCGGCGTCGCATACGACGCCCAATTCGGTAGCACGGCGTGGCGTGGGGCCAGGATGACGAAGCCGCAGATCGCACCCGCGATCGCGCCACCAAGGTGACCGCCGACGGAGATTCCCGGGATCGTAAAGGTGATCACCAGGT
>JANPGV010000343.1:0-13328 GCA_031424145.1 Ilumatobacteraceae bacterium
TCCGAAGATCCACATCTGCGGCGGTGGCGCCCAGGTCTCGACAAAGATCCTGACCGTCGGCGTGTCGACGAGATCCTCCGGCGTCGTCTGGCCCTCCGGTCCGTAGTTGCGGATGCCGCTGCGCCCAGCTTCCAACTCGGCGAGCGCGTCGCGCGCGACGATCCGGGTCAGCTCGGGGTTCCCGAGATCGCCGACCGGCGGCTCGGTGGTGGTGACGATCAACTTGGCGCCGACGTGCGGACCGTCGACGACGGTCGCCAGCGCGACCGGTGTCTGCGACTTGAGCCGGTCGCGGAGGAGGTCGTAGATCGACGTCACGAGGGGCTCGCGTTCACCAGTCGAGTGGCTCGACGAACAATCGGATCGTTCCACCACAGGTCAGCCCGACCGCAAAGGCTTCGTCGTCGCTGTATCCGAACGTGATGATCCGCGGATCGGCTTCGCCGTTGAGGATGGCCAGCGCCTCGCTGACGACCGCGCCCTCGACGCACCCACCGCTGACCGAACCGGCAACCTCGCCGTCGCTGTTGACGGCCATCGCCGCGCCGGGCTCGCGGGGCCCGGACCCCTCGATGTCGACGACCCGGGCCACCGCGACGGCTTTTCCGGCGGCACGCCAGCGATCGATGTCGTCCAACAGTTCGCGCATCAGGACCTCCTGGTCGAGGCATGGGAGATCACGCTCGCCAGTTCCTCCATTGCTGCCAGCGAATGACCTTCCACGAAGTGATCAACATACGGCAACGCAGCCGCCATCCCACGTGCCAATGGGGCGTACCCGGGTGTGACCTTCAACGGATTGACCCAGATCAGGTTGTACGCGACGCGCTGCAGACGGCTCATCTGCTCGCCGAGCACCGCCGGGTCGCCGCGGTCCCAGCCGTCGCTGAGGATGACCACGATTGCGCCCCGGGCAAGACCTCGAATGCCCCATTCGTCGTTGAAGTGGCGCAGGCATTCGCCGAGGCGAGTCCCACCGCTCCAGTCCTGCACCCGCTCACTGGCTTGACGCAGCGCCAGGTCGGGATCGCGGCTGTTCAACTCCTTGGTGACCCGGGTCAGGCGAGTACCGAGCGAAAACGCCTCGACGCGTTGTCGACCGGCGACGGCGGCGTGAACGAAGCGCAGCATCGCCCGTGCGTATGGCTCCATCGATCCGCTGACATCGAGCAGCAGTACGAGTCGGCGCAGGCGATCACCGGGCTCCAGCCAGTACCGCCGGATCGGCTCGCCGCCGGCGGCGATCGCGCTGCGCAGCGTTGCCCGCAGGTCCGGGCGAGAGCTGCGTTGTGCTTCGCGCAATCTGAACGAGCGACGAGGTGGCCCGGCGAACTTTAATCGCGTCATCAACTGTTGAGCTACGTGCAGTTCCTCTTCGTCGTATGCGCCGAAGTCCTTGTTGCGCAGCACCTCGATGGCCGAGAACCGCATGGTCAGCGTCGGATCGTCGTTGGGCGTGCCCGAGCCATCGTCCTGATCGGCGTCGTCCTCGTCATCGGTGGCCAGCGTGATCTTGATCGTCTCTTGCTCCTCCTCGATGGAGTCCGCAGTGGCGTGCTCCCAGAACACAGAGAAGGCGCGGTCGAACACGGTCAGGTCCTCCGGGTGATGCACCAGCGTGGCTCTGGCGGCCCAGTACACACTGTTGCGATCGGAGATGCCGACCCTGCCGAGGGCTTCGACGAACATCAGCACGTTGCCGATGGGCACGAGCAGTGAAGCGCCGCGCAGCACACGAGCGAAGGTCACAGCCATCCGCTCTGCCGGGGTGGCGTCGAGCCGGGTCGGGCTCAAGGCTGCTGCATGCTCCGCTCGAAGGCTTGTTTCACCATGTTGGCAATGCCGTGCTGGCGAGCGCGCTCTTGATCCTCGCGGTACTTCAGCACCGTGCCGAGCGTGGATTCGACGGTCGCCTCGTCCAGCTCGGTCACGCCCAACGCACCGAGCGCCTGGGCCCAGTCGATCGTCTCGGCGACGCCCGGCGGCTTGTACATGTTGAGAGCGCGCATGGCCGCGACCGCCGCTGCCACCTGGCGGGCGAGCGGCTCGATGACGTTGGGAACGCGCATGCGCACGATCTTGACCTCACGCTCGAAGTCGGGGTGCTCGACCCAGTGGTACAGACAGCGCCGCTTCAACGCGTCGTGAACGTCGCGGGTGCGGTTCGAGGTCAGCACGACGATCGGCGGACGGGTCGTCGTGAACTTTCCGAGCTCGGGGATCGTGATCTGGTAGTCGGACAGCATCTCCAGCAGGTATGCCTCGAACTCATCGTCCGCTCGATCGATCTCGTCGATCAACAACACGGGCGGAATGTCGCTGCGGTGATCGATGGCCTTCAGCAACGCCCGCTTGAGCAGGAACCGCTCGTTGTACAACTGCTCCTCGAGGATGTTTGTGCCGACGCCGCGGGCTTCGCCGCTGGCTTCGGCCGCACGCAGGTGCAGCAGTTGCCGTGAGTAGTCCCAGTCGTACACGGCCTGCGATGCGTCGATGCCTTCGTAGCACTGCAAGCGGATGAGCTCGCCACCGGTCCAGCGACTGATCACCTTGGCGACTTCGGTCTTACCGACTCCGGCTTCGCCCTCGAGGAGCAGCGGGCGTTTCAGGGCGAGCGCGAGGAACACCGACGTTGCCAGCCCATCGTCGGGCAGATATCCGTGCAGGCTGAGTGCCTGCGAGACATCGGCGGGGCCGGCAGGGTGGACAGTGGGAATGACAGCCATTGCTGGACAGGCTAGAGCCGATGCCATGCTGAGAGCGTGGTGCACCGCTTTGCCGTACACGCTCCGAACGCTGATCACATCTCCGTCTTCGTCGAGGATCATCACACGATGACGGTCGCAGAGACGGCCATGCAAAGAGAACCGGGCGAGCCCACGTGGGTTGCGCACGCGGAGGCTGACGACGGAGACATCTACTGGTTCGTGGCCGACGGGGTCGGGCCACTGCTCGATCCCGACGCGATGGATGTCGTAATGACGGCAGGCGGGCCGCGCAGCGTCGTGCGCATGTCCTGGCCGAAGCAGCCGTCAATCGGCAGGCTGCACGACGATCCGATCGTGTACGAAGTACATGTCAGAGGGTTCGAAAGGACCTTCGCCGGTTGCGCGAAACGCCTGCCATACCTGGCCGACCTCGGAGTCAACGTCATCGAGCTCATGCCGGTGCATCCGTTCGATTCGTCGGACAACTACTGGGGATACATGCCTTTGGTGTGGGGCGCGGTCCATCGACCCTATGCCCAGGGCGACGACGCGCCGGCAGAGCTGGCCGCGCTTGTCGGTGCAGCGCACTCCCATGGGATCGAGGTGTGGCTCGATGTTGTGTTCAATCACACTGGCGAGGGCGACTCGACCAAGCCGACGCTGTCGCTGCGGGGGTTGGACGATGCCAACGCCTACCTGCATCGGCTGGACGGCGAGTACAACGACGACAGCGGAACGGGGAACGTGTCGAATCCTGCCGACCCGAACGTCCAACACCTGATCCTCACCGCGCTCGGACGATTCGCCGATCTCGGAATCGACGGGTTCCGTTTCGACCTGGCCTCGCTGCTGACCCGCGACGGTGGCGGCCTCGTCGACCGAATCACGGATTGGGCCACCGCGCGCGGTGTGCGACTGATTGCCGAACCATGGGATCTCGCTGCATACCAAGTAGGTCAGTGGAAAGAACCATGGCTGCAGTGGAACGATCGCTTCCGCGACGAGATCCGCGGCTTCGTGCGCGGCGAGGCCGGATTGGTATCCGCGGTGATCGAGCGCGTGCAGGGAAGTCCGGATCTGATCTCCACGGGGTCGAGTGGCACGGTGAACTTTTTAACGGCACACGACGGCCTGACGATGCACGACCTGACCCTCGTGACCAGCGACCACCATCATTCATGGGCGTGCGGCGACGCGTTGCGGATGCAGCAACTGAAGAACTACTTCACGGTGCTGTTGTTGTCCGCAGGGGCCCCGATGTTCGTCATGGGCGACGAATTCGCGCGCACCCAGGGCGCGCTCGACAATCCGTACAACATCGACAGCGAGGTGACCTGGGTCGATTGGGGGCGGCTCGACACCTGGGCCGAGTTGCATGCGTATGTCCGCGAACTCCTGAATCTGCGGCGAACGCATCGGCCGACAGGTTTCAGGTTCTTCGGGCCGCAGTCACCACCCGACACCGGTGCGGAATCCCGCTCGTTGGCGTGGGCCTCAGGCGGGCTCTACGTGATGAGCAACGCCTCGTGGGACCCGGTGCGGTTCACGTTTCAGGAGGACGGGCCCTGGGTGATGGCGGTTTCCACGGTCGCGCCGGAGACCTCGTCGAACGGCGCCACATTGGCTCCGCGCTCAATGGTCGTGTGGCGTCGCCCACGACGTTCATGGGCTACTACTTGACGATCAGTGCCGTCACCATGCCGAACATGCCGGACGGGCCTTCTGCGTGGTTCAGGATGTGGCAGTGCCATGCCCATACGCCCGGCTCCTCCGCCTTGTACAAGACGGTGTAGCGCTCGCCGGGGGCGATGTTGATGGTGTCGCCCGGCAGCGGCTGATCCAAGGGCACTCCGTCTTTGGCGATGATCCACCCCACAGGCTGGTGCAGGTGCATCGGGTGCGCCATCAAGCCCTCGTTGAGGTAGTTGACTTCCAACACCTGCCCGACACCCAGCGTGGCTGGTTCGGTCCCGGGGAAGCTCTTGCCGTTGAGGCTGAGACCGATCGTTCCGGCATCGTTGAGGACCATGTTCATCGACTTGTCGACCTTGGCATAGCCCTTGTCGAGCATCACCTGAGGGATCGGCATCTCGTCGATCGTGAAGGCCCCGAACAACCCGTTCGGCACCTGCACCTGTGCGTTGTGATGCGAGTGGTAGATGCCGACCGCTGGCCCGTGGGCGACGAACTCGTAGGTGAAGCTCCTGCCCGGCTCGATGGGGGGTTGGGTAAACGGGTCGACTCCGTCCATCGCATTCGGTACGCGGACGCCGTGAAGATGCAGCGAGGTGGATTCCGGCAGGCTGTTCGTCAAAACGATCCGTACCTTGTCGCCGTCGTTGACATGGATCTCCGGTGCCGGCACGACACCGTTGTACGTCCAGGCATCGACGAGCTTGCCGGGTGACACTTCCCACTTGACGATCTTCGCTTCGAGATCGAACTCCTTGGTGTCATCGGCCAACACGACTGGATCCATGCGTTCTCCACCATGGCCGGCCGTCTTGGCCGGGAACTGTGCTGCGACGTCGGCCATGGCCTTGTCCATCTCCTGCCACGTCATCGTCGCGGGCGTCGCCGCTGCGCCTGTGGCATCGCCACCGATCATCAGCGACCCTGTCATGCCGTTCGCGGCGTGCCCGGCGATCTCGCACGTGACTGTGTACATGCCTTGTGCTACTCGTCCGACCTTCAGCTCGACAGTCTGACCAGGATCGACATTGCCGGAGGCCAGGGCCAGCTCCGGCACGGAGAAGCTGTGGACGGAGCTCCCGGTGTTTGTCACACGCAGCGTGCCGCCCTCGAGGGGTAGGGAGACCATCTGGGGAGTGATCGTGAACTCGGCGAGCGTCACCTCGACGGTGGCTCCTGCGGTGGATGCGGCTCCTGCGGCTGATCCATCGCGCAAACCGAAGGTCGCCAGCGCCAACGCGGCGACCGAGACAGCAAACGCGAACCAACCCAGGACAGATTTGTCTTCTCTTTTTGACATGCTTCAATCCTGGCGGCACTGCAAACCACCAGGTAGGGCCGATGGACGCACCCTCGCATGACGAAAGTCCCAATTCCAGTCACGGCTCAGCGGCGGTAGTTCCTCGCTCACCGCCGACAGCTTCCAGTACCTCCTGCATCGCCTCGAACGAATGACCGCTGACGAATGCGTCCACGTGCGGCAGTGCTGCCGCCATCGCCCCGACGAGAGGCTGGTAGCTGTCGCTCTGCTTGCGCGGGTTGACCCACACGACCCGATGAGCCAGTCGCGATAGCCGCGCCATCTGTTCTCCGACGACAGTCGGATCGCCGGCATCCCATCCGTCAGACACGATCAACAGCACCGCACCGCGAGCCAATCCGCGGCGTCCCCATCCGTCGTTGAACGCCTTCAACGCGTCACCCAGACGCGTTCCACCTGCCCAGTCGGGCGGCGCCGCGGCGGCACGTTGAAGTGCCACGTTCGGGTTGCGGATCCGCAGCTGACGTGTCAACCGCGTCAGGCGCGTGGCGAAGACAAAGGTCTCCGCGTTGGCCGCGCCCGCCGCGCAGTGCAGCAGCTGAAGGTATGCGCGGGCGTACGGCTCCATGGAACCCGAGATGTCGGCGATCATGACCAGACGACGTGATCGCACCGTCGGTCGTCGCAGTATCCGCTCGACCGGGTCGCCCGCTGTTCGGCGGCTGCGACGAATCGTTGCGCGCATGTCGAGACGATGCCCTCGCGATGATCTGCGCATCCGTCTGCGGATTCGTTTGGGCGGAGCCAGGCGCATCTGTGTCATGAGCGTTCGCAAGCTCGCCAGCTCCAAGGCGGTGAGCACCGCGTAGTCGGCGCGATGCAGGTAGTCATCACCGCTGGCGGTCATCGCCAAGGTCTTGCCCTCGACCTCTTGACTCCCGTGCTCCGCAACCTGGCCCGATCGCCCGGCACCTGCGGTGCCACGCGTGTTGTCGGACGCCTGTTGCGACCGCTGCCGAGGCCTTGCACCCGTTGACGGTGGCCCTTGCTCGCCACGCGTGTCGGCGGGATCTGCCAGCTCGCCGAAGACGTGACCGAACACTCGATCGAACTGCTCGAGTTGATCGTGTCCGCTGACGAGAGTGATCCTCGCCGCCCAGTAGACGTCCGCGTATGTCGCTGGAGACGTCAGGTCCATCGCTGCGGCAAAGCGGCCCGATCGTTCGGGCGTGACTGGGATCCCGGCCGAATGAAGCCGGTCACCGAAGGTTGCGGCAACTGTGGCGAGGTCGACCACGATCGCCTATGCGTCCGACGTTCCAGTTTGCGTCGTTCGGTCCGCCGCTTGGTCTTCGCCGGTAGCGACCCAGTTGACGCCGCGGGCCCTGACGAGGTCGAGGTCTTCTCGATACTTCATGACCGATCCCAAGGTCCGCTCTACGGCCGAGCCGTCGAGCAAGTCGATGCCGAGCAGTTCCAACGCGGCTACCCAGTTGATCGCCTCGGCGATCCCCGGTGGCTTCTGCACATCGAGCGTTCTCAGCCTGGCAACCGCTGCAGCCACGTTCTCCGCCAGATCGGTGCTGGCCGCCGGGACGCGTCTCCTGACGATCGTCGTGGCCCTGTGCACATCGGGATAGTCGATCCAGTGGTAGAGGCAGCGACGCTTCAACGCGTCGTGCAGGTCTCTGGTGCGGTTCGAGGTCAGCACGACGATCGGCGGGAATGTGGCGGTGATCGTGCCGAGCTCGGGAATCGTCACGGACGATTCGGCCAGCAGTTCGAACAGGAAGGCCTCGAACTCGTCGTCGGCCCGGTCGACCTCGTCGATCAGCAACACCACAGGTCGCGGCCCCTGGTGCTCGATCGCCTTCAGCAGCGGACGGGCGACGAGGTACTCCGCTGTGAACAGGTCGTCGGAGTCGAGCGGCTTGCCGGACGCCTCTGCGGCGCGGATGCCCAGCAACTGGCGCGAGTAGTTCCATTCGTACAAGGCCTCGGCGGCGTCGATGCCCTCGTAGCACTGCAACCTGACCAACGGTGTGTCGAGTGCTGCAGCAAGCGCCTTTGCTGCTTCGGTCTTGCCGACCCCGGCCTCGCCTTCGAGCAGCAGCGGCTGAGGCAGGCGGGCCGCGCAGAAGAGTGCGGTGGCCAGGCCCTGATCGGCCAAGTAGTCGACGTCGTCGAGCATGCGTGCCAATGCATCAACGGAGGCAGGTTCGACGCTCACGACAGGTAGGCGTGCGGTTCGGCGGCGAAGGCTCGAAGGCAACCGCTGCCGCAGAACCAGTAGCGATGCTCCTCGTGGTCGAGATGCAGGGATGCATCGACCATCGCCACGCTCATCTCGCACACCGGGTCGATTGCCGATTCCTTGATCGACGACTGCGCTCCCTCGCCAACAGGACGCCCGGATTGTCGCGGTCGTGTCGAGATGATCTCGGCAAGGATCGACAGCGCTACTTCCTCCGGTGTCCGCGCACCGATGTCGAGCCCAGCCGGCGTGTGCACGTGCGCTTTTATCGACGCGCAGACGTCGAGGGTGCTCAGCACCGCTTCGCCGCGCTTGCGGCTGGCGACGAGACCCACATACGGAACCTCCGCGCGGAGGGATTCGCCGAGCACCGCTTCCTCGTCACGACCGTGCGTGGCGACGACAACGGCTGCAGCATCGGCGGGCAGGGTGCCGGCGTACGAGGCTCCGGCGTGACCGAGCGGGCCGACCAGGTCCAACAGGGCGCGCGCAATGGGCGTATCGCCGACAACAACGACGAGTGGGGCTGGTATGACCGGTTCGAGGAAGACCTCCAACGTGCCACCCGACAGGCACGGGTTGTGCACGGTCAGAGACCCCGGCCTCGGTGCCTCCGGTACCGGCGTGATCCGCAACAGCAACGTCTCACCGGAGTCGAGGAGGGTCAACGCTTGGGCACGAACCGTTGACTCTGCGCACGCGCCGCCGACGAAACCCTCGATGGTTCCGTCGGCGAGCACGATGGCTTCTGCACCAGGCTTGGCGCTGGTCGGCTTCTCGGCTGCGACGACTCGGGCGTGCACGTACGCAGCGCGAGCTCGACGCAGCTCCGACCCACGGGCAGCAAGATCCGGCGTCATGTGACCATGCAATCAGGTGATCGCGAGATCCGTGCGGAACGGGTTGCCCTGCAGGGCTCGCCACACTTGCGCCGGTGTCAATGGCATGTCGGCATGGCGTACCTGGATCGCGTCGAGCACCGAGTTGACGACTGCAGGCGGTGACCCGACCGTGGCCGATTCACCGACACCTTTCACACCGAGCGGATGATGTGGTGACGGCGTTACCGTCTCGCCCAGCTCCCACGACGGGCATTCCATCGATGTCGGCAGCAGGTAGTCCATGAACGAACCACCGAGGTTGTTGCCATCCTCGTCGAACGCGATCACTTGCATCAGCGCCATGCCGACGCCATCAGCAAGGCCACCGTGCACCTGCCCCTCGACGATCATCGGATTGATGCGTGGTCCGCAGTCGTCGACGGCGATGAAGCGGCGAACCTTTACCTCGCCGGTTCCGGGATCAACGTCGGTGACGCAGATGTAGGCGCCGAACGGGTAGGTGAGGTTGGGCGGGTCGTAGACACACTGTCCGTCGAGGTGCCCTTCGACGCCGTCCGGAAGTTCGAGCGAGCTGTGCGCCAGCATGGCGATCTCCTGGATCGTCTTACCCTTCTCCGGATCGCCTTTCACCTGCCATCTGCCGAGCTCCCATTCGAGGTCGTCAGGCGAGCACTCGAGCGCTGCGGCGGCAACGATGCGTGCCTTGTCGCGCACGCGCCGTGCGACGATCGCGGCAGCGCCACCGCTGACGGGAGTCGAACGGGATCCGTACGTACCGAGACCGAATGGGGTGTTGTCGGTGTCGCCCTGAATGACTTCGATGTCCTCCGGAGGGATGCCCAACTCTTGGGCGACGATCTGAGCAAAAGTCGTCTGGTGCCCCTGGCCCTGCGACATGCAGCTCAGCCGCAGCTGAGCCTTGCCGGTCGGATGGACCCGAAGCTCCGCTCCGTCGGCCATGCCGAGGCCGAGAATGTCCATGTGCTTGCGAGGCCCCGCACCGACGCCTTCGGTGAAGAAGGCGATACCGATACCCATCATCGGCTCAGTGGTGTCGCCGGCCGCGCGTCGCTCGCGCCGCGCCGCCTGTTCGGCGCGCAGCTCGTCGTAGCCGGCGATGCGCATTGCCTCGCGCAGCGTCGGTCCGTAGTTGCCGCTGTCGTACTCCCAACCGGTCGGTGTCGTGTAGGGGAACTGTTCGGCGCGCAACAGGTTCTTCAACCGCAATTCGGCCGGGTCGACCTTCATCTCCATTGCCAGGCAGTCGACCAATCGCTCGACCAGGTACACCGCCTCGGTGATGCGGAACGAACACGCGTAGGCCACCCCACCGGGTGCCTTGTTCGTGTACACGCCGGTCACCTTGCAGTGCGCTGCTTCGAAGTCGTAGCTGCCCGTGAAGATGTGGAAGAACCCGGCCGGGTACTTGGTCGGCTGAGCGGTGCCGTTGAAGCAGCCGTGGTCGGCCAGCACGTTGACCCGCACGCCGAGGATCTTGCCGTCTTTCGTCGCGGCGATCTCCCCATGCATGTGGTAGTCGCGGGCGAACGCTGTGCTCATCAAGTGCTCGCTGCGATCCTCCATCCACTTCACCGGCTTACCCGTGACGATCGAACCGACGATCGCGAGGACATAGCCGGAGTAGATGCCGACCTTGTAGCCGAAACCTCCACCGATGTCGGAGGCCACGACCCTGATCTTGTGTTCAGGCAACCCCGCGACCAAGGCGTACACGGTGCGGTGCGCGTGCGGCGCCTGCGTCGTGCACCAGATGGTCAGCTGTCCGGTGACCTTGTCCATCAGGGCCACTGCTCCGCACGTCTCCATGGGTGATGGGTGCGTCCGTGGGTACAGCATGTCCTGCGTCACGATCACGTCGGCCTTGGCGAAGGCCGCGTCGCACTTTGCCTCGTCGCCCGCTTCCCAATCGAAGATGTGGTTGTCGGTCTTGCCTTCCTTGTCGGTGCGGATCACAGGAGCGCCGGGCTCGAGCGCCTTCTTGGCATCAATGACAGGCTCGAGGATCTCGTACTCGACCTCGATCAACTCGAGCGCGTCGCGGGCCGAGTACTTGTCTTCGGCGATCACGAACGCGACTTCTTGTCCCTGGAAGCGAACCTTGTCAGTCGCGAGCACGGCAGCCGTGTCGTACGACAGCGTCGGTACCCACGCCAAGCCGAGTGTCTCGAGTATGGCGCCGGTGATGACGGCCTTCACCTTCGGGTGCGCCTCCGCCGCCGACGTGTCGATGGACTTGATCAGCGCGTGGGCGACAGGACTGCGCAGGATCGCGCCATGGAGCATGCCTGGCAGTTCCATGTCGTCGACGTATCTGCCCTGACCGCGGAGGAACCTCGCGTCTTCCTTGCGCAACATCCGGCCGAACCCGATCGGGTTTCCCCCCGCACTCGTCGGTACCTCGGTGACAGTCATACCTTCACCTCCATGCTTCGGTTCGCCTTCGGCTTACCTTCCGTGCTCGCCGCCTCCGCTTCGCTTTGGCGCTCGCCGATGTTCAGGTTCATGCTGACACCTCTTCGTTTGCATGTTCGGCGGCCCAGCGGATGGAGCGGACGATGTTCTCGTAACCAGTGCAGCGGCAGATGACGCCGCAGATCGCCTCGCGGATCTGGTCGGTGCTTGGGTCCGGGTTGTGGTCGAGCAGGTGTCGCGCCGTCATCATCATCGCCGGCGTGCAGAAACCACACTGCAGACCGTGCTGGTTCATGAAACCCTGCTGAATCGGATCGAGCACGCCGCCCTGCTCGAGATCCTCGACGGTGCGGATCGTGCGACCATCGGCCATCGCGGTAAGGACCGTGCAGGACTTGACGGGTTGGCCATCCATCCACACGACGCACACGCCGCAGTTGGTCGTGTCGCATCCCCAGTGGCTACCTGTCAACCGCAGGTGGTCGCGGATGAAGTGGATGAGGAGCAGGCGCGGCTCGACATCGCGCGTGACATCTTCCCCGTTCACGTTGATTGTCACTTCCATCATGAACCTCCCTGTGCTCGAGCGGCAGCACGGCGAAGCGCACGCGTTGTGAGCTCCTTCGCAAGATGCCGCTTGTAATCGGCTGGGCCGCGCTGGTCGCTGGCCGGGTTGCTGGCGTCGGCAGCGAGTTGCGCTGCAGCGGCGATGTTGTCCTCAGACGGCGACTTGCCGCGCAGCGATGCTTCCGCAGCCGGAACGCAAAAGTGCTCGACTCCGACGGCGGTCAGACCAATCCCGCAGTCGCCGACGACATCGCCGTTCATGCTCACGAAGACGCCCGAAGCAGCGACGGCCCAGTCACCTGCACGCCGCTCCACCTTCTCGTAGGCGCTTCCCGTCTGATGACGAATAGGGACGCGAATCTCGGTGACGATCTCACCGGGTTGGGCGGCCGTCTCGTACGGGCCGAGATGGAATTCGCGTGCCGGTACCGTTCGCTGCCCATCCTTCGAATGCAAGACGATCGTTGCTCCCAGTGCGGACATCACCGCGGACAGGTCTTCGGACGGATCTGCCTGGCACAGTGAGCCTCCAATGGTCCCACGGTTGCGAACGATGGGGTCTGCGATCACGCGCTCGGCCTCACCGAAGATGGCGTAGTGCTCGCTGGCCACGGCCGATTCGAGGAGTTCACGGTGCCGGGTCATCGCGCCGATGCGGATCTCGTCACCTTCGACACGGACATAGGCGAGGTCGAGATCGTTGATGTCGATGAGATGTTCGGGCCGGGCGAGGCGGAGCTTCATCATCGGCAGCAGGCTGTGCCCTCCTGCAACCAGCCGGGCCTCTGGCCCCAGCCGATCCAGCAGTGCAATGGCGTGTTCGATGCTGGTCGCTCGCTCGTACTCGAACGGCGGTGGAATTTGCATGTGATCCCCCTCGATCGTCGCTTCTTCCCCAAGCCAGCCCAAAGAACTGGCCAGCCGATCATGTGCGTCCTCGGTGCCACCGTCAATCGCCTCCTAACCGAAGGGTTATCGCGACCCGACGGCGGCCATGGAGCGGATCTACAGTCCGTTGCGATGACTCTCGCGCAGCTCAAGGTGTTCGTTCTCGTGTCTCGGCTCGGGTCTGTCCGCGCCGCCGCTGCAGCTCTCGGTGTCAGTGAGCCCGCCGTATCGCAAGCCCTGGCCGCGCTGCGGCAGCACCTCGATGATCCGCTGATCTCGCGCAGTGCAACCGGGATGGAGCTGACCCCTGCCGGGCGACGAGTTGTATCGATCGCGTCACAGATGGTCAATCTCGCCGTCGATGCCGAGGCCGCGGTGAGGCAATCGAACGGCGCAGCAGAGCTCCTGCGTGTCGTGACCACCAGCACGTTGTCGCAATCCATTGTCCCTGCATTGCTGCAGGCGTTCACCGCTCGCGCAGGAGGCATCGAGGTCAGCCTCGGTACCGCAACGACGGAAGAGATGGCCGCGCTCGTCGAGGAACGGCTCGCCGACGTGGCCATCGGCCCCCGCCTCGCCGGCATCGAGGCAGAGGCAGTGATGAGGTATCGAATGACGCTGGTGGGTCGTCCCGACCTGCAGTTGCACGGAAGTGGTCTGGCGGGCATGCGCTGGCTCGTGGA
>JANPGV010000344.1:0-5301 GCA_031424145.1 Ilumatobacteraceae bacterium
GCTCTCGCTCTCGCCCGCCAGCAAGATCTCGATCTCGTCGAGGTGGCGCCCATGGCGAACCCACCGGTGTGCCGGATCATGGACTACGGAAAGTTTCGGTACGAGGAAAGCCAGAAGGCCAAGGAATCGCGCAAGAAGACCATTCAGGTCTCGATCAAGGAAGTGAAGTTCCGTCCGAAGATCGGCAAGGGCGATTTCGACACCAAGGTGCGCCACATGCAGGATTTCCTGGCAGATGGGCACAAGGTCAAGGTCACGCTCCAGTTCAGGGGACGCGAGATGGCTCACCCCGAACTCGGCTCCCGAATCCTCGATGCGGTGATCGAGCAAGTGGGATCGCACGGCAAAGTCGAAACCATGGCTCGGTTGGAAGGTCGCAACATGACCATGGTGCTGGCCCCGGAAAAGAAGGCAGTCGTCAAGAAGCCGCACGAACCAAGGGCAGCGGCCAACAACGACTCGGTAACTCACGAAAAGGCTGCAGCTCCTCAAGAGGCCCAGACAGAAGTAGCGCAGCCGGAAGAAGCACAGCAGGCACCGGCCGAACCGGTAGCGGAAGCGGTCGTGGAAACGGCCGATCCGGCCTGATCAACACGATCACTCGTTTGCACTGACAAGGAATCAACGATGCCAAAGATGAAGACCAGCAAGACGGCCGCGAAGCGGTTCAAAAAGACCGGCACGGGCAAGCTCGTGCGCCTGCAGCAAAACCGACAGCACCTCTTCGAGAAGAAGCCGTCGACACGTACCCGTCGCCTCGACGGGATGGTTGGTGTGCATCCCGGCGATGCCCGCAAGATCAAGCGCCTGCTCGGCGAACGCTGATTCTAGGAACGACAAGGAGAGAGTGAAATGGCTCGTGTAAAGCGCGCCGTTGGGTCGAAGAAGCACCGCAAGCAGGTGCTCGAGCGGGCCAAGGGCTACTACGGCAACAAGAGTCGCTCGGTGCGGGCGGCCAACGAACAGGTCATGAAGAGCGGGCAGTACGCGTTCCGCGATCGTCGTGCCAAGAAGGGCGAGTTCCGACGGCTGTGGATCCAGCGGATCAACGCAGCATGCCGCTTGAACGACATCAGCTACAGCCGGTTCATCGCCGGTCTCAACGCGGCCGAGATCCAGGTCGACCGCAAGGTCCTGGCTGATCTCGCCGTCACCGATCCCGGTGCGTTCACCGCATTGGTCGAGGCAGCCAAGGCCGCTCTCTGAGCGAACAACTGACCTTCTCGAACCCGAAGGTTCAACGACTGCGGCGCCTCCTGGGGCGCCGCAGTTCTCGTTACGAGGAAGGTGTTTTCGTCGTAGAAGGCATGGGCTTGCTCCGACAAGCGGCCGACGCCGGCTGGCAGGTCGAGGGCTGCTACGTCTCGCCGGGAACGATCGTCGATCTTGACATCAATCGGCACGAGTTGGCTCCGAATGTGATGGAGCGCGTCGCCTCGACGGAATCTCCGCAGCCGGTGCTCGCCGTCGTATCGATGCGCGCAATGGCGCTGCCGAACGAGGCAACATTCGTGATCGCGGCCGATCGGCTCGCCGATCCCGGCAATGCCGGCACGATCATTCGATCCGCCGAGGCCGCCGGAGCGCACGGCGTGATCATGACTCCGGGGTCGGTCGATCCTTACAACCCCAAGGTCGTCAGGGCCAGCGCCGGTTCGATCTTCCGTATACCCGTTCTCGAGGCGACGCTCGAGTCGCTGACGAACTTTCGCCGGCTCGGCACCTCATCGCATCGCGGCGATGTGTACACAGATCCGGTGTACCACGGTCGGGTGGCGATCGTCGTGGGCAACGAAGCGCATGGTCTCGCGGACGACGCGGCGATCGATCAATGGATCACGATTCCTCATGCGGGCCCGGCAGAGAGCCTCAACGTCGCGATGGCCGCGACGGTGTTGCTATTCGAAGTGGCTCGTCAGCGAAGCACTGTCTAAGATGAGCCGATGGTCGATCGGCGATTTCGGTGCCCCCGGGCGTTGCTCGGGGTTGCGCGCTGACTCGCTGACGTCTCGCCGCCTCATCGCTCGGGGGTTTTGGTGCCCAAATGTCGTGTGATGATGTGAGGAGATTCGAGAGATGATCGAAGAGGTGAAGCGGGCGGGGGATGAGGCGTTGGCGCGGGTCGACGCGGCTGGGACGGCAGAGGATGTGCGCGCGCTCGAGGTGGAGCTGCTGGGCAAGCGCGGTCCCTTCGCGACGTTCAAGACGAGCCTCGGTGGTCTGGCCTCGGTCGACGAGAAGCGCGCCGCCGGACAGTCGGTCAACGAAGCGACGGCCGCTGTGGTCGAGAGGCTCAATCGTCGCAGGAGCGAGCTCGCAGCCGCCGAGCGGGCGGTCCAACTCGCTGCCGAGCAGCTGGACCTGACTGAGGTCTCGTCCAGGCCGCGTCGAGGCCACGCCCATGTCGTGACGCAAGCGTGGGAGCGATTGGAGGACGTGTTCATCGGCCTCGGATTTCAGGTGGCGGAGGGCCCCGACGTCGAAACCGACTGGTACAACTTCGAGGCTCTCAACCTTCCGCCCGATCATCCGGCGCGCAGCATGCACGACACCTTCTACGTCGAACATGGCGAGCCCGGGTCCACGGTCTTGCGCACGCACACATCGCCTGTGCAGATCCGCGTCATGCAGACCCTGCCACCACCGATCTACATGATCATGCCCGGTCGCGTGTTCCGCAACGAGACGACCGACGCGACGCACCTCGCTGTCTTCCACCAACTCGAGGGCCTTGTGATCGACCGCGGCATCACTCTTGCCGACCTGGCGGGCACGATCGAAGCGTTCACGAAGGCGTTCTTCGGCGCAGATTTCGGTTCGCGCCTTCGGCCGAGCTACTTCCCCTTCACCGAACCGTCGGCCGAGTTCGACATCCAGACTCCCTCGGGTCAGTGGCTGGAGCTGGGAGGCTGCGGCATGGTGCACCCCAACGTGCTTCGTGCCGGCGGGCTCGATCCGGAAGAGTGGAGCGGCTTCGCGTTCGGCTTCGGGATCGATCGCATGGCCAAAGAGCGTCATGCGATCGGCGACATGCGCGAGATGTACATCAACGACCTTCGTTTCGTCGAGCAGTTCTGAGGGTGGGTCACTGATGAAGATCGTGCATTCATGGCTCAAGGAACTGATCCCGATCGGAGACGACATCGACCAGATCGCCGACACCATGACCGACCTCGGCATGGCAGTCGAAGAGATTATTCGGGTGGGCGGCACCGTGGAAGGTGTCATCACCGCACGCGTCGTGCGAACCGAGCGGCATCCCGACGCGGCCAAGGTTCACCGCGTGTACGTGGAAGCCGGCGACGGCCGCGAGCGGCATGTGTGGTGTGGCGCGTTCAACATGAGTGCCGGCGACATCGTGCCGCTGGCCACGCCGGGTACGGCGATGCCCGACGGACGGGTGATTGAACCGAAGCCGATCCTGGGCATCCAGAGCGATGGCATGTTGTGCTCGGCCAGCGAGTTGGGACTTGGTGACGATCATTCCGGCATCGTCATCCTGCCTCCGGGCACCCCGCTCGGTAAGCCCTACGGCGTCGCCCTGGGTCTCTCTCCGGAGACCGTCTACGACCTCGACGTGACGCGTAACCTGCCCGACTGCTTCGGGTATCTCGGCGTGGCGCGTCAGGTGGCCGCTCGCCTCGGCCTCCCGCTGACACCTCCGACCGCCATGGTCACGCCAACCGACGGCGTCCCTACACGACAGGCAACGGTCGAGCTGGTCGATGGCGATCGGTGCGCACGGTTCACAAGCACCGTGATCAGCGGGATCACCGTTGGTCCGTCGCCCGACTGGATGGCTCATCGCCTCGCTGCGGGAGGCATGCGCTCCATCAACAACGTCGTCGACGTCAGCAACTACGTCATGCTCGAGCTCAATCAGCCGAACCACGCCTACGACCTCGACGCGTTGGGTAGCGGCGGCTTCCGCGTGCGTCGTGCCGTTGAAGGTGAAACGCTCGTGACGCTCGACGGAATCGAACGAACGCTCACCATCGACGATCTGTTGATCTGCGACGCAACCGACAAACCGATCGGCGTCGGTGGGATCATGGGTGGGCTCGACAGCGAAGTCAGCGACACGACCTCGACGATCGCACTGGAGATCGCCTGGTTCGAGCCGATCGGCCTCGCCAAGAGCGCGAGCCGTCTCGGGCTGCGCAGCGAGGCCTCGTTTCGGTTCGATCGGGGTGTCGATCCGTATGGGATGCCATTGGCGGTCGCCAGGTTCGTCGAGCTGCTGAGGCTGACGTGTCACGACCTTGTCGTGCATGACGGGATGGTCGATGCACGCTCGCAGGACCTGCCGGAGCCACCGGTGATCGACGTGCGCGTCGCCAAAGTCAACGCACTCCTCGGCACCTCGCTGTCGAGCGAGCAGATCAGCGGATTGATCGACGGTCTCGGCTTTGCCTCGGAGGGAACCGATTTGTTGAGTGTCAGCGTTCCGTCGTGGCGGCCGGACTGCACGGCAGAGGTCGACATCATCGAGGAGGTTGCCCGCCAGTACGGGTACAGCAAGGTCGGCAAGACGGTGCCGAAGTCGGCCATGCATGGTCGTCTGTCGCCCATTCAGGTCCGGCGCCGGCGCTTGCGCGAGGTCTTGCTGGGTCTCGGGATCAATGAGGCGATGCCGAACCCGTTCCTGGCCGACGACGACCTTGTCCGCGCCGGCCTCGGTGGTCCTTCGGTGCGGATCGTCAACTCCCTGGTAGCCGAAGAGAGCGTGCTTCGCACCACGCTTCGACCGGGGTTGTTGAAGGCTGTGGCGTTCAACGAATCACATCGCCGGCCCGGGGTCAGCCTGTTCGAGATCGGTCACGCCTATCCGCCGGGCGAGGGTGAGTTGCCCGACGAGTTCGAGGAGCTCGCGGTCGTGCTCGCTGGTCGCGTCGCCACGGGGGCGATGGAGGTGTGGCGCGAAGTCGCCGCGGCCATGGGCTTCGGTGCACGCGTCGACCAGTCGAAGCCACCGCCAGGCTTGCACCCGACCCGTTCGGCGACGCTTTCGCTCGGACGTGATGCGATCGGCGCGGTGGGCGAGGTCCATCCCGACGTTCTCGACGCGTACGGAGTCGAGGAACGCGTGGCGGTGCTGGAGCTCAACCTGTCGGTGTTGCTGGCGAACGAGACCAAGGTGCCGATGTGGAAGCCGACCAGCCGATTCCCGTCCAGCGACCTCGACCTCGCGTTTGCAACACCCGACTCGGTCACAGCGGAGAAGGTGGAGAAGGCCATCAAGCAGGCCGCCGGTTCGTTGTTGGTCGACCTCGCCCTGTTCGACGTCTACCGCGGCTCGGG
>JANPGV010000345.1:0-2060 GCA_031424145.1 Ilumatobacteraceae bacterium
GGAGGAAGGCCCGGATCGAACGATCCGTCCACCAACAGTCCCCACACCCGGCCGTAGTCGTAGTGACCGACGAGCTCCTCGATGTCGACGCCGCGGTAGCGCAGCGCGCCGCCTTCGCGATCCGGTTCGGCGATCTGGGTCTCGAAGGCGATGACACCTTCCAAGCCGTGCTGCACCACTTGTTCACCCATAGCCGTACCCCCGTTGAATGATCAGGTGTGCTTGATGAGCTTCAGCTTGTCACGCACTTCCTGAGGACCGAGAATCCGCACGTTCATGCTCTCCAGCAACTGCTTGGCGCGCGTTACCAGCTCGGCGTTGGTGGCCTTGTGGCCCGGACCGAGGTAGAGATTGTCCTCGAGTCCGACACGAACGTTGCCGCCGGCGAGTGCCGCCATGGCCACGAACGGGATCTGCATCCGGCCGATCGAGAACGCGGAGAAGACGCACTCATGGGGCAGGTTGTTGACCATCGCCATGAACGTGTTCGGGTCGTCGGGCGCGCCATAGGCGATGCCCATGCACAGCTGGATCATCACGGGGTTGTCGAGCAGGCCGTCACGGATCAGCTCTTTGACTTGCACGAGGTGCCCCGTGTCGAACACCTCCAACTCCGGGCGGACACCGAGCTCTTGGACCTGACGGGCCATCGAGCGAAGGACGCCGGGAGTGTTGACCATGACGTAGTCGCCGCCAGAGGCGAAGTTCATCGTGCCGCAGTCGAGGGTGCAGATCTCGGGGAGCAGCGTGCGGACATGGTCGAGCCGCTCTGTTGCGCCCGCCATGTCGGTGCCGTCGGGGTTCAGGGGCAGCACCTGCTCGTCGCCGCCCAGCACCAGGTCGCCACCCATGCCTGCGGTGAGGTTGACGACCACATCGACCCCCGACGCGCGCACCCGCTCGACCGCTTCGGCGTAGAGCTCGGTCGCCCTGGCACCTTTGCCAGTCTGTGGGTCCCGCACATGGATGTGCACGACTGCTGCGCCGGCGCGGGCGGCGTCGATCGCCGAGGTGGCGATCTGTTCCGGTGTGACGGGTACGTGCGGGCTCTTGCCAACCGTCTCACCGGATCCGGTGATCGCGCAGGTGATGAAAACTTCCCAGTTCATGGCTGCCCCAGTCTTTCGCTTGTTGTCTGAACGAGCGGTCAATTAACTTTAGCCTGAAGAATTGGGGGGGCAATGAACGCGCTGGCCATGCACGAACTTGACGGCTTACGCGCGTTGGTGACCGGTGGCGGATCGGGCATCGGCGCAGCGATCGCAGCGCGTCTGAAGCAGGGTGGCGCAAACGTGTTGATCGCCGATCGCGATCCGACCACGTCCCCCGACGTAGTAGCCGATGTGGCCGACACCGTTGCGGTGGACGAACTGTTCAGCGAAGTCTCCCGCCGCATGGGCGGTCTCGACGTGCTGGTCAACAACGTCGGAGTCGCAGGACCGACAGCCCCGGTCGAGGACATGGACCCCGATGCCTTCGACGATTGTGTGCGCATCAACCTCGGCTCCATGTTTCGGTGCACCCGCAAGGCAGTACCGATGTTGAGGGAACGCCCCGGCTCGATCGTCAACATCTCGTCGACCGCTGGGATCTTCGGATACCCACTTCGTTCGCCCTATGCCGCGGCGAAATGGGCTGTCGTCGGGTTGACCAAGACCTGGGCGATGGAGCTGGGCGGCGCGGGGATCCGAGTCAACGCGATATGTCCCGGATCCGTCGGGGGGTCGCGCATGGACGGTGTCATCGAACGTGAGTCGGTTGTGCTCGGCGTCAGCGCGGCCGCGTTGAGGTCGGCGTACGAGAATCAGGTGTCCATGGGCTCGTTCGTCAACGCCACCGACGTCGCCGAGGCCGTCGCGTTCCTTTCCTCGCCTGCCGCACGGTTCATATCAGGCCAGGTACTGGGCGTCGACGGGAACACAGAGACCCTTCGCACAGAGCGTTCACAGGAAGTTTGATATCGGACTGCGCCAACAGAGTTATAGTCGCGAGACTTGGCGTCGCATATCCGGGGGGCGCCTCGATACAAGGGGGATAGTCGAATGGCGTTTGATCCTGTG
>JANPGV010000346.1:0-18683 GCA_031424145.1 Ilumatobacteraceae bacterium
ATGCCTCTTGGCGATCGCCCGCGCCGCCGGCGAGACTGCACCGTTGATCTTCACCATCGGCGCGGCCAAGGCGACCAACTGGAACGTTTTCAACGGAACGAACACGTCGCTGTCGATGCAGATCTATGGAAACGCGAAGGAGAGCTTCGTCACAGCCCAGCAACGGGCCTGGGGAGCGGCGCTGACGCTCATCGCTCTGGCGTTCATCTTCACGGTGGCAGCACGATTGCTCTCCGCACGCTTGGCCAGGACGAAGTAGAACTATGACCGAACAGATCGCCCAGAACCAGCTCGAGCCCTCCGAGGAGAGAGAGCAAGTGATGACCGAGACCAGCGAGACCTCCACCAACGCCACGGTCGAGGAGCCAGCGACGTCGCCTGCGGTGTTCGATGCCGACGACCTCGCCGTGTACTACGGCACGTTCAAGGCTGTCCGCGATGCCACGTTCAAGATCAGGACCCACGAGATCACCGCGTTGATCGGCCCATCCGGATGTGGCAAGAGCTCGGTCCTTCGCTGCTTCAACCGAATGAACGACACGATTCCCGGTGCCCGTGTCGAAGGTTCGGTCAAATACCACGGTGTCGACCTGTACGGGCCGAACGTGTCGGCAACTCAGGTGCGCCGTCACATCGGAATGGTGTTCCAGAAGCCAAACCCGTTTCCGAAGAGCATCTACGCCAACGTCGCCTACGGACCTCGGATCGCCGGGATGCGCAAGAAGAGTGAGCTCGACGATGTCGTCGAAGAGTCGTTGCGCAGCGCTGCGCTGTGGGACGAAGTCAAGGATCGGCTGAAGGCATCCGGCCTGGGGCTCTCGGGCGGGCAGCAACAGCGGCTGTGCATTGCCAGAGCATTGGCCGTACAACCCGATGTGATCTTGATGGACGAGCCGTGTTCAGCCCTCGACCCGATCGCCACGGCACGGATCGAGGACCTGATGCACGAGATCAAATCGCGCTACACGATCGTCATCGTCACGCACAACATGCAACAAGCTGCCCGAATCAGCGACAGGGTGGCATTCTTCACCACCGAAGTGTCGGAGACCGGCGACCGTCGCACCGGTGTGCTTGTGGAGTTCGGCAGAACCTCGAAGATGTTCTCCAACCCCTCCGACAAGCGCACCGAGGCGTACGTCACCGGCCGGTTCGGCTAACCCGCAACCGATTCGCTCGCCAGATCACGGTGCCGTGAGCGCTGGAAGTGGAAGCGACGACCTGGCAGGTGTGAGCCGGCTGCCTGCCGGGACCGGGAACGGGAAGCCGAGGTTCGCCAGACGTCCCTTGACCTGGTTCTGCGCCTGACAGTTCTGGGTGCACACCGTCGGCGGGTTGGCGACCTCGGTGGCGTCCTGTCCCGTGACGAACCCCAACCGGCCGCCGCTGGCCACGTCCCAAACCGAAACGGTCCCGCAGTGCTGGACACGGGGGGCCACGGGCGTCGCCGTGTTGCAGTCTGCCTGCGTGATCCGCGTCGCGACCTGCGAACTGTCACGCAGGACGAAATTGCTGGAGAAGTCGTTGGCGATGTTCACGCGTGTCGTGACCTTCACGCAGAACTGGCCAGGCGGGCCCGTGGTGACGCTGGTGCAACCAGATCCGAGGAACTGACCGACTCGAGCCCGGAAGTTCGGGTTGTCGAAGTAGAAGGGAGTCAGTGCACCGTTGTTCTCCACCAGCGTGTGAACGATGCGAGTGCGCGTTCCATCGTCGCGCTGCACTTCCATCTGGAAGATCCCGCCAGCGGCGCAATCCTTCGTCTGGATCTTCATCGTCAAGCCCGGACCCGTTCGGGTGATCACAAGGTCTTCGGCCACGGACTCGACACTTATGCCACTCGTCAACGTGAGCAAGCGGTGGTCAGGCAGCTTGCTTGCCCACACAGGCGTGCGCATCCCACCTGTCATGTCCAAGGGATTCGGTGCGCCGGTGAAGGCGAAGTCGAAGACGGCGAAGTCGGCGAGTCCGACATCGAACTCGGTGTAGAGCCCGCGAACGCCAAACCTGGGGTTGCCTGCGAAGCTGGCTGCAGAGACCGTCGTCGTGACATCGCCTGAGGTGACAACAGCGTTCGTCGAGAGATTCACGAGCCTGTACCCGCCCCCCTCGCAGCCGCTTGACTTGGCCGCCTCAACGGTGCCGGCGAACGGCGACGCCAGCATCGGGGCAAGCACCAACGCCAAGACTGCAGCCATGACACCTGTACGGGACGTGAATCGAAGTTTCATAGCGCTTCCCTCTCGTTGTTTGCTCATGAAAATCAACGTGTCCGATCGTTTGCGAACATATGCCCACACTCCCAGGACGCCCGATACGAGACGCTGAGGCATCCGTCCTCGCGCTTTAGTCGTAGTACGCCCGTACTCAAGAGCCCTTGCAGGCACCGCCGGGTGCGCGTACCGTCGGATAGGTGAGGACCCGAACCGACGTTCACGACAACCCGATGACCGGCGGCATCGAGGCGATCGAGCTGTACGACCGAGCCATCGACCGGTTGATCCGCTTCCATCCCGATGTCGTCGACCTGGCCGGGCAGCTGACCGAGGGCGAGGACCCAGCACCAATGGCTTCCGCGCTGCTGTCCTATCTGCACTTGATGAGCACGGATGCCGACGACCTGTCGACTGCGCGCACGTCGTGGGAGCAGATGTGCGGCGGCGAGATGAACCATCGTGAGCAGGCGCACGCGACAGCGATCGAGGCCTGGCTCCGTGGCGACTGGCACGGCGCGGC
This sequence comes from Ilumatobacteraceae bacterium, assembly GCA_031424145.1. Classification (GTDB taxonomy): domain Bacteria; phylum Actinomycetota; class Acidimicrobiia; order Acidimicrobiales; family Ilumatobacteraceae; genus JAENVT01. Next base: position 2,737 of record JANPGV010000346.1, read on the forward strand.
AGCACGCCTCGACGATCTGCTGATCCAGTGGCCCAGCGATCTGCTCGCCCTGCTGTTGGGGCACCAACTCGACTTCTTCCTCGGGGACGCCCAGAACCTTCGGGACCGTCCCATCCGCAGCCTTCGCGAGCTCGACGAGGACGATCAGCACGCTGCCTTCGTCCGCGGCATGGCGGCGTTCGGCCTCGAAGAAGCCGGTCACTATGCCCAGGCGCTCGATGCCGGTCTCGGTGCTGTCGCCGCCAACCCGGACGACGTGTGGGCAATTCACGCTGTCGTGCACACCTATGAGATGCAAGGTCGCGTCGACGAGGGCATCCGGTTTCTCGAAGGCGACGGGACGCGGTGGGAAAGCGGCAACCTCTTCACCGTGCACAACTGGTGGCATCAGGCTCTGTTCCACCTCGAAGCCGGCCGACCCGAGCGATCCCTCTCCATCTACGACGCCGAGATCCACCACGCCGAGTCCGCCGGCGTACCCATCGAGATGCTCGATGCCAGCGGTCTGTTGTGGCGTCTGCTGCTCGACGGCGTCGACACGGGCGAGAGGTTCGCGGCGCTGGCAGACGCGTGGTCAACGAAGGCCAACGCTGAACCCTGGTATGCGTTCAATGATCTCCATGCGGCGATGGCCTTCGCCGGGGCCGACCGTCGCGAGGATCTGCGCAATCTGCTGGGATCGCGCGAGCGTTGGCTCGAGACCGCCGCCGGCAGCAACGCCCGAATGACAGCCGAGATCGGCCTACCTGCGTGTCGCGCGGTCCTCGCCTTTGTCGAGCAGCGACACGACGATGTGCTGACCGACCTGATGCCGATCCGGCGCGTGTTCGGGCACTTCGGCGGTTCACATGCACAACGCGATGCACTGCAACGGACCATGGTGGAATCCGCACTCAGAGCGGATCGATACGAACAGGCGCGTGCCCTCGCATCCGAGCGACTCGGTGTGCGTGAGGCAAGCGTCTACGGGTGGACGCAACGTGCTCGCGCTCTTCGCGGCCTCGGCGATGCAGTCGCAGCGGACGATGCCCAGCGTCGGGCAGAGGACTACCGCAGAAGGTTCGCGGCTGCCACGTCGGGGTGACCACGCGAGCGGGCACAGCGCCGCGGCGACCTACTGTTCCAACATGAGCACCAGCGATTCCACATCAGACAACTCGAATTACCTGTTGACGTGTGCAGCATGCAGGGTCATCGATCGCTCGGACGGCGTCGAGGACGGCCAGCTGTGGAACCCCGAGCACTACGCGACGCCGTTACGACGAGACCTCTTCAGCCTGATGCGGCGTGTTCAGGATCACACGGCGGACACAATCACCTCGATCGCGGGGTCCATGCGGTTCGTCTACATACACATGATCTGGTTCGGCCTGTGGATCGCGCTGAACGTCGGGCTGAACGGCGTCAATCACGAGTTCGACAAGTTTCCCTTCGGTCTCCTTACCATGATCGTCTCGCTCGAAGCGATCTTCCTCTCGACCTTCGTGATGATCAGCCAGAACCGGCAAGCCGCGCGATCCGACCTGCGCAGCGCGCTCGACTTCGAGAACAACATCCGCGGCGAGATCTGGTCGGTTCATATCGGCGAGTCGTTGGGTCTCGACGCGGAACACGTCGAAGATGTGGTTCGACGCGCCATCGAGGGCGCGCACGCGGCGCTCCGTCAGGTACCCGCGAAGCCCACAAAAGGGGCAAAGTAGACGATCAATTTGGCGAACGCGGTTTCAGCCGGGGAGGCTGGCTTCGATGGCCTGCACGAGCGCGGGGTCTTCGGGCGTGACTACTGGCGAGAACCGGGTGACTGATCCGTCCGGAGCGATGAGGAACTTCTCGAAGTTCCAGCGGATGTCGCCGGAGTGCCCTTCGGTGTCGGCAACCTCGGTCAATGATGCATAGATCGGGTGGCGGTTCTCACCGTTGACATCGATCTTCTCCATCATCGGGAACGTCACTCCGTACGTCGTAGAGCAGAAGGTCTCGATCTCGTCGGCCGAACCCGGCTCTTGCCCGCCGAACTGGTTGCACGGAAATCCGACGACCGTGAACCCCTGATCGGAATACTTCTCCTGCAACGCCTCGAGGCCGGTGTACTGCGGGGTCAGCCCGCATTTCGAGGCGACATTGACGGCAAGCATGGCCTTGCCGTCGAACGCAGCGAGCGTCGTCTCGTCGCCGCGGAGGGTGTGAATTGGTTCGGTGAGGATGGACATCGGTCAAGTCTTGCCGTTGAGGTCGACCCGAAGCGAGCGGCGCAGCCGGGACCCCGCGGTGGCAACCCCGCCGAGCCGGTGCACGGTGCGTGCGGCTGCGACAGCTGGAGTTTGGACGGACCCGTCGACCAGATCGTTCCAATAGATCGCCCACGTCGACGCAATCAGCGAACCGACTCCGGGCGCAGTCAACGCCGTCGCAAGACCAGCGACGAGTCGCGGGTGCTGTACGAGACCGGCGTGAATGGGAGCGGTGACCGATGCCCAGCGCCCATAGCTGTCCCGGATCCACCGACGATACGTGGCGGCGGCCACGGCTGGTTCGCCGAGGATGGCCTGGGCAGCGGCCTGACCGCTGGCGAGAGCTTGGGAGATGCCCTCACCCTGCAACGGGTTGACCAGCCCAGCGGCATCTCCGACGAGGAGGACCCCATCCTCAGCCGGCCGGGTGCCGACCACGCCCATCTTCAACCACCCGCCTAGCTGGCGAGCCGGTTCGGGCGTCGCCTCCAAGAGTCCTATGCGCATCAGGTGCGAGGAGAACGCACCGAGTTGATGTTGGGCGCGATGAGCATTGTGCCTGCTGTGACCCAGACCGAGCCCGAGACCGAGATTGGCGCCGTTCGGACCAGGGAACAACCACCCGTAGCCCGGGAAGCCCCGGCGGCGCTGGTCGTTCCACAGCGCGATCACCGGCACAGTTACTTCGACCGGCACGTAGCCGCGCATCGCAAAACCCCACAACACCCGTGCACTGTCGACGAGCCCGGCGGACCGCGCCGTGGTGCTGACGGCTCCGTCGGCGCCGATGACGAAGTCGGCCTCGACCGGCGAACCGTGATCGAGGACGACGAGCCCGCGTTCGACCGACTCGACACGCGCGCTGACATCGATGGCACCTGCGTCGAGCGCCGCCACCCGAAGGCGCGCGTCGAAACGCGCTCGTGGAACGACGATCGCATGGCCGGGATAGCTCGTTCCTGCGCGTGCCGGCAACAACACGGTCCGCCCCGTGGGACCAGCGACGATCATGTCGCCAACCCTTCCAGCACCGTCGACATTCAGACCGAGGTCGTCGAGCACGCGCACTCCACGTGGACCGATCAGATCACCGCATGCCTTGTCGCGACCCGGTCCGGCCTTGTCGACAAGGGCGACACGGGCGCCTCCGCGAGCAAGGACGAGCGCGGCGATGCTGCCAGCGGGACCGGCCCCGACGACGATGACGTCGTAACCTGCTTTCGACAATGACACCTCACGGTCCTGTGCGCTGTGTCGCTGATAGGAGCGAGTCGATGGACGTCACCCGATCCAGAACACAACCGAACGTGTTTGCGCGCCGCCTGTTTGCTCCGCTGGCCGGACGCTACGACCGGCTCGCCGAGGTTCTCTCTATGGGCCAGAATCGCCGCTGGCGGACGGCGATGGTCGACCATATCACCGGGTCCTCTTCGGCCGACCCGAGCCCCCGGCTGGTCCTCGACGTGGCCTGCGGCCCGGCGCGGGTCAGCCGCGCGCTCGCTGAGGGAACCGACGCGTTCGTCGTCGGTCTCGATCTGAGTGAGTCCATGTTGCGCCAAGGTGTTGCCGCCGTTGGCTCCGCCGGCCTGCAGGACAGGGTCGGCCTGCTCCTCGGCCGAGGCGAAGAGCTCCCGTTTCCCGACGCGTGTTTCGATGCGCTGACCTTCACCTACCTTCTGCGGTACGTTTCCGATCCTGCATCGACGCTGACCGAATTGGCTCGGGTGGTGAAGCCCGGGGGCCCGATCGCCAGCCTGGAGTTCGCGGTCCCGCGGGCGCCGTGGTGGCGAGGGGCCTGGTGGATCTACACGCGGATCCTTCTACCGATAGCCGGGTGGCTGACGGGTGGCCGCGCCTGGTTTCGTGTTGGTCGCTTTCTCGGGCCGAGCATCTCCAGCCATTACAAGACATTCGATGTCGACTGGACCGTCGCGGCTTGGAAAGACGCCGGCATCGAACAGGTTGGAACCCGTGCCATGAGCCTCGGTGGCGGGCTGATCATGTGGGGCCGTCGCAGCTGATGAGCGAGCCCGATCCCACCGTCGAGCGACTGCGGCCGCTCGCTCCGGCGTTCTACGCAGACCCGAAGTTCGTGTCCACCTCCGCGGCCAGGGACTGGTGGACGCTGCTACATCCTCCGTACACCTTGTGGCACATCTCGTACGTTGTCATCGGCGCATGTCTCGTCGGTCCTGTCAACGCCGGCCACCTCGCATTCACGCTCCTCGCGTTCCTACTCGCCGTCGGGATCGGCGCTCACGCACTCGACGAGCTCCACGGCCGTCCCCTCCGCACGTCCATCTCCGACCGCACCTTGGTCATCGCAGCCGTGGTGGGGATCGGTGGCGCCGCGGGGATCGGAGCGCTCGGGGTGACCAGAGTCGGGCTGCCGTTGGTCGCCTTCATCGCTGTCGGTGTCGCAATCGCCGTTGGCTACAACCTCGAGTTGCTCGGCGGTCGGCTCCACAACGACATGATCTTCGCCGTCTCGTGGGGTGCGTTCCCGGTTCTGACGGCCTACTACGCGCAGCACGAGCGCCTCGATATCGCGTCGGTGGCTGCCGCGACATTCGCCACGCTGCTGTCGCGAGCCCAACGCGAGCTATCGACACCGGCTCGCGCCCTGCGTCGCAGGACTGAGTACGTCGAAGGGACCATCGTGCGTTCCGACGGCACGCGCATCGAGATCGAGCTGGCGAGTCTGCTCGCACCGCTCGAGCGCGCGTTGCGTGTTCTCAGTTGGGCGACCGTTTCATTGGCCGTAGCCCTAGCGTTCGCCCGTCTCGCAAGGTGGCCGTGACTCGTTCGGCGACGGTAATCGGAGGCGGACCCGCGGGACTGATGGCTGCGGAGGTCTTGGCCTCAGCCGGTGGACGCGTGACGGTATACGAACACATGCCCTCTGTCGGCCGGAAGTTTTTGCTCGCCGGCCGAAGTGGTTTGAACATCACCCACAACGAGCCGGTCGAGAAGCTCCTGGCGCGCTATGGGGATGCTCGAGCCAGCCTCGACGCGCCCATCCGAGCGTTCGGACCCCACGACGTGCGGTCGTGGTGTGAAGGACTTGGAGAGACCACGTTCGTGGGATCCACCGGGCGCGTCTTCCCCTCGTCATTTCGTGGCACTCCTCTGCTTCGTGCCTGGCTCCAGCGACTCGAGCAGATGGGTGTGGCGTTCGAGCTCCGACAGCGGTGGTTGGGGTGGTGCCTCACTGAAGCGAACCAACTCGACCTTCGTCGATCGCGCTTCTCGGGTCCGGGTGGGACGACGACCGAAGCGGTGAGCGACGTGACGGTGCTCGCTCTCGGCGGCGCGAGCTGGCCTCGAGTCGGGTCCGACGGGGGCTGGGTCAGCACCTTCCGTCAGGCCGGCATACAGGTCAACGACCTTCGCCCAGCCAACTGCGCTGTCCACATCGACTGGACGATGCACTTCGCCGGAAGATTCGCAGGCGCTCCGCTGAAGAACGTCGCTCTCTCGATCGGTGGCATATCGGCTCGCGGCGATGCAATCATCTCCTCACGAGGGATGGAGTCGGGCCCGGTCTACGCGCTTTCGTCTATCGCTCGTGACGCTCTCGACCGCGACGGTCGCTGCGTCATGAACGTCGACCTGCGCCCGGACCTCACGGTCGAAGTGCTGGCGCATCGACTCGCACGGCGACGTGCGAAAGACTCTCTCGCTACTGCCCTCCGTCGCACGATCGACCTCAGCCCGGTCGCCTCTTCGCTACTACGCGAGGCGGTCGGCAACAATGTTCCGACGGAGCCGAACGAACTCGCGCTTCTGGTGAAGACCCTGCCACTGGTCGTCGACTCGATTGCGCCGCTGGCCCGGGCCATCTCGAGTGCCGGCGGTGTCGCCCTCGCCGAGATGGACGAGTCATTCATGCTCCGTCGGCTGCCGGGCACCTTCCTCGCCGGCGAGATGCTCGACTGGGAAGCACCCACCGGTGGCTACTTGTTGCAGGCATCGTTCAGCACCGCCGTAGCAGCAGCGCGAGGGGCGGTCGCATGGATGGATGGCCAAGGGATGACGTGCGCTGACTGAACCTTCAGCCGCTGTTGCGCAATCCGGTCGCAACACCGTTGATCGCCAGATGGACGCCGCGTTGCACCAGCTCGCTCTGATCACCGCCGCGCCAACGGCGCAGCAGCGCGACCTGCATGTGGTTGAGCGGGGCGATGTAGGGGATGCGATAGCGCACGCCGCGGGCCAGAGCTGGGTTGTCGTACAGGAGGTCCTCGCGACCCGATACGGCCTTCGCGGTCCACACCGCTTTGGCATGTTCTTCGGTGACGATCTCGAAGAACTTCGCGGCACCCTCGACATCCGCGGCCAACGTCTGATAACGAGCCGCGATCGCCAGATCGGTCTTTGCCAACACCTGAGCCATGTTGGAGATGACCGTGCGGAACCACGGCCATTGCTCGTGCATCTCCTGCAGCTCGGCAAGCCTGTCCTCGTCGTCGCCGACGCGGGCCGCAACGGCTGAACCAACCCCGAACCAACCCGGAAGCATCAGCCGGCACTGGCTCCAGCTGAAGACCCAGGGTATGGCCCGCAGATCCTCGACGCGACCGGAGTTGGTTCGGGATGCGGGCCGCGAGCCGATGTTCATGGTCGACAACTCGTCGATCGGTGTGATCGCCCGGAACCATTCTTCGAACCCGGGAGTCTCATAGACCAGTCGCCGATACTCGCACTGCGATGCAACGGACAGCTCTTCGGCGATGCGCACGAACTTCGGATCGACGCGGTCAGTGTTCCATCGATGCAGAACGGTGGATTCGACTGCGGCAGCGACGAGCGCCTCGAGGTTCTGCCTGGCGCGCTCGGGGTCGGCAAACTTTGCCGAGATCATCTCACCCTGCTCGGTCATCCGCAGACCAACCTGCACACTGCCGGCCGGTTGCGCCATGATCGCGTGATAGCTGGACCCGCCGCCTCGGCCAACGGTGCCACCTCTGCCGTGGAACAGGCGAAGCTTCACGGCGTGGCGCTGGGCAACTTCCACAAGGCTTTCCTGACAGCGGTACAGCGCCCAGTTGGACGCGAGGTAGCCACCGTCCTTGTTGCTATCGGAGTATCCGAGCATCACCTCTTGGAGCCGGCCGCGGTTGTCGAGCCATTCGCTGTATCTCGGTCGTGACCACAAGTCCTCGACGACGTCGGACGCCCCCTGCAGGTCACCGATGGTCTCGAACAACGGCACGATTCCGATCGCGAGGTCGTTCGGTGCGGGAGACGCATCGTTGCACCGCAGCAAACCCACCTCGCGAAAGAGCACAGCGACTTCCAGCACATCGGACACCGATTCGCACTTGGAGATGATGTAGTTCTCGATGGCATTGGGACCGAAGGTGCGCAAGATGTTGGCCGCCTCGCGCAGGATCGACAGCTCGGTCTCGACCACGTCACTGACGATCGAACCGATGCCGAGCAGTGGTCGAGCCGAGCCGAGCTCGGTCGACAGAATCTCGACACGCTTCGCCTCGCCGAGCGCGGAATAGTCGGCACACACCGCCGAAACGCGCAACAACTCGCCGACCACCTGCTCGTGCACCGCCGAGTTCTGTCGCAGGTCGACCGTCGCGAGATGAAAGCCGAATGTCTGCACTGCGCCACGCAGTGCCGTCAGGCGGCCGTTTGCAACGGCGTGCGCCCCATGGCCGTGCAGCGCATTGTCGATGACGTCCAGGTCGGCCAGCAGCTGCGACGGGGTCTCGTAGCGCTGGCGCTCACCGATTGGAGGAACGCCAGGTACGTGGCCGATGAGGTGCTGAGCGGTGGACGCTAGCCGAGCGTGCATTCCGCGCAGCGCTTGGCGATACGGCTCATCGAGCCGGTAGGGCGATGTGTCGGCCGCGGCGTCGGCGAGCTGCTGAACCCCGGGGCTGACAACGACCAGTCGGGATGACATCGACAGATCCTCCGCCAACCGCCACAACTGATTCAGGTGGTTACCCAGCGCCATTGACGCTTGCTGCTGAAAGGTGTCGGCGAGCACGTCGGCGGTGACGAATGGGTTCCCATCGCGGTCACCGCCGATCCACGAACCGATGCGCAGCATCGGCCGCTCGCGATCGGGGCGCTTGCCGAATGCCGAGTCGACTGCGGCGTTGAGGATCGGCGCTTGTGACAGCAAGGAGAGCTCGAAGTAGCGCATGGCATCGTTGACCTCGTCGCGCAGACGCAACTTGGTGAGGCGCAACATCGCGGTCTGCCAGAGTGTCACGATCTGGCGCCACAACTCGTCGCTCCACTCCGCCTCTTCGACGTGGTTCATCTCCACCCGATCACGTTGTTCCATCAACGAGGCCACTGCGGTCTGGATCGACTGGATCGTGCGCCGGCGAATTTCGGTGGGATGAGCGGTGAGAACGGGCACCACATCGCTCGCTGCGACAGCCCTGTGGACTTCATCGGCGTCGACGCCCGCCTCGTGGATCAGTTGAACAGTTCCCGCCAAGGTCCCTGCCGGCGGCGCTGCGCCGCTCTGCACAAGGGCGCGACGGCGACGGGCGTGATCGGTGTCTTCGGCGATGTTGGCCAACATCGCGAAGTAGCTGAACGCGCGAATGACGTGGAGGGCATCGGCAATCGGGAGCGGATCGAGCAGGTCGATGAGATGTGCGGGGTCGGCGTCGCCTACTGCCGCTCGACGGATGGCCTCGACCAGATCGAGCGTTGCCGGGCCCGCCTGGTCGGCGATCACATCGCCGAGCGTGCGCCCGAGCAGGCGGATGTCGTCGTTGAGCGACATGGTTGGGCGCATCGGTTCAGGATAGGAGCTGCTGACCAACTGCCAGTCTCAATTGGAACCAGCTACGGTCGAGGGCGATGACACTCGGCTCGGCTCGCTATCACATTCGAATCAACAAACCGGCCGAGACCGTTTGGCAGTTGGCAGGCGATCCAACGCGTCTCCACGAATGGTTTCCCGGCGTCACATCCTGCGAGGTCAACGGCACCGCGCGGGTCATCGTCCTCGACTCGGGCTTGCCGATGCCGGAAGAGATCCTCATCAAGGACGACACCCTGCGCCGATTCCAGTACAGGGTCACAGCGCCAATGTTCGCGTTCCACCGCGGGGGAATCGATGTGATCGACCTCGGCGACGACACCTGCGTGGTCGTGTACTCCACCGATGCCGACCCGCGCACGATGGCCTTGACGATCGGGGCTGCAACGGCGGGTGCGCTCAACGAGCTGCAGCGTTTGATGGAATCCGACGTCGGTGCCGGCTGATGGGTCGCAAGATCCTGTTCATCACCAGTGACCAGCAGCGGTACGACACGCTTCGCTGCAATGGTGGCACCGTCGCCCGCACGCCGGTGATCGACGGCTTGGCTGCGCAGGGCTACCGCTACGAGCGCGCTCATCCTCAGTCGGTCGTGTGCATGCCGTCGCGTTCGACGATCATCACCGGCCAGTACCCGAGTACTCACGGTGTGTGGATGAACGGTGTGGCCCTCCCGGTCGATGCTCCTTCGGTCGCAACCGTCCTGCACGACAACGGATATCGCACGGCATTGATCGGCAAGCCGCATTTCGAACCGTTCCTTGATCCGTTCGCCCGTTTCAGCGAGAACAGGTTCGCTCGCGAGGGCATGACAGGGCTTCACCGCGGGTTCGAGCACTTCGAGTCGGCGACGCACGGGGCACTCGGGCCGCTTCACTATGCGCGTTGGTTGGCGGCCAACCACCCAGAGGCCGTCTCGATGTTCTTCCCGGTGCTCGACACGAGCCTGGAGGTCAGCGCCGTGGGTGGTGGCGACACCGGCGCACCACAGGTGCACGACAATCCCGTGCCACGCGGGTGGTACCACACCGACTGGGTTGCCGATCGCACGATCTCCTGGCTCGATTCGCTCGATGCAGAGGACGATTGGTTCGCCTGGATGAGCTTTCCGGATCCCCATCATCCCTGGGATCCGCCCGCGTCGGAGCTCGGAAGGGTTCATTGGCGCGACCTGCCGCTTCCGGCGGGATACATCGAGGATGCGGGCCGGCGCGAGGCCGTCCTCGACGCCAAGCCCCGACACTGGCGGGCGTGGTACGACGGGCGTCTGGTCTCCAACTACGAGGCACCCGCAAGTTGGGTTCCGGCGACGCTGACAGCTGATCAGGTTCGCGAGGTCAATGCTCGAAACGCCGTGGAGTGCGAGTTGATCGACGAGGCTGTCGGCCGGGTGATGACAGCCGTTGCGGCGCGAGGTTGGACCGACGATGTCGACGTGATTTTCACCACCGACCATGGTGAGCTGCAGGGCGACTTCGGCTTGCTGTTCAAGGGTCCATACCACGTCGACGGTCTGATGCGCATCCCGTTGATCTGGAGGCCGGCACCTTCGGCCACGACGACTGCGACGACGGTGGCTCGTCCGGTTGGACTGGTGGATCTCGCTCCGACCTTTTGCAAGATCGCAGGCATCACCGCGCCCGAGTGGATGGAGGGCTCAGCGCTGCCGACAGATGACGCCGATGCCGACAGGCGCGGGTTCGAGCGAGTTCTGACCGAGTGGGACAGCGAACTGTTCGGTGTCGATGTGCACCTGCGCACCATCATGCGACCCGGATGGGTGTGCAGCAGCTACCAGCCAGGGTTCGGCCATGACGGGACGGAGGGCGAGCTCTACGACCTCGTCGACGATCCGCTGCAGCAGGTCAACCGTTGGGACGATCGCTCCATGTCATCGCTGCGCAGCGATCTGCTGGCCGACCTGTGGGACCACCAACAACCGATGCATTCGCCATGGCGGCGGGTCGAGGCTCCGGTGTGAGGACTGACCCTCTACTGCTTGCTGTCTACTTCTTGCTGCTCTTGGCTGAGTTCGAGCGCAGGAGCCGTCGCCCCTGCACGGTGATCTCCAGCTCCTTGAACCAGGGTGCCGGCTTGTCGCCACTGCGCTGGCCCCAGACCAACGATCGCTCCTTCGCCTTGTTCAGCAATGCCGCAACGGTTTCGAGCTCCCAACCTAGGCGTGAGGCAATGATCGAGTTGTCGACGGGCGCTCCCGAGTCGTCTCCACTGAGCACAACGCCGAGGAGCAGCACCATCTGCCTGTCATCCTGCTGCTGATCTTCTGACTGGCGATCGACTGACATCGACGTGATCCCGACTTCCCCTCACAGTCCCGAACCGGTACGGCTCCGCCGAAGCGAGGAGATCTTGAGGCGCACAGCTTACCGGTTGATCTGGCCACTGCCCCGGAGGTGCTGGTCGGAGACGATGTAGTTGGCGATCGAGTGGCAAGCTGCGGTGATGAGGTCGTACGACGTTCTGGTGATCGGCGGGGGCATCGCCGGGGTCTCGATCGGATATGAACTGGCCACCGATCGATCGGTCGGCCTGCTCGAGATGGAGGCGACCCTCGCCTATCACACGACCGGTCGATCTGTCGCCACGTTCCTCGAGAGCTATGGCGGGCGCACGATCCGGTTGCTCACCACGGCCAGCCGATCCTTCATGGAGGATCCGCCAGAAGGGTTCGGCCGACCCCTGCTCAAACCGCTGCCGCTCATCTGGGTCGCGCCGCACGGCAATGTCGATGATCTCAACGCCATGTACGACTCCGTCGTCGAGCTGGTTCCCGACATGCGCGTGCTCAGTGCCGACGAAGCGGTCGATGCAACCAAGGTGATCGGGCCGGACTGGGTCGCTGCCGGGCTGTTGGAACCGGGAGCCAGCGAGATCGACGTAGCCGCACTTCACGGTGGGTACGCAGGCGGACTGCGCGCACGTGGCGGAGACGTTCATACCTCGGCTGGAGTGGCCGCAATGGAACGAATCGGCGATGTGTGGCGGGTGACCGACCGCTCCGGCGATCAGTACGAGGCGGCGGTCGTCGTCAACGCGGCGGGCTCGTGGTGCGACCTCGTGGCCGATCTCGCCGGCGCTCGTCCCGTCGGAATCCATCCGCTGCGGCGAACCGTGTTCACGATCGCCCCGGCCGCCGCCATCGATACACAGACCGTCCCCTTGGTGGCCGACGTCAACGGCACGTTCTACCTCAAGCCGGAAGGACCGCAGATCCTGTGCTCGCCGGCCGACGAGGTTCCGTCGGAACCATGTGATGCCAGGCCGGAAGAGGTCGACATCGCCAAGGCGATCGATGTGATCAACGCGGCCACGACGCTCGACATCCGCCACGTCCGGTCCTCGTGGGCCGGCTTGCGCAACTTCGTCGCTGATCGCTCGCCTGTCGCCGGATTCGATGACCGCGTCGATGGGTTCTTCTGGTTCGTCGGGCAAGGCGGGTACGGAATCCAGATCTCCCCCGCACTCGCCCAGGCCGGCGCCTCCCTCGTCCGCAACGACGGCCTCCCCGACGCGTGGTCACGGCGGGGGCTCGACGAAGCAGCGCTGGGTCGTCAGCGCTTGGAAGGCCTCACCACACTCGACGGCCACTAGACCTACCTCGCGCTGGGCGCATGCACTCGGTCAACTGGCGAGATCGGGCAGCGGTGCGTCAGTCGTTTTGCGTGAGTTCGACCACGTTGCCGTCCTGGTCGAGGTAGCGGGCCGACTGTCCCCACGGTTGCGCTTTCGGACCGTGCAGCACCTCAGCGCCCGCAGTCACCGCGCGCCGGTGCGCCGCCGCGAGATCGGACACACGGAACGCGACCTGCGCGCCTTTCGTCGTCGTAGCTCCATCCTTTGTCTCATAGAGCGCGAAGTGCATGAATGCGCCATCGGTCCAACTCGTAGCGGCGTGACGGCCGCTGGTCCACAAATCATCGCCTTCGTGATCGCCAAGGTGGAGATCGAGGCCGAAGCCATCAACGAAGAGGCGGACAGCCCGATCCAGATCCGACACGGTCAACACCACAGTCACCAAACGCTCGACCTTGTTGTCCACGAGCGCATAGTGCCCGGACCGGCGCGGCAACGCAAGCACGATCGAGAGTCGCTCTCTATGAGCTGACATTGACTTCGAGCCTCGTTGAACTGGGCGCGCCCAGAACGCTACGTGCGATTCTGGGGCTGCCCAGAACAGCGAAGAGTCGAGCGAGGCTCCTGGCGAGCTCCTCAACTTGCCTTGGAGACGATGTTCGTGCCGGCCTCGACCACATACGTACCGAGTGTCGTGACCTCGCTGTCGGCACGCGACACGTCAGCGACCATCCGATATTCGGCGGTCCAGCGATCGGGCGTCACGGTGTGCAGCGCATATCCGCGATGGGTGAGCTCGGCGTCGACCAGATGGGGGTATGCCTTCAACACGTCGGTGAACTGATCGCTGATCAGCCCGGCAGAACTGATCGATGTCGTGATGAACTCGGCGCCGACCGGCCTGCCCACGGCGCGGTCCCCTGCGCGCAGCTGAGCGATCGCGGCGAGGTGGATGTCTCCTGTGAGCACGATCACGTTGGGCACGTCGGTGTCGGCAAGGTGTTGCAGGATTCGCTCGCGTTGCAACGGATAGCCATCCCACTGGTCGTAGTTGAGCACCGCACCGTTCAAGGTTGCATCAGCCAGGATCACCTGGTTGCCGATCACGTTCCAAGTCGCCGTCGAGCCACCCAAGGTGTCGTACAGCCAAGTCTCCTGCTCTTCGCCCAGCATCGTGCGTGCCGGGTCGAGGACCTCGGCACACGGAGCCGCGAGGCTCAGCGACACGTCGCCGCAGGCCTGATCCGTGCGGTACTGGCGACCGTCGAGCAAGGTCAGGTCGATCAGCTTGCCCCAGCGCATCTCGCGATAGATGCGGTACTCCTGATCGGCGGCGATCGGCGGGTCGAGCCGTACGGGTTGGTGCTCCCACCAGGCTTGGTAGGCGGCGAATCGGCGGTCGAGAAAATTCGGCGCGTCGGCGGCAGCTTGCGGAGTAGCACCGGCGTAGTTGTTCTCCACCTCATGGTCGTCCCAGATGACGAACCACGGGCACACCGCGTGCGCTCCTTGGAGGTGCACGTCGGTTTTGTATCGCGCGTACCGGTTGCGGTAGTCGTCGAGCGTGGTCGGCTCCGGTCCCAGATGAACTCGTCCGCTCGGGTCGTCGCCCGGAAGTCCCGGATCCTCGTAGATGTAATCCCCGAGGAAGACGACGAAGTCGGGCTCGTGCCCGGCGAGGTCGCGGTGGGCGGCGTACTGGCCGTTGGCGTAGTTCTGGCAGTTGGCAACGGCAAACAGCGCCTGGCCACCGCCGACGCCGGAGGCGGCACTGCTGGTCCTGCCCACCGGGCTGGCGTACTGACCGACCCTGAAGCGGTAGAACGAGGTGCCCTGACCCATGGGCACGACGGCGTGGACAGTGTGCGAATGCGCTGCGGTGGCGGTGTCCACCCCGCTCGCGACGATGGTGCCGAAATCGACAGTGTCGCTGATCTCCCACGTCACGTCGATGTCGTCGTCGGGCATGCCGCCGCCATTGAGCGGATCCGGCGCCAGGCGCGTCCACAACACGACACTGACCGCATCGGGATCGCCAGACGCGACACCAAGGGTGAACGGATCGGACGACAGCTCGATCGGGAGAAGCGTGGTGGTCGTCGTAGTGCTCGATGTCGTCGTCGGTTCTGGCGTAGTTGCAGCCTCGGATGTGCTGGACGTCGCCGGGCTCTGTGAAGAGGCACCCTGATCTGACGTACCGGAGCAGCCGCCGACCATGGCTGCGGCACCAGCAGCCAGGAACGTTCGACGTGAGATCGGGTGCATCGGTGCAGTCTGCCCGGCGCATCATCACGAATATCAACTGCGGTCGCTCGATCGGCGACGCGACGGCTACGTTCCAACACATGCCCCATGGTCTGCCCATCCTTCCGACGACCGTGGTCGGCAGCTACGCGCACCCGTCATGGTTCTACGCCGCCAAGGAACTGATGGAAGCCGGCCGTTTCGGGCCCGTCGACATCGACGAGACGTTCGACGACGCCGTGGATCGGGCAATTCTCGATCAAGAGCAGGCGGGTCTCGACGTGATCAGCGATGGCGAGATGCGCAGGGCCAGCTTCGTGTGGGCGTTCGCGTCGCGCATGACCGGCCTGCGCGATGGCGGTGCTCCCCGAAAGATGGGACCGATGTCGCTCGACATGCGCAACGTGCAAGAGACCATTGGTCCCGTGGGCGTGCCGAACGGGATGGGTGCGGTCGAGGAGTTCACCTATGCGTCGACGCGCACGACGACGCCCATCAAGGTTCCGCTACCCGGCCCGTTCGCGCTGACCACCTTCATCCGCCCGGTCGACTACTACACCGACCGCACCCACCTCGCCGAGGCGTTCGTCCCCGCGTTGAACCACGAGATACGTCAGCTCGCTGCAGCTGGTTGCAAATGGATCCAACTCGACGAGCCGGCCACACCGGGCTACGCGGCCAACGACCCGCACACGCCGGCCGACATCGCCCGGCTCTTCAACGCATGCATCGACGGTGTCACCGGGGTCCACTTCAGCCTGCACATCTGCTTCGGCTCTTTCCGCAAGCTCCCCTACGCCAAGAAGACCTACGCCCGCTACTTTCCCGAACTTCTCGAAGCCAAGGCCGACCAGTTCGTCCTGGAATACGGCACGCGGGAGATGTCGGAGATCGAGCAGTGGATGAAGTGGGCGCCGGATCGCGAGCTCGGCGCCGGCATCATCGACATACGCACCCACTACTGCGAGACGCCAGACGATGTCGCCGAGCGCGTGCGCAAATGCCTCGACCATGTGCCGGCCGAGAAGTTGTTCCTGACGACGGACTGCGGGTTGCGCTACGTGCACCGCACC
>JANPGV010000347.1:0-19723 GCA_031424145.1 Ilumatobacteraceae bacterium
CGCCGGACGAGACCGTGCAGTTCGAGGGCAACGGCGAGCCGATGGGCTGTTGCCCTCGGTAGCGATGTCGCCTCTTGTAGATCTGCCAGGTCGAGCGGGCCATGCGCCAGAGCGCGCAGGATCAGAACCCCTTTGTCAACGACGCCGACTCCGCTTACACTGTCCATCGACGAGAATGATATCTCAGAAAGTGAGACGCATATGTCTGACGCACCGTCTGACACTGGGGCCGATACCCGGTCATCACCTCGAACCCTCGCTCAGAAGCTCTGGGAACGCCACGTGGTCCACTCGGCGCCCGATGAGCCCGACTTGCTCTACATCGACCTGCATCTCGTTCACGAGGTCACGAGCCCCCAGGCTTTCGATGGTCTGCGACTGTCGAATCGGCGGGTGCGCAGGCCTGACCTCACCGTTGCGACCGAGGATCACAACGTTCCCACCGAGAACATCGATCAGCCCATCGCCGACCCGATCTCGGCCCGTCAGGTCGAGGTGCTCCGCGAGAACACCAAGGAGTTCGACATCGTCAACTTCCCCATGGGCGATCCCGGCCAGGGGATCGTTCACGTGATGGCTCCGGAGCAGGGCCGCACGCTTCCCGGAATGACGGTCGTCTGCGGCGACAGCCACACGGCCACTCATGGTGCGTTCGGTGCCCTGGCGTTCGGAATAGGCACCAGCGAGGTCGAGCACGTCCTGGCCACGCAGACCCTGCCGCAGTCTCGGCCGAAGTGGATGAGCGTCACGGTCGACGGCGAGATCCCACCTGGCGTCACCGCCAAGGACGTCATCCTCGCCGTCATCGGCACCATCGGCACGGCCGGCGGCATCGGCCACGTCATCGAGTACCGCGGCTCGGCGATCCGGGCTCTGTCGATGGAAGGCCGGATGACGGTTTGCAACATGTCGATCGAGGCCGGCGCCAAAGCCGGACTGGTTGCACCCGATGAAACGACGTTCGAGTACCTGAAAGGCCGGGCCAACTCTCCGCATGGCAAGTCGTGGGACGCCGCTGTCGCTGATTGGCGCACACTGGTCAGCGACGACGGAGCGGTCTTCGACAAGCAGGTCGTGATCGACGCCTCGACACTCCGCCCACAGATCACGTGGGGCACGAACCCTGGGCAGGTCACGACGATCGATGGCAGCGTCCCATCACCTGATGATTTTGCAGATGCAACAACACGCCAGACCGTTGCACGATCCCTCGAATACATGGGGCTCCAGGCCGGTACACGCATGCGCGACATCCCCGTCGACACCGTCTTCATCGGGAGCTGCACCAACAGCAGGATCGAGGACCTGCGGCTCGCCGCGGCCGTCATGCAGGGACGAACGGTGACCGTACCCCGTGTCATGGTGGTTCCCGGAAGTCACGCTGTGAAGAAGCAGGCCGAGGAGGAAGGTCTTGACGACATCTTCCGCGCGGCCGGCGCGGACTGGCGTGAACCGGGCTGCAGCATGTGTCTCGCGATGAACCCGGACAAGTTGGGGCAAGGCGAGCGCTCCGCCAGTACGAGCAACCGGAACTTCGAGGGTCGGCAGGGCAGAGGCGGGCGCACGCACCTGGTCTCCCCCGCAGTCGCCGCGGCCACCGCTGTGCTCGGTCATTTCGGGTCCCCCGACGATCTGGCATCGGCGAAGCAAGGAGCACCGGAATGAAGTCCGTGCACGTCATCTCCGGGCGCGGTGTTCCGTTGCGCCGCAGCGACGTCGACACGGATCAGATCATTCCGGCCGAATGGTTGAAGCGGGTCGAGCGCACAGGGTTCGAGAAGGGCCTGTTCTCGACGTGGCGCGACGATCGAAACTTTGTGCTCAACGATGAACGGTACGCAGGTGCGTCGATCTTGGTGGCTGGCCCGAGCTTCGGTGTCGGGTCGTCTCGCGAGCACGCGGTTTGGGCGATCCTGCAAGGCGGATTCAACGCTGTCATCGCCCCGAGCTTCAGCGACATCTTTCGCAACAACTGCGCGAAGAACGGTCTCGTACCGGTCGTCGTTCCGGAGTCAACGGTCGAACAGATCTGGGCAGCGATCGAGGACGACCCATCGACCGAGATCACCGTCGACGTCGAACGGCTCAGCGTCGAGGTGCCCGCCGCCGGCATCACTCACAATTTTCCGATGGACCCGCAAACCCAGTACCGCTTCCTGAATGGTCTCGACGACGTCGGCATCACGCTGACCCACGTCGACGAGATCAGCGCCTTCGAGCAGCACCGCCCCGACTGGCTCCGTTAGTCCAGCATCCCGTTTTCGAACTCGGCGAGATTGCGAAGCTTCGGGTTGTTCGAGAACACCTCCACAGGGGGCGCTACGTCCAGTCGCAGAGCCCGTTGCAGGATGCGCACCTGGGTGTGCTGGTTGTATTCGGCCATGGTCACGGCCCATCCGTCGCGCCCGGCCCGAGCCGTACGACCGCTGCGGTGCAGGTAGTCCTTGCCGTCAGGTGCCGGCTCGTAGTGAATGACCACGCCGATGTCGTCGATGTCGATGCCGCGAGCGGCAACATCTGTGGCCACCAGCACGCTCAGCTCGCCATCACCGAAACGGCGCATCGCCTTTTCGCGCGCGACCTGTGCGAGGTCGCCGTGAATGGCCATGGCCTGCACACCGAGATCCTGCAGCGATCGTTCGACCCGATCACACGTGCGCTTGGTCTGACAGAACACCAGCGCCTTGCCGACACCGGATGCGATCGCCTGCACCACTTTGTCCTTGTCCATGTGATGGACCGCGAGGAAGAGATGGTGCATCGTGCCGACCGTGTCGGTGGCAGAGTCGATCGCGACCTCGATCGGGTCGTTCATGTAACGCCGCACGAGATGGCCCACATCGCCGTCGAGGGTCGCCGAGAACAGCATCGTCTGGTGCTTGCCCGTGACCTTGCGAAGGATCCACTCGACCTGCGGCGTGAACCCGTCGTCGGCCATGCGATCGGCTTCGTCGAGGACGACGATCTCGACCTTGTCGAGGTCGAGCTCGTTCTCCTTCAACAGGTCGATCAGCCGCAGCGGTGTGGCCACGATGACATCGATGCCGCGATGGAGAGCATCGATCTGTTGGTGACGCGACGCGCCGCCATAGACGGCGAGCACAGTTCGATTGCATCCGGCAGCAACGGGTGCGAGGACTTCGGCGACCTGTAACGCCAGCTCTCTGGTCGGGACCAACACCATGGCGAGCGGTCGTCGGCTGTCGGCTTCGCCCGTCAGGCGAGCCAGCATCGGCACGCCGAACGCCAAGGTCTTCCCGGACCCGGTCTTGGCCCTGCCACACACGTCTCGTCCGGTCAGAGCGACCGGGATCGCCTTGGTCTGGATCGCGAACGGGGTGGTGAATCCGGCAGCCGCGAGCCCCATGTCGACCTCGGTGGGAACCCCGATGTCGGTGAACGCCGTTGGGATGTACGAGTCCGGATCGATCGTGATGGTTGCGGACTCGACCGGAGTGCGAGCTGGACCTGGAGTGGGTTTGCGGCGCCGCCGCCGTGGTGCCCCAGGCGGGCGGGAATGTTCAGACATGTCGAGCATGGAGGGTACCGCCACCCGGCGCAAGGTTGCGCGATGACCGGTGGGTCGACGAGTCGTGTCAGGGGCTCTCGGTGCGCCAGAGCCGTGGGTGCAAAGGCGTGCCGCCACATCGGCAACAATTCGTGACCATGAAGGTTGCACTCACGGTCAACGATTTCCTCAGACGTGCCGAGGCGATCTATTCCGACCGGCAGGCCGTCGTCGATGAACCGGCGCAGCCCGCCGAGTCATGGGGGACGATCACCTACGCCGAGATGGCAGCTCGTGCACGAGCACAGGCATCCGCGCTGGATTCCATGGGCATTGGCGTCGGCGAGCGCGTCGCGATCGCCAGCCACAACTCGGCACGGTTGCTCACTGCGCTCTTCGGCGTCAGCGGAAGCGGTCGGGTGCTGGTACCGATCAACTTCCGGCTCGTCGCCGAAGAGGTCAAGTACATAGTCGAGCATTCCGGTGCTCGCCTCCTGATGATCGATCCCGAGCTCGAGACTGCGCTTGCCGACGTGGAATGCGAGCACCGCTTCGTGATCGGTGCCGGCAGTGACGCACCGATGGACCACGCAGAGCCGCAGCGGTGGGAGTACGACGAGGACGCCACGGCCACGATCAACTACACCAGCGGCACAACGGCTCGGCCGAAGGGCGTGCAGTTGACCCACCGCAACATCTGGCTCAACGCCACCACCTTCGGTTGGCAGCTCGGCATCAACGATCGCGACGTCTACCTGCACACGTTGCCGCAGTTCCACTGCAACGGGTGGGGCGTGCTGTATGCGGTGACGGGCATGGGTGGCAAGCACGTGATCATCCGCAAGGTCGACGGTGCCGAGATCCTCCGTCGCGTCGCCGAACACGACGTCACGCTGATGTGCGGAGCGCCCGCGGTTGCCAACGCAATCCTTGATGCCGCGGCGAAGTGGGACGGGCCCATCCCCGGCAACGGAACACTGCGGATGGTGATCGCCGGCGCCCCGCCGCCGACGCGCACCATCGAACGGATCGAGACGGAGCTGGGGTGGGAGTTCATCCAGATCTACGGCCTCACCGAAACCACGCCACTGCTGACGATGAACCGCAGGCGATCCGAGTTCGATGCGCTCTCCCCCGCCGAGCGCGCTGCCAAGCTCAGCCGTGCCGGAGCCCCGGCGATCGGCATCGAGATGCGGACCTCGCCCGATGGTGAGGTACTCGCCCGCGGCAACCACGTCATGGCCGGCTACTGGAACCAGCCCGATGCCACGGCCGATGCCATCCGGCCGGCGGACGACGACCCCGACGGCCCGTCGTGGTTCCGTACGGGCGATGGCGGCAGCATGGACGCCGACAGCTACATCACCATCAGTGACCGCAAGAAAGACGTCATCATCTCCGGTGGCGAGAACGTCAGCTCGATCGAGGTCGAGGACGCGATCTTCAGCCATCCTGAGGTGGCAGAGGTGGCCGTGATCGGCGTACCCGACGAGAAGTGGGGCGAGATGGTCATGGCCCTCGTGGTCACTACAGAGGGATCGACACTGACCGAGGCCGACCTGATCGCGTACACGAGGACGAAGTTGGCGGCGTTCAAGTGCCCGAAGGTCGTCGAGTTCCGCGATGCTCTGGCCCGCACGGCCACAGGCAAGCTGCAGAAGTTCAAATTGCGTGAGTCCTACTGGGATGGCCGGACCCGCCAGGTGAACTGAGGATCGTCGTGGCCAAGCTGATCTACTCCGCGATCACGTCCCTCGACGGCTATGTGGCTGACGAGAACGGAACCTTCGATTGGGCTGCACCCGACGACGAGGTGCACAGCTTCATAAACGACCTCGAACGCCCTGTCGGCACCTATCTCTACGGGCGCCGCATGTACGAGGTCATGTTGTATTGGGAAACCGTTCCGACGGACGAATCCGAGCCAGCCGTCCCGCGCGATTTCGCGCAGATCTGGCAGTCGGCGGACAAGGTCGTGTACTCCAAGCACCTGCGCACCACGTCGAGCGCCAACACACGGATCGAACGAAGCTTCGGCCCCGAGGCCGTACGACTGATGAAGGCTTCAGCAGACCGGGACATCAGCGTGGGCGGCCCCGAGCTGGCGGCCGAGGCCTTCAAGTACGGCCTGGTCGACGAGCTGCACCTGTTCCTCACGCCGATCGTCGTCGGGGGCGGCAAGCAGTCGCTGCCCGCCGGTGTGCGCGTCGGCCTCGAGCTGTTGGACCATCACCGCTTCGTCAGTGGAGTCATGCATCTCCACTACAGCGTGAGCACTGGCGAGTGAGTCAGTCGCACTGACCGACAGGGCAGAAAAACCGCCTGATGAATCAAATAGTAGTCACCGGGTTCGCACGCCGTTAGCGTCCGTCAGCCTGTGCCGGACAGCCCGGCCAGAAAGGAACCGATCTCACCCCCACACGTCTTCGAGGAGGCGAACGCCATGGAATCATTCGACGGGACAACGACGTCCGGCCGCAAAGGAATCCCATATGACTGGCAGTCACTGCTGGTCTCTGCCGAAGCTGCAACCCTCGATCGCGAGCTTGCAACGATGACCCCGGAGTACGCCGAGTAACCATGCAAGCCCGGCAGGTGCCATCGAGGGTGCTGGTGCTGGGATGTGGCTCCGTAGCCCAGTGCACGTTGCCGCTGTTGATCCGTGACCTCGGGATCGATCCGCAACACATCACGATCGTCGACATGGTCGACAACCGTTCCCGCGTGGCCGATTCGATCGCTCTCGGCGTGACGTTCGAGCAGGACCAGGTCACACCTGAGAACCTCGATCAGTTCCTCTCCGACCGGGTGGGCCAGGGCGACTTGTTGCTGGACCTCGCTTGGAACATCGACAATCCCACGATCCTTCAGTGGTGTCGTGACCATGGCGTGAGGTACTTGAACACCAGCGTCGAAGTGTGGGATCCATACGACGACATGGTGTCGACCCACCCACTCGACCGCACCCTCTACGTGCGCCACATGACCATCAGAAGGATGATCGACACGTGGGGCGACAACAAGGGGCCTTCGGCAGTGGTGGAGCACGGCGCCAACCCCGGACTCGTCAGCCACTTCACCAAGCAGGCCTTGACGGAGATCGCCGCTCGAATGCTGCGCGACGGACTCAGCGCCGACGTCGCCGCGATGGACGATGCGCTCGCCAACGAGTCGTACCCAGAGCTAGCGATGCTCACGGGCACGAAGGTCATCCACATCGCCGAACGCGATACTCAGATCACTGATGTGCCCAAAGCAGTCGATGAGTTCGTCAACACGTGGTCGGTAGACGGCTTCTACGAAGAAGGCATCGCCCCAGCCGAGCTCGGCTGGGGAACTCACGAGAAGCGACTCCCCCCGAACGGCTTCGTGCACCACGGGTACGGTCCGCGCAACCAGATCTGCATCGCTCGACCGGGAATGGAGACCTGGGTCCGATCGTGGGTCCCGAGCGGCGAGATTCGCGGCATGGTGATCCGGCATGGAGAAGCGCTGACCATCAACGATCACCTGACAGTGTGGGGCGACGACGGCAACCCCGTCTACCGGCCGACCGTTCACTACGCCTACTGCTCGGCCGACGCGGCGATCAACAGCGTCCTCGAGCTGCGCATGCGCAACTGGGAGATGCAGTCGCGTCAGCGCATCCTCAACGACGAGATCACCAGCGGCCGCGACGAGCTCGGTGTGTTGCTGATGGGTCATCCCTACAAGTCATGGTGGACCGGGTCGCTCCTGTCGATCGACGAAGCCCGCGCCGTCCTGCCCCACCAGAGCGCCACGACCCTGCAGGTCGCAGGCTCCATCATCGCCGCTGTCACGTGGATGATCGATCACCCGAACGAAGGCGTCTGCGTACCTGACGATCTTCCGTGGCGCGATGTGCTGGCGATCGCGTCGCGCTACTTGGGCACGATGCACTCCGGGGCCGCTGATTGGGACCCGTTGACGACACGCAACGACTTGTTCGCCAGGTTTGCCAACGACGCCGACGGCATCGACCGCGACGATCCGTGGCAGTTCAGCAACTTCCTCATCGCCTGACGCGTTGACAACTCAGGCGATCGAGGGCAGACTGAACGGGATGCCCGCCGCCCGCAACCTCCTTCTGCTTATGTAGGGCAAGCGCCGCGGTCTTCGCGCTTGCCCGTACCCCCCGCCCGTTGGCCGGGGGGTTCTTCATTTTTGCCAACTGATTCCATTCGATCTCGTCAG
Source organism: Ilumatobacteraceae bacterium (assembly GCA_031424145.1). GTDB lineage: Bacteria > Actinomycetota > Acidimicrobiia > Acidimicrobiales > Ilumatobacteraceae > JAENVT01. Next base: position 7,724 of record JANPGV010000347.1, read on the forward strand.
CCCGCTCCGTCGCAGAAAGCCAGTCATGCCTCCACAACCAGCCAGCCCCAAGAAGATGAAGTTCGACAAGTACACGCCGTTCGTACCGGTGGTCCTGCGCGACCGCACCTGGCCGAACGTCGTCCTCGACAAGGCGCCACTGTGGTGCAGCGTGGACCTGCGCGACGGGAACCAGGCCCTGATCGATCCAATGGATCCGCAACGCAAGCGGCACATGTTCGACGCTCTCGTGAAGATGGGATTCAAGGAGATTGAGGTTGGCTTCCCGTCGGCGAGCCAGCCCGACTTCGATTTCGTTCGTCAGCTGATCGAGGAGGATCTGGTTCCCGACGATGTCGAGATCCAGGTGCTCGTGCAGTGCCGTCCGGAGCTGATCGAGCGCACCTACGAATGCATCCAGGGTGCACGACGGGTCATCGTCCACTTCTACAACTCGACGAACCCGCTGCAGCGCAAAGTCGTGTTCGGTTTGGACCAGGACGGGATCGTCGACATCGCCGTCAATGCCGCCAAGCTGTGCCGCAAGCTCGAGCAGACCATGGGACCTACCTCGATCCGCTACGAATACTCGCCGGAGAGCTTCACCCTGACGGAACCCGACTTTGCGATCCGCATCTGCGAGGCCGTCATGGACGTCGTCGAACCGACGCCCGAGAAGCCGCTGATCGTCAACCTGCCGGCCACCGTCGAGTGCTACACACCCAACGTGTACGGGGACGTGATCGAATGGTTCGGGCGGACCATTCGCAATCGCGATTGCGTGGTCATCAGCTTGCACCCGCATAACGATCGTGGGTGCGCAGTCGCCGCCGCTGAGTTCGGTGTCATGGCGGGTGCCGATCGGGTGGAGGGAACGCTGTTCGGCAACGGCGAGCGCACCGGCAACGTCGACATCGTCAATCTGGCCATGAACCTGTTCAGCAACGGAGTCGATCCCGAGCTCGATATCAGTGACATCGACGCGTTGCGACGCGTTGCCGAGTACTGCAATCGCCTGCCGGTGCCGCCTCGACATCCCTATGCGGGAGATCTGGTCTACACCTCGTTCAGCGGGAGCCACCAGGACGCGATCAAGAAGGGCTTCGAGGCGTTGCCGAAGGACTATGCCCGGTGGGGAGTGCCCTACCTGCCGATCGATCCGAAGCACGTTGGTCGTTCATACGAGGCCGTCATCAGGGTCAACTCGCAATCGGGCAAGGGCGGTGTGGCCTACATGATGAAGGCCGAGCACGGTTTCGACCTGCCGAGGCGGTTGCAGATCGAGTTCTCCAAGACCATCCAGCACATCACCGAGGATTCGGGCACCGAGATCAGTCCGGTCGTGATGTGGGAGGCGTTCCAGGGGCACTACCTGCCCGCCGAACCCACGTTCCAGCTCAACAGCCATGAGTTGCGCAGCGACTCGGCCAGCGGACGCACATCGATCACTGCTCAACTCGTCGTCGACGGCGCACCGGTGACGATTGTCGGTGAGGGCAATGGTCCGATCGACGCGTTCGTGCATGCGCTCCGCGAGGGTGTCGGCGCGGAACTGAACGTGCTGGATTACGCGGAGCACGCCATTGGCCAAGGGTCGGAGGCAAACGCTGTTGCGTATGTCGAGACGTCGGAGCCCGACGGCAACGTGCTGTGGGGCGTCGGTGTCGACCCGAACATCATCACAGCGTCTCTTCGCGCTGTATTGAACGCCCACGAGCGCCATCGGAAGTAAGGTCGGCGCCCATGATGCGTTGGCTTCGGCGAATGTTGTGGCTCGGTGTGTTGGCGGGCGGAGGCCTTGCCGGATATCGGGCGTGGAATCGTAAGCAATCGCTACCTTCGGCGGCCTCACCCCAGTGGCCGCCATTGATCCCGACGTCCGGCACACGCGCGCCGACGAGTACAGAGCCGACCAGCAGCACGCCACCGCCGGCAGTCACCAAGGACGCGGTCGAGGCTCCTCGTTGGTTGCCGCCTGTCGATGGCGGTTGCCCGGCGGGGTACCCGTTGAAGGCCAACAACAACTCGGGGATCTTCCACGTGCCAGGTGGTCGTTTTTACGAACGGACGGTTGCAGAACGGTGCTACGCCAACGCCGACGACGCGATCGCCGACGGCTACCGTCAAGCGAAGGCTTGAACGGAGGACGAATGAGGGTCAGCGTTGATTTCGATGTCTGTGCATCGACCGGGGCATGCATGCAGGTCTGCCCCGAGGTGTTCGAAGTGCGCTCCGACGGCTATCTGTACATCCTGCAGGAGGAGCCCGGCGAGGAGCTTCGCGACAGCGTGACCGCCGCAGCCGAGATGTGCCCGACGGCGGCGATCACCGTCGACGGCTGAGGCCGGCCCCTCGACAGTTTTCTTGACAGAAATCTGCTGAAGTGACCGTCTGGCGTCGCCGATGAGATGCTCAAGACTTACTACCTATGATCTGGGGGACCTAAGTCTGATGATCCAGCGTCGACGAAAGGTGATCGTGTGGAACGCAGACTGGCATGTACGTACTCCGTCTCGGCAGTGGCGACGCTCGTAGCCGGATGTATGACGATCGCGGCTCTGGGCGGCGGCCTCTTCGCCGGAGCGTCTCCGAGATCGGTCGCTGATGGAACGCAGATCGAGATGGTCGACGACTTCATAGTTGTGCACTCCACGACCACCGTTGCGCCCGAACCTGTCGAAGTGTCGGTTGGTGTCCAGCCGACGTCTTCAGGATCGGGCGCGGCCGCACGCATCGCGACCCCAAGCGGGCGTGCGCTCGCACCCGGGCAAGTGCCGGCCCCACCCCCTGTGCCAGTCGGTTCGCCCGTCGCGATGCCCGACGCTGCTGGCGGACCCGACGCTCCGACGACCGTTCCGCCCATTGCCGCCCTGGTCCCGCCGCAATTGCCATCACCCGCACCGGCCGAAGCCAACCCGGCACCTGCCCCCGCTCCACCCCCAGCGGCAGCGCCGACGCCGGCACCAACGCCCGCACCCGCTCCCGCTCCGGCGCCGGCGCCGCAGCCACTCCCGACGACAGCACCCCCCAGTCCAGCGGTTTCGGCCGGGGCGAGGATCCCGCACGACTGGCCGGCCAGCAAGCCGATCCCGCCTATTCCGCCGGGATGCGTGCAACCGCAACTCGAGGACAACGGGGTTTGGAACTGTCAATGACCGGCATGGCGCCGTACAGGGCATCCCGGCCACTTCGCGGCGGGGCAAGCTGTGTTTCCGTACCATGACGGGGCGGCTGCTCGAGCGGCGCACGAGCCCTGCAAACACGGGCGGATGTCGATTTCTTGACGACAATTTGCTCCAGTTCGCGCAACTCTTTGCCGATAAGAAATGGCGTCCCGGTGCAAAACCTCGCTACGGCCTAAGACGTGTCATTACAAATTGATGACAGGAAGGGTGATCGTGTGGAACGCCGTCTCGCAATCACGTACATCGTCTCCGCTACAACAACGTTTGGTATCGCCTGCGTCGCCATCGCGACCGCTAGCGGTGGGCTTTTCGCAAGCGCCGCGCCCAAACCTGCCCCTGGGAAACAGGTTGAGATCATCGACGACTACATCGTCGTCCACTCGTCTACGACCGTGCCCGCTGCAGATGCCGCCGATCCGGCTGCATCTGCCCCCAGTCCGAAGTCGGCCCTGACGGGACCACCGCTGCCCATCGCGGTCGCAACAGCGGCACCCGCTCCGGGTCCCGCCGAAGCTGTCACTGCCGATGCGCCTCTGTCCGAGACTCCGCCCACCGCGGCACCCACTTCAGCCCAACTGCCCGAGGACCCCGCGCCGGCACCTTCGCCAGAGTCTGATGAGCCCGAACCGAAACCGGCTTCCGCTCCAGCCGCGGATCCTTCTCCCGCACCGGCGCGCGAGCCTTCGGCGGCCGCGCCAGCGCCTGCCGCCAGGCCACCGATTCCAGCCGGATGCCACGATCCGGAGTTCCGCAACGGCACTTGGAAGTGCGATGACGACTGAGTTGAACGAACAACAACTCGCCCGGCTCGCCAAATTGGGCAAGCGCAACCCCTCTGCGGCGGCTCGCCCCGCTGAAGCGCCGATAGCTGCCCAGCCCGCGGCCATGACCCGCACGGACGCAGCAGCTCCATGGAGCCCTCCGGCCGGACCTGCCACTGTGCCGCAGATCGTCATCGAGCAGGCTGCTACCGCTGTCGTGTCCGTCGTCGATCGACAAACGAGCGTGCGATTGTTCGGGAGCCGCCGACGTCACGTCGCGGCCGCCGGACGCATCCTGGCAACCGGCCTGGCAACGTCGGGCTTCCTGGCAACTATCGCGTCGCTCGCTACCTCGGATGCACGCGCGCTCGAGTCGAAGCAGGCTGACGCGGCGACAGACACATCGATCGTCGAGACGATCCACCGTGTGGTCTACGTCGACGAGTTCGGAAATCCAATCGCGCCCCCAACCACATTGGCTGCACCCGCTGATAGCGCCACGACGACCGTCGCTGCCGCCGTCGATCCGAACGCCGCGGTCGACCCGCTCGCTCCCACCACCACGATTGCCGCTGCAGCAGCACTTCCGGCGGCCGTCCCCGTGGCACCTCCTGCGGCAGCGCAAGCTCCTGCTCCTGCTCCGGCTCCGGCACCCGCTGCGGCCCCTGCACCCGCTCCGGCACCTGAACCAGCCCCCGCCCCCGCCCCTGAACCTGCACCAGCCCCAGCCCCAGCACCGGCACCTGCCCCGGCACCCGCGCCGGCACCCGCGCCGGCCCCGGCACCCGCGCCAGCCCCAGCACCCGCGCCGGCCCCAGCACCAGCCCCGGCACCAGCCCCGGCACCCGCCCCTGCGCCACCCCCGTGCCAGGGAAGTGGATGCTGATTCACCGAAGTGGCAGAGGAGCGCACGTGGCATCGTTCGTCGACACGACTGATGGGGTCTCCGTGCGAGATCCTCATCGACGGCGCGGCCGACCTCGTCGCGCTCGGATTCTCCAGACTCAGGCTGCTCGAGCAGACGTGGAGCCGCTTCCTTCCGGATAGCGAGCTGAACCGTCTCCAGGAATGGCGGGGCCAGTGGCTGGAGTGCAGCGACGATCTCGTTGCTGCACTCCAGTGGAGCCTTCGCATGCACACCGAGACCGGCGGACTGTTTGATCCATCGATACGGGCGACCCTCGAACAGCTCGGCTACGACCGCACCTTTGCCGAGATCGTCGAGCAGGCGAGTCAACCCGTCGAGGGGCTCCTGGCGGAGCGCACCCCCGGGCTGAAAGGTCTCGAGATCTCGAACAACTGGGTTCGGCTGGAGCCGGGGCTCTCGATCGACCTCGGAGGCATCGGCAAAGGGTTGGCCGCCGACATCGTCGCCGACGAGCTCATCGTGGCCGGCGCCAACTCCGCCTATGTCTCACTGGGAGGCGACATCCATGCTGCCGGCGAGCCGGTCGATCAGCACGGGTGGCAGGTCCCGCTGCTGCACCCGATCACCGGCGCCACGATCGATCAACATGCGCTCTACTCGGGCGCACTCGTGATGAGCACCGTGGCGATTCGGCGATGGACACGTGGAGGTGTCGAGCATCACCACATCATCGACCCGCGAACAGGGCGACCAGCCGACACCGGTCTCATTGGCGTCGCCGTCGCAGACCAGAGCGCGGCCAGAGGTGAGGCACTGGCCAAAGCGGCCATCGTCGCCGGCGCCGACGAAGGGGCGGCACTGTTGCGCTCCGCGAATGTGAAAGCCTGGATGATCGATGCCGACCACGTTCACGTAGTGCAGGAGTCAGACCAATGATCGCCGTCACCGACAAACTTGCCTGGTATGTCGCCCGCTCCAGCGGCATCGTTGCCTGGGCCACCGTCACCGCCAGCATCCTGTGGGGACTGACGCTGTCCAGCCGGCTCGTACGCAAGCGCGGCGTTCCCGCGTGGCTTCTCGATCTCCACCGCTATCTCGGAACATTGTCACTCGTCTTCGTACTGGTCCATCTCGGCGGGTTGTGGGCCGACAACTTCGTCTACTTCGGATGGCGGGAGCTGTTCATACCGATGAAGTCGCCGTGGAAGACCGGCGCGGTCGCCTGGGGAATCGTCGGCTTCTACTTCCTCGCAGCCATCCAGATCACGTCATGGCTGATGCGTCACATCAAACGCAAGATCTGGCATGCCATCCATCTCACGAGCGCCTTGTTGTGGATCACGGCGACCGTGCACACGTTCCTCGCCGGACAGGATCGGCACAACACGTTGCTGCAGTGGTTCGTGCTCGGTTCGACGATCCTCGTCCTTCAGCTCACCCTGTTCCGCCTTGTCACGCTGCGCAGCGCGCAGAAGTGGGCGCTCCGTCCCGAGACCCCGACGAAAGGCTCCGACCGAGTGAGCACCGGCTAGATTCTGGTCCGCATGGGTTTCCACACCAAGTTGAGGTCCGCTTGGCAGATGTCGCAATCGATGCTTTGCGTCGGCCTCGATCCGGACCCAGCCCGCCTGCCGGTCACATTCGATCGCACCAGTGCCGCGGCATTCGACTTCTGCAAGGCGATCGTCGACGCTACCGCTCACACCGTCTGCGCGTTCAAGCCGCAGTTCGCCTATTTCGCGGCGCAGCGGGCCGAGCCCGAACTGGAGCGGCTGTGCAACTACATCCACGAGACATACCCCGGTGTGCTGCTCATCCTCGACGCCAAGCGTGGCGACATCGGTCCCACCGCCGAGCAATACGCACGAGAAGCGTTCGGCAGGTATGGCGCAGACGCCGTCACCGTGAATCCGTATCTGGGCACGGACTCGATCGAGCCGTACCTCCGCGACCGCCAGCGCGGTGTCTTCGTGTTGTGCCGCACGTCCAATCCCGGTGGCGCCGATTTCCAATCGCTCGACATCGACGGCGAGCCGCTCTATGCGCACGTCGCCAGGCGTGCAGCGACCGAATGGAGCACGATGGGCGACTGCGGGCTGGTCGTCGGGGCGACGTTCCCGAAGGAGCTCGGGGCGGTTCGCCAAATCGTCGGCGACATGCCCCTCCTGGTCCCCGGCGTCGGGGCGCAGGGCGGTGACATCGAGACAGCCGTCGCCGAAGGCGCCACGGCGGATGGCTTCGGGATGGTGATCAACTCGTCGAGAGCGATCCTCTACGCGTCGAGCGACATTGACTTCGCCGAGGCAGCCGGCCGCGTCGCTGTGGCCACGCGCGACAAAATACGCGATTGCACGAAGCGCTAGCCGCGTTGGAGGCGGTCAGCAGGTCAGTGCGTCGACGGAGATGATTCCAGGAGCAGCGCGCAGCTGACCGAGCACATTGGAATCGACTTCACCGGACGTGGCGATCAACATGACCGCCGTTCCTCCGTCTGGTGCAGCCCCTACATCCATGTCGGCGATGTTGACGCCGGCGTTGCCGAGCAACGTTCCGACGATTCCGATCACGCCCGGCCGGTCATCATTGATGACCATCAGCATGTGCACGGCGGGTGGAACGTCGACGCTGTGGTCGTCGATCATCACGATGCGCTGCTCGCCTCGCCGGCCGACCAAGGTGCCCGACAGCGAGCGCCCTCCACCCCGCAACGTGACGAGGTTGACGAAGTCGGCAGACGTGGCGCAGTTCGTCTCGCGAATCTCGACGCCGTGATCCCTGGCGAGCTGAGGCGCGTTGACGTATGTGACCGGCTCGTCGGTGACCGAACTGAAGAAGCCCTTCGACGCCGCAAGCGTGAGGATGCGCGTGTCGTACCCGGCGATGTCGCCTTCGGTGCAGACCTCGATCTGCTTCGGCGCCCCACCGACCAGTGAAGCAAACAGCCGTCCCAACCGCTCGGCGAGGGGAAGGAACGGTCGCATCGTCTCATTGGCCTCGGCTGCATCGACGTTGACGGCAAACGGCACGAACTCGCCGGCGAGTGCCAACTGGACCATGTCGGCAATCGTGTCGCCGGCCTTGTCCTGCGCTTCGCGAGTCGACGCACCGAGGTGCGGTGTGACGATGACCTGCTCGAGGGCGAACAGTGGCGACTCTGTGGTCGGCTCGATCGCGAACACGTCGATTGCCGCACCGGCGATGACGCCATCGCGGATCGCCTCGGTCAACTCTGCCTCGTCGACGATTCCACCACGGGCAACGTTGATCAACCGCATCGTCGGCTTCGCCTTCAACAACACTTCACGATTGATGAGACCTGTGGTCTCTCTGGTCTTCGGGAGGTGGATCGTGAGGAAGTCGGCCTCGGCGACCGCTTGATCCAGAGACAGCAACTCGACGCCCATCTGTCGTGCCCTGTCGGCCGACACGAACGGGTCGTACGCCACGATGTGCATGCCAAATGCCCTGGCGCGGTCGGCGACGAGCTTGCCGATGCGACCGAGGCCGATGATGGCAAGCGTCTTGTCCGCGAGCTCGACACCTTCCCAGCGCGACCGCTCCCAGCGGCCTGCGGTCAAGGCAGCGTGTGCCTGCGGGATGTTGCGGGCCTGGGCGAGCAGCAGCGCCATGGTGTGCTCGGCCGCGGAGATGATGTTGCTCTGCGGAGCGTTGACCACCATCACGCCTCGGCGCGTCGCTGCCTCGACGTCGACGTTGTCGAGACCGATGCCGGCGCGGCCGATGACGAGCAACTGATCTGCCTGCTCGAGCAGTTCAGCGGTCACCTGGGTGGCCGAACGGATGATCAAGGCCTCGGCGCCACGAATGTTCTGCGACAAGGCGTCGAGATCGAACTGCACATCGACCTCGTGGCCGGCGGCTCGAAGGCGATCGAGGCCGCCTTCTGCAATCTCTTCGGTGACAAGGATCCTGGCCATTGCAACCATCGTTACCCGCGGAAGCGTCGATTCGAAAAGAATGTGAACGTTCTGTTCATCTCGGATGCGCGACGGCTATCTTGAGCCGACGCCTTACCTAGTCAACGGAGGGGTTCCATGCCGTACCCATTTCTGTCCACCGAGTGGATGGATGCTGCCAAAGCCATTCGAGAGAAGTATGCGGATCAGTCCTCGGCTATCACCATCAGCGTCCGGATGAACCAGGTGATCACGGATGCGCCCTTCGGCGACGACGACGTCAAGCTGTACCTCGACACGTCATCGGGCTCGCTGGTGATGGAGCCCGGCGAGCTGGAGACACCGGACCTGACACTGACGACGGATTACGACACGGCCAAGAAGATCTTCGTCGATCAGGATCAGGCAGCGGGGATGCAGGCGTTCATGGCCGGCAAGATCAAAGTGCAGGGCGACATGATGAAGATGATGGCCATGCAGACCGGCATGCCTCAGGACGACATCGCCAAGACGATCGCCACCGAGATCAAAGACATCACTGAATAGGCGAGTGCCTACAAGCGGCGCCTGCGGCTGACGCCCCAACCGCCGGTGAGAAGCAGGATCACGACAACTATCAACAAGATGGTGAGCATGATCACCTTCTACCCGATCGCAGCGATGACGAAACGTTCGCGCCGCTACGTTCGGGCGAGCGGCGCCAATGCCTCTGCAAGCTCCGTGACCGACCACATCGAATCGCGATCGACCGACGCACCCCTCGCCCAACTCTCGATCAAGGTCACGTTGCCGCCCTGGACGAAGAAGGTCTCACCGGTGAACTTGCACTCCTCACTGGCCAGGTAGGCGACAAGTGGGGAGATGTTTGCCGGGTCCCATTGATCGAAGCCGCCCGCGGCCGGCTGCATGATCTGCTCGAGACCAGGAGTGGCGAGGGTCAGCCGGGTGCGTGCGCCAGGCGCGACGGTGTTGCTCTTGACGTTGTAGCGGATGAGCTCTTTGGCGGCGATCTGGCTGAACGTGGCAATGCCTGTCTTCGCCGCCCCGTAGTTGCTCTGTCCGGGATTGGCGAACAGACCGGAGGTGCTCGACGTGTGCACCAGATTGCGCGACCTGCCCTTGCCCGCCTTGTGCTGTTCGCGCCAGTAGGCCGCCGCCCAACGGGTCGGCGCGAAGTGACCTTTGAGGTGGACGGTGATGACCGCGTCCCATTCCTCCTCGGTCATGTTGACGATCACACGGTCGCGCAGGATGCCCGCATTGTTGACGAGGATGTCGAGGTCACCGAAGTGCTCGATGGCCATGTTGATCATCCGTTGCGCGCCCTGCCAATCCGCCACGTTGTCACCGTTGACGATCGCTTCGCCTCCGAGGGCTTCGATCTCTTCGACGACCTGCTGTGCCGGCGTCATGTCGGTCCCGGTGCCGTCGTTGGCGCCGCCGAGATCATTGACGACGACCCGGGCCCCTTCGCGTGCGAACAGCAACGCGTGTTCCCGACCGATCCCGCGACCTGCTCCGGTGATGATTGCGACTCGGCCGTCGAGCGATCCCATGCCCACCTCCTCCCAGACGAAGGCACGCTAGCCATCGAGACCGACGCGGATGAACTCTAAGCAAAGGTGATGTCGATGGCGGAGCCTCGAGGCAGTACTTGGCCCGGCAGCACCGAAACGCCGCGATATTGCGCGTCGACGAGCACACCGGCGGTGTTGCCGCTGACAGTGCCGACGACGAGGCCGGCCGTTGTAAGCGCGTCGGTTGCTTGCTGCAACGTGAGTCCGCCCAGTGGAGGAACGGCCACCACGTCGGGACCCTTCGAGACAGCAACGCTGATGACTGCGCCGCGATCGACAGTCGTGCCCGTAGCCAGGTCTTGGCGACCGATCAGTCCGGCCGCCGTGCTGTCATTGAACTCCGGCGCAAGCTGGGCGAGCACGAGTCCTGGCTCGGCGAGAGTCGCCGTTGCCTGCTCGATGGTCATGCCGACGAGGTTGGGAACGACGCGCGGTTGCGGACCCGAAGACAGCATGACGGACACCGTGGTGCCGGGCGTGACGGTGTCGCCACCTTTCAACCCGGGTTGTTCGGGCACCATCCAGCTGATCACCGTTCCGGCGGGAACAGTTTCGTCGAACACCGGGTCGGCTTGTTTCAAGACGAGCCCGAGGTCCTCGAGACTGGTAGTCGCTTGTTCGAGCGTCAGGCCGACGAGATCGGGAAGAGCTCGCGGGGCGGGACCGGAGCTGACGACGAGTTGGAACGGCTTGCGCTGTTGGAGCGAAGTCGCCTCGACCGGTCGGGTGCGGATCACGATGCCTGTCGGAACCTCGTCGCTGGCTTCGCGGGTGACGACCGTATCCCAGTCGAAACCCGAGATCTGGTTCAGTGCCTCGGCCTCGGTGAGCCCGGCGAGACGAGGAACCTGATACGTGTGGGTGCGGTCTCTTGTGACGACGTAGAAGACTCCTCCCGCGACGGCCGCCAGCACGAGGACGAGTGGCAGAAGCCACCTGAACACCCTGCGGCGGCGCCTCGGTGGCACGGCTTCCGGTTCGGCCGCAGCCGGTCGGGCTTGACCCGATGTCATCTCGTCGGCAGTTGGCACGTACACGGTGGTCTCGGGCGGAGGTGCCGGCGGTAGCGGGTCGACGGGCACTGGCGGCGGAAGCGGCGGACGCGAGTTCCCAGGCGGCGATTCGGAAAACAGCCCGGAGTTGGGGAGGTTGATCGGAGCAGGTCGGGGCAACTTCTCGGCCCCCTGCACAAGGGCACGCCCGAATTCAGCCGCCGAGTAACGATCCTCCGGCGAAGGCCGGCCGGCACGCTCGAGCACTGCGGCAAGCGGGCCGAGATCTGCAGACACCGGCATCAACCGCCCAATCCGGTTCGACAGCGTTGCAACGGTCGAATCGCCGGCAAACGGAACCGAGCCCGACATCGACTCCAGCATCGTCAGGCACAACGAGTAGACGTCGCCCTTCGGGCCACGGATCCCTGATTCAGCGAGCTCGGGCGCGGCATACATCGCCAAGGCGTTGCTGACGTGTACGCGGTCGGTCCATAGAGCCTCGCCCACCACATTGGCGAGGCCGACATCGGTGACTCTCAATCGATGGTCGTCACCGAACACCAAAGTGGATGGTCGGATATCGCCGTGCACCATTCCCTGCCGGTGGATCGCGTCGAGCGCCTTGCACGTCTCGAGGCCGACCATCAACGCCTGCGATGGAGTGAGCGTTCGACCGCGGTCGAGATACTCGCGGAGGCTGCCACCTCCGAGATGTTCG
>JANPGV010000348.1:0-1556 GCA_031424145.1 Ilumatobacteraceae bacterium
CGGGCCGGTTGATCTCCTCGAGCGAGAAGAAGCGCCAGCGAATGTCGAGGTCGATCTGGGTGCGCACATCGCGGATCCACACCGACGTCTGGTAGGCCCATGGGCAAATCGGGTCGAAGTAGAAATCGATCTCGGTGGCCACAGGCTCATCATCGCATCGGGGCATCTCCGCGCTAGCGTCGAGCGTCATGCAGCGGCCGTCGCGCTTCGAACACACCAGATACCTGGGCGACAAGCGCACGCAGTTGGTGTACGACGTGGACAGCTGGGACGAACCAGCGGTGATCCACGACATCGTTGCCAGCGAGACCGGGTTGTGCTTCGGGCCGGACACGTTGGTCGAAGCGCGCAACCGCGGGTACACGCTGGCCCGGGCGGGTGTGACCCGTCGCCTTCGCAAGCCGAGAGCGTAAAGCCGCGGTGTGAACGGCGAGTTTCGCTCCGGAAACCTCACCCTGGCGCGGTCCCTGGCGCGCCCAGCCGGTCGTCACGGCCCGCTTCCGGGGGTCATCCTGTGCCACGGCTTCCCGATCGGCCCTCTCGACGCCCGACAGAGTGGCGGCACCTTCCCGGAGTTGATCGATCGGATGGCCAACGAGTTGGGCTGGGCCGCCATGACCTTCAACTTTCGAGGATGCGGCAGCAGTGAGGGCGACTTCTCGTTGCAGGGTTGGGTCGACGACCTGCGCGCCGCCATCGACAACCTCATCGACGAAGCCACGCCCACGGGCATCTGGCTGGTGGGTACGAACACCGGCGGCTCGGTCGTCACATGTGTCGCCGCCGACGACCCGCGGGTGCGCGGTGCTGCGTTGTTGAGCCCGCGCGCCGACTTCGACGACTGGGCGGCTCAGCCCCGGCGATTTCTCGAACACGCCCGCGACATCGGCGCCATCCGAACGCCGAGCTTCCCGCCGTCGTTCGACGAGTGGTCGCGCGAGCTCCGTCGGTTCCGGCCTGTCGACGCAGCCCGCCGCCTAGCTCCGCGACCGCTGCTGGTGATGCACGGTGACGACGACGACAGCGTGCCGACGGTCGATGCCCGCCAGTTGGCTGAGGCGCACGGGGCGGCGGAGCTGCGCCTGATCCCGGGCGCTGGCCATCGACTGAGGCTGGATCCTCGCGCTATCGCGGTGTTGCTCGGTTGGCTCGATCGGCAGCGTCAGGGCGACGGCGACTTGTCGTAACCGTCGAGGTGGGTGCTGTGCCATTTCCACGCCGATGCGACGATGTCATCGAGATCGTAGGCAGGGTGCCAGTCGAGCAACTGTGCGGCTCGAGTCGGGTCCGCATACACGGCCACGGGATCGCCGGAGCGTCGCGGCGCCGGTTCCCACGGCACCGCTCGACCGGTCACTCGTTCGGTCGCATCGATGACCTCCATGACGCTGCTGCCGCGGCCGGTGCCGACGTTGAGTGAGGTCGACTCGGCCCCGCGGCCGAGGTGGTCGAGTGCCTTGACGTGAGCGTCGGCAAGATCGTCGACGTGGATGTAATCGCGGATGCACGTGCCGTCGGGCGTGGGGTAGTCGTTGCCGAAGACCTGTACCGGCGGA
>JANPGV010000349.1:0-7234 GCA_031424145.1 Ilumatobacteraceae bacterium
TTCGGCACGCGACTGTTGATCCAACTCGCGCTCGACTTCAAGGCGTGAGTCACGCGGCGTCGGGGGAGTAGCCGCGGCTGATCGCCAGCGACGTCGCCTCGATGGCGGCTGCGGGGGCGACGCCAAGAGCCAGCAGTTGGCGCTCGACGGCGTCGGGATCGTCACCAGCGCCGACCATCGCCTCGGCAAGAACACGGGCCCGTTCGAGATCGGCGAGCGAGATGCGCGTCGTCGGCAGGCTCCACTGCTGGTGTGCCTGGCGCAGGTGCGCGGGCATGCGCATGAGATGGCGGGTCGCTACCGGTGGCACACGTCGCCGCACCGCGAGAGCGCCTTCGGTCGGCTGCGAAACACCGAACAGGACGCAACGGTTGAGCGAGCGCATGAACGCGTTGGCCGTGCCGATCGTGTACGAGAGACCGAGCGCGCTCGCGGTTTCCTCGAGGTCGAGATCGTAGCCGAGCGGATACCGATCGAACCCGAGCACCAGACGCCGCAGGATCCATGTGGCTGTCGGGCCCAGCACGTTCAGCCAGAACAACTCGACGTACTGCGATCGCACGTCGTAGCCGACCGAATCGACCACAGGGTCGAGCCACGGCACGACCATCAGGAGTTGGTCGGTCACCGGAATGTCCATCGGGGCGATTGCCATCAATGCCTCCCTCGAGGGTGGTGGAGCGATACGGGGGAGTCACCGCAGAGATGCACGGCGAGACGTCACACGTGGAAAGCATGCGCCAAGATGTGCGCATGAACCGAGAAGGGGTTGGCTTCGCTGACGCCGAGAAGCTCAACCGGGCAAGGGAACTGGTTCGCTCGGCATCGCTGATCACCGTGCTCACCGGCGCGGGGATCTCGACCGAATCGGGCATCCCCGACTTCCGCGGGCCGAACGGCGTGTGGACGAAGAACCCCGCGGCGGAGAAGGCGTCGACGTTGCAGAACTACCTCGCCGACGCCGGCGTCCGCCGGTTTGCGTGGCAGAACCGGCTGCACTCACCGGCTTGGGACGCTGTGCCCAACAAGGGGCACATGGCCATCTACGAGTTGGAACGCCAGGGGCGGTTGCGCGCGCTCGTGACCCAGAACATCGACGAGTTGCATCAGCGGGCCGGCCATCGGCCCGACAAGGTCATCGAGGTGCACGGCACGATGCGTTGGAGCCGCTGCTGGACGTGCGACGACCGTCGACCAATGCAGGAGACCCTGCAGCGCGTTCGTGCCGGGGAAGACGATCCGCACTGTCTTGTGTGCGACCAGAACGGGCGGGTCGGGGTGCTGAAGAGCGACACCGTCTCGTTCGGGCAGTCGCTCGTTCCCGAGGTGATCGACGCGGCAATGGCTGCTGCGGACGAGTGTGACCTGCTGCTGGCGGCCGGTTCGACGCTGTCGGTCTTCCCGGCGGCGAACGTCGTGCCGCGGGCGAGGGCAAACGGCGCTCAGATCGTGATCGTCAACGGCGAGCCAACGGCGATGGACCGGTTCGCCGACGTGGTTCTGATCGGTCCGCTCGGCGAACTGCTGCCATCGTTGACCAGCCCGTAGCCAAATCCCGACCAATTGGGTAGGCTTTCCATCATGGCTACCTTTCGAGATCTGTTGACCGCCGCCAAGAAGGAGATCACCGAGGTCGACACCGCCATGGCCGCCGACCGGATAGCAGCCGGCGCGATCGTGCTCGACGTGCGTGAACCGGACGAATACGACCAGGGTGCGCTGCCCGACGCGATCCACATCCCGCGGGGTCATCTCGAGTCCCAGGTCGAGACCAGGCTGCTCGACAAGGACGCCGAGGTCATGGTCTACTGCGCCGGCGGGGTGCGCAGCGCCTTCGCCGCCAAGACGTTGCAAGAGCTCGGCTACACCGATGTCGCGTCGGTCGCCGGTGGCTTCGGCAAGTGGAAGGACGAAGGTCGCCCCTGGAAGACGCCGGTCGTGCTCACAGCAGATCAGCGCAACCGGTATCAGCGTCACCTGTTGCTTCCCGAGGTCGGCGTTGCCGGTCAGGTCAAGCTGCTCGACAGCAAGGTGCTGATGCTCGGCGCCGGCGGCCTCGGCTCGCCCGCCGCGTTGTACCTGGCCGCTGCCGGAATCGGGACCATCGGAATCGTCGACATGGACGAGGTTGATGCCAGCAATCTGCAGCGTCAGATCCTGCACAACCTCGATCGGGTCGGCGATCGCAAGGTCGACTCGGCGAAGAAGACCCTCACCCTGTTGAACCCCGACGTCGACATCGTCACCTACGACACTCGTCTCGATGCCAGCAACATCATGGACATCATCGCCGGCTACGACATCATCGTCGACGGCGCCGACAACTTCCCCAGCCGGTACCTCCTCAACGACGCCAGCGTGAAGCTCGGCATCCCTGTTGTGCACGGTTCGATCTTCCGGTTCGAGGGGATGGTCAGCGTCTTCCACCCTCTGCTCGGTCCGACGTACCGCGACATGGTTCCGGAGCCGCCGCCCGCGGAGTTGGCGCCGAGTTGCGCAGAGGCCGGGGTGCTCGGCGTGCTGCCCGGGATCATCGGCTCGATCCAGGCGCTCGAAGTCATCAAGGTGTTGCTCGGGCTCGGCGAACCATTGATCGGCCGAATCCTCTCTGTCGACACGACCGACATGAGCTTCCGCACGTTCAACCTGCGCAAGGATCCCGCGAACCAGGTCACCTACGAGAACCGCGACCGGATCATCATCCGCGAGCTCGAGGGTCTTTGCGCTCCGGGACTGCACGACTGACGCACTACAGTTTCGCCTCGTGCTGGTAGCGACGGGGCAGCGGGAGGCGGCCAAGCGGCTGTGGGTCCACGGGCCGGTTGCCGACATCGCCTTGGGATGGTGCTGGCTGCCCATTGCGTTCCTAGTTCACGCGGCCGAACCGCATCTGACAGCGGTGCAATCGATCATGGGCGTGATCTTCTTGATCTCGTTCGCGCACCAACCATTGACTCTCGGTCTCGTGTACGGCGACCCGGTGCAGCGTGGCGCGCATCGTCGCCTCTACCGGTGGGCGCCGTGGGTGGCATTCGGGTTGATCGTCGTCGGGCTCAACGTCAGCCTCTCCGCCGTTGCGTTGATCGCCGGCTTGTGGAACGCCGAGCACACGTTGATGCAGCGGTACGGCGTGATGCGCATCTACGGTCGCAAGGCCGGCGACGACCACGGCCGGCTCGAGAAGCCCATGCTGATCGTGTGGCTCGTTGCCGCGATCTCCTACATCGGCGGGTACGTCGATCTGCAGCGCCTGGTCCACAAGCTCGGCTTCGGCGGCACGAACGCGCGCAGCGTGCGCCTGCTGGCCGACCTCAGCTCGTACGCACGCGTCCTCTTCTGGATCGCCGCGACCGTTGGGATCGCCCTCGTCGCTCGTTGGTGGCAGGCTGAACGCCGTCTCGGCGCCGCGGCCAGCCGCCCCAAGCACTGGTACGCCCTCGGCACGGCCGGGCTCGTGATCGCCGTCATGATCGACCCGATCGCCGGAGTCGCCGGCTACGTGGCCGCGCACGCCATCGAGTACTTCGCGGTGGTGCACAGCTCACTGCGCAAGCGCGCAGACGCGTCGCCGGTGGCGGCGGCAACGCGAACGACGACGCGGCGGGCAGCTACCTACGTCCTCTACTTCGCGGCCATCGGCCTGCTCGTGTACTTCACCAAGTCACGACTAGATGGTCGGCTGTACGCGTTCGCCGTGTTGTTCTTCGGTGCCCTGCACATCCTGTACGACGGATTCGTGTGGAAGCTGCGACGGCCTGCGGTGGCCGCATCGCTGGGCATCACTTCGCCGTCGTGACAGCCTTCAGTCGAAGAGGTCGGGATCCGTTCGGCAGATCTCCTGCCAGAGCGGTTGGAAGCTGAACCAACCGGCAGCAGGGAAGCCAGTCTGCTCGAACGTGTACTGAGCCAAGCTGTGCTCGATGATCTTCGGCGTGCCCGCGGCCATCGCCAGCAACTGTGCCTGACACGAGCGGTCCATGCTGAGGAACCAGAAGCAGGCTTCGTCGACGGTCGTTCCGACGGTGAACAGGCCATGGTTCTGGTGGATTGCTGCTTTGCCCGTAGGGAACGCAGCGGCCAGTTCCTTGCCTGCCTCGATGTCGAACACCACCGCGCCGGCCTGCTCGGTGATGACCCGGTGGTCGCCGTAGAACGCGCACGAATCCTGCGTGATGGCGTCGAGCGGAATGCCGAGCGAGGCGAAGGCCTTGCCGTGAACGCTGTGGCTGTGGGCCGCAGAGATCACATCGGGCCTGGCCTGGTGGATGGCCGAATGGATCACGAATGCGGCTCGGTTGACTGGCCTCGTGCCGTAGACCACATCGCCCGTGTGATTGACCAGCAGCAGGTCGCTGACACGCACGTGGCGGAAGCTCATGCCGAACGGGTTGACCCAGAAGTGGTCGGGAAACTCGGGATCACGGACCGTGATATGACCCGCTACACCTTCGCCGAAGCCGACACGACCGAAGATGCGCAGCGCGCCGGCCAGCTTCTGCTTGCGGTGCAGGCGTTCGTCTTCGACACTTGCAAAGGTGGGTGGCCCGTCCAAGCTGACCGCCTTTGGAGTCAACTCGATGCCGTCGATCACGCGCACGTCCGATTCCGTAGTCGTCATGCCGACACGATACGCCCAGGTCGTAAGGTCGGGACGATGAACCGCGAGATCATGCCTTCGACCATTGCGCCACCGGCGGCCAACTACGCCCACGCGGTGCTCACCGAGCACGCGGAGAAGACCCTCCACATCAGCGGCCAGGTGGGGACACTTCCGGATGGCACCATCCCCGACGACGTGGCCGAGCAGGCCGCTGCCATCTGGGCGAACATCACCGCGATCCTCGATGAGGCCGAGATGAACCTCAACGACATCGTCAGCATCACAACGTATGTCGTCGTCGATTTCGTGGCCCGCCTCCCCGAGGTGATGGCCGCCCGCGACCAGGCCCTCATCGCCCATCGCGCCGCCAGCACGCTCGTCACCGTCCCGGCGCTCGCTCGGCCGGCGTGGAAGATGGAAGTCGCCGTCGTCGCTGCCCGTTAGCACGCGCGACGTCGGGGTCGTACGCTCGTCGATGATGAGTGACGACAAGCGCACTGATTCCGGTATCGAGATCAGGCCTCTGTACGGACCAGATGACCTGGCCGGCTGGGATCCTGACGAGAGGCTGGGCGAGCCGGGCTCGCCGCCATACACCCGCGGGGTCTACCGGTCGATGTACCGGGGCAAGTTGTGGACGATGCGCCAGTACGCCGGGTTCGGCACGGCAACGTCGACCAACGAACGCTTCAAGTTCCTGCTCGATGCCGGTCAGACGGGACTGTCCTGCGCATTCGATCTTCCGACGCAGATGGGCTACGACAGCGACCATCCCCGGGCCGAAGGCGAAGTGGGGAAAGTCGGTGTCGCGATCGATTCGATCGCGGACATGCGCATGTTGCTGGCCGGCATACCCCTCGACACTGCGTCGATGAGCATGACGATCAACTCCACGGGAGCGATCCTGCTGTTGCTCTACGAACTGGTCGCCGAGGAGCAGGGTGTGCCGTCCAGCGAGATCAGTGGCACGATCCAGAACGACATCCTGAAGGAGTACATCGCCCGCGGTACCTACATCTACCCGCCGCGGCCGAGCATGCGGATCATCACCGACAGCTTCGAGTACTGCGTTGCAAACGTGCCGAAGTGGAACACGATCTCGATCTCGGGGTATCACATCCGTGAAGCCGGCAGCACCGCCGTTCAGGAGATCGCCTTCACCATCGCCAACGGCATCGCGTACGTCGAAGCCGCACTCGCGGCGGGTATGGACATCGATGCATTCGCTCCGCGGCTCAGCTTCTTCTGGAACGCGCACAACAACTTCTTCGAGGAAGTTGCCAAGTTCCGCGCCGCCCGGCGGATGTGGTACCGGTTGATGGACGAGCGTTTCGGCGCCAAGCGGGAATCGAGCAAGTTGTTGCGCTTCCACGCTCAGACGGGCGGATCGACCCTGACCGCGCAGCAACCGGAGAACAACGTGGTCCGTGTGGCGATCCAGTCGATTGCCGCGGTGATGGGTGGAACGCAAAGCCTGCACACCAATGGCTACGACGAGGCCTTGAGCCTCCCGTCGAAGCAGGCCGCACAGATTGCGTTGCGCACTCAGCAGATCATCGGCTACGAGAGCGGCATCGTCGACACGCCGGATCCGCTCGCCGGCTCGTATTTCGTGGAGACGTTGACCAACGAGGTCGAGCGACTGGCGTGGGAGTACATCGACAGGATCGACGAGATGGGTGGTGCCGTCGCCGGTATCGAGGCGGGTTTCCAACAGGGTGAGATCGATCAGGCGGCGTACGAATACGCCAAATCGATCGACGACAACGAACGCGTCATCGTCGGGCTCAACAAGTTCGCTGTCCCGACCGACGGAGACCCGGCGATCTTTCCCGCCGATCCCGAATTGGAGCGCGGTCAGAAGGAGTCTCTCCGCGCGTTCAAGGAGGCCCGTGACGCGCCACTTGTCGAAGCCCGCCTCGCCGATGTGACCGCCGCGGCACGCGGCACGCAGAACCTGCTCTATCCGATGAAGGAAGCGCTGCGCGCAAACGCCACACTCGGCGAGGTCAGCGATGCGCTGCGAGCCGAGTTCGGTTCGTATCGGGCCGGCTAGATCATGACGAGCTGGGTGACGAACCACGCTGGCGTCGATTGTTGCGACATCACCACCGTCGGGCGCCGGAGTGGGAGACCACACGAGATCGAGATCTGGTTCGGCGTCATCGATGACACGGTGTATCTCATCTCCGGCAACGGTCCGTCCGCGGACTGGTACCGCAATGCGTTGACCAACCCGCAGGTGTGGGTGCGATTGGCCGGTGAGGTGCACACCGGCGTAGCACGCGACGTCACTGATCCTGTCGAGCGCCGCCGGGTCGGTGACCTGATGGGGGAGAAGTACCCCTGGGAGGGCGACTCGTCGATCGGTCTCACGCGTCACGCGTGGTGCTACGACGTGCCCGTCCTCGCCATCGGCCAGTGGGGCGACGATGACTGACGATGCAACGACTCCGGAGATCGTCACGTTGCTGACCTACGTCCTCGACGAGCATCGCGAGTCGCGGGAACTGGTGCGCCTCTCGCATGCCGGGCTCGTTCACCGCTCGATCGGCGTGCGACGTCGACTGGACGCCGTGATCCGTACCACTGACGGCTTCGCCGCCGGCCAGGCAGTGCAGTATCTAGGCGAGA
>JANPGV010000350.1:0-1826 GCA_031424145.1 Ilumatobacteraceae bacterium
CATGTGCCAGCGCTCGCCGGCTACGTCCTCGAGCAGAGCGACCAACTCGGCGGGCAGCGATGCCGGATAGCTGACGACGAGGCGGGTCGTGGGATGGGTCGTGCGAAGTGCCTCGAGCGTTGCGGCTGCGGCCAACCGATAAGGCCGGGACGCGCCGCCCTCTGCTCGTGTCGGCACGACAACGGTGACCGCCGTCTGCGGCGGCACGGTGCGCACAAGGCGATACGTCCCTTCGAGCGGACCATGGACAACCGTGGCCTCCAAGCCGAGGCGTTCGCACTGCTCCTGCACGGCCAGGCGCCCGCGCTCAACAGCGTTGCCGAGCGTCGACGTCTCGCGCGATACCGAGCTCGAGACGTCGCGCCCGTGATAGAGCATGTGCGGTAGATGCACGACCCGGTGGCCGCGTGCTTCGATCAACTCCGTTGACCGCAGGATCAAGTCGTGATCTTGCGATCCGTCGAAGCCGGTCCGGAAGCCGCCGACCTCGGACACCACGTCGCGGCGAAGGACCGAGAGGTGACATGTGTACATCGATGCGCGAAACCGTTCGGGTGACCAATCGGGCTTGAGGAAGTGGACCGATTCGCGGCCGTCGACGAGCACGTGCGCTTCGTCGCTGTACACATAGTCGACGTCGCCGGCCGCGTCGATCGTCGAAGCCATCTGCTCGAGCGCAGTCGTGACCAGTCGGTCGTCGTGATCGAGCATGGCGATGAACTCGCCACGGGCCATCGAGATGGCGTCGTTCGAGGCGGCGACGATGCCACCGTTGGTCGATCGGTGCATGACCCGGATGCGCGGGTCCTGGCGCTCCAGATCCCGGAGCGCCTCATGAACCTCAGGCCGGGTCGAACAGTCGTCGACGACACACCATTCCCAATCACGCAACGACTGCGACCGCACGCTGTCGGCGCAGGCCAGGAAGGCGCCGAGCGGTGGGTTGTAGACGGGAGTGATGATCGAGAATCGGGGAGTGATGGTCGTCGATGCTAACGACCACTGGTACTGTGACGGCCGATGTGCCGAGTGTTCGTGAGCGGGCGCGGCAACGTCTACATGAGGGAAATTGCCGAGCACTTGGTGGAAGCCCTGGTACTGATCGGCCGACCCGGGGAGCTCGTGATCGACGATCTGCCCGATGGTTCCGAAGACCCGATGGACAACCTGGTGGTGGCCCCGCACGAGTTCTTCGTGTTGTCGCCGTCGTCAGAACCAGATCGATTGCGCGCCGCGGCCGCCTCTGTTTGCATCAACACCGAGCAACCGGGCACCCCCTTCTTCGATCTGGCCATGATGTACGCGGCTCGTGGTCCGGTCGTGCTCGACATCAACCGGTTCTCGCTCGAAGCAGTTCGCCGCCTGGGCATCGCAGCAGTGCACCTTCCGCTCGGGTGTACTCCATCGATGGATGCTTGGGGCGGCGACCAGCGGCGCCGTCTCGTCGACATCGGTTTCATGTCGGGTCGCACGCCACGCCGCGAGCAGTTCATCGGCGGCGCCGGCGGCATGCTCTGGGAGTGGCAGACGGACCTGCGCTTCTTCAGCTGGCACCGCCCGATCCTTGCCGACGACCCCGCATTCGCGGCCGGCGATCCCAAGTTCGCGGCATTGGCGGACACCAGGATCCTTCTCAACGTGCATCGTGGTGACGAGCCCTACTTCGAATGGGCCCGCGTGGTCGAAGCCGTCGCAAACGGTTGTGTGGTGGCAAGCGAGAACTCGGTCGGGTTCGAGCCACTGACACCCGGGGTGCACTTCCTCATGGCACCTTTCGACTACCTCGCCGAGCAGGCCGTTGCGCTTGCGTTCGACGAGCCGCGTCG
>JANPGV010000351.1:0-17546 GCA_031424145.1 Ilumatobacteraceae bacterium
CTGCTGATCAAGGCGTGCTTCACCGAGCCGGAACCATTCGGCTGGGAGGGGCGTTTCTATCGCTTCCGCAACATCGCCGTGTGGCCGCGGCGCGTTCAGGATCCCCATCCGCCAATTCTGATCTCCGGCAACAGCAAAGACGGCGCGATCTTCGCCGGCCGCCACGGCCTCAATCTGGGCTTTTCCTACATGCCTGCCGAGAAGTGCGCAGCGCACGCGGACTTGTATCGCCAGGCTGCAGCCGAGGCGGGCTGGGAACCGACCGCCGACAACCTTCAGTACCGGCACTTCATGTACGTCGCAAACACAGATGAAGAGGCCGCAGAGACGATGAGTGCGCTCGGTGCAGCCGGTGGGTTGATGAGTCTCTTCAAAGGAGCAACTCCGGACATGATGCTGACGATGGCGCAGATCGGCGCGGCGCTGGGCGGCGTCCCGAAACACGTCGTCATCGATCCGTCCATGGCGCCGCCGATGGTGATGGCACCGCCCCTCTACGGAAGCCCCGACACGGTGCTTGCGCAGATCGCGGAGATTCACGAGGTGCTGGGAATGGGTCGGCTCGAGGTCTCACTCGGCACGATCAATCCGCTCCCGCACGACGCGATGCTGTCGAGTCTGAAGCTGATCGGCCAAGAGGTCGTGCCGGTACTCCACGGGATGGGGCTGTCATGACCGACACAGAAGTTCGCTCCCCGGGCCTCAGCTTCGCCGAAGGATCCGTCGATGCCGCCGGCTTCACAGTTCGTTACTACTCAGCGGGCGATGGGACACCGGTGTTGTGCCTGCCCGGTGCCGGTGGTCCGGTCATGACGTTCGCACTCGACGCGCTGTCCGAACGATTCAAGGTCATCGTGCTCGAATATCCGGGTTGGGGCGCGCAGAGCAGCGACCCGCAAACCGTCGATACCCAAGGCATCGGCGTCGCCGACTTCGATCGTCTCGCTGCCCAGGTCGCCGACATCGCCACCGCACTCGGTCTCGAACGGTTTCACCTGCTCGGCACATCGTTCGGCGGAGCATGCGCGCTGCACTTCGCCGTCAACTATCCGGACAGGGTGGAATCGCTGGTGCTCGAGGCACCTGGCAAGTTCCGCGAGGCATCGGTTCATCCGTCGACCTTGGCGCCTGACGAGTTCGTCAAGGCGTTTCGATCCCATCCCGAACGCCTTCCCCACATGCTCCCGCCCGATCCGGGATTCATGGCGCGAGTGTGGTCCACGGTCGAACGACTGATGGGCGATGGTACGGACGATGATCTGCTCGCTCGCCTCGCAGAGATCCCGACGCGAACGTTGATCCTGTTCGGTCGCGACGACGGCATCATCAACCCGATCAACGGCCGGCTGCTGCGCCGGACGCTGCGCAACTCCTCGCTGCAGTACGTGTTCGACGCGGCTCACGACATCCAATCCGATCGTCCTGAAGCATTCGCCGATGTGGTTGGCGACTTCTTGGCCCGCGGAATGAAGTTCCTCATCAACGATCAAGACGGGTTGATCAACCCGTAGTCGCTACCGTGGCGGCGATGAGTCGGAGTCGAGAGCGTCAGAGCTCACTTGCAGATCTCGATGTGGACACGGCAGCACGATTCACCGAGTTCGGCGAGCTCGACATGCCGCGATTTCAAATTGGTTTCCCACCACAACACTTGCTGCTCACGCTGTTGGGCGACTACTGGTCGGGACGTTGCGAACCGTTGCCTTCAGCCGCGCTGGTCGACCTGCTCGCCGAGTTCGACGTCAATCCTTCGGGAGCGCGCGCCGCCCTCAGCCGGCTGTCGATCCGCGGCTTGCTCGTCGGAACCAAGGACGGGCGCAACACCCTCTATCGAGTGGCCGACGGGTTCCGCCATCTGCTCCCATACGGTCCGATCCACACCCATGCCTTCGGCAAGCCGAGGCCGGAGTGGGACGGGATGTGGACGATGGTGGCATTCACTGTGCCGGAGGACCAACGCCGCCTTCGTCCGATGCTGCGTGCACGATTGCAATCCCTGGGGTTTGCCCCGCTCTACGACGGCCTGTGGGTCTCGCCGCACGCTCCCGACAAGGATCTCGACATCGGCCTGCAGATCGCCCCGTCGAAGTCGTGCACCGTTCTTCGAGGATCCGAGCTGCCGCAGAAGCAGAGACTTTCGGTGGCCACGGCGTGGAATCACGACGAGCTGGGGGATTCGTACGTGGAGTTCATTCGGATCTTTCGACCATTGTTACGTCGCCTCGAGTCCGGCCGGATCAGCCCCACCGAGGCTCTGGTCGGTCGCACTCGCGCCACCTATCGCTGGTTCGTGTTCGCAGTCACCGACCCCGATCTGCCCCAGGCGCTGTTGCCGAAGCGGTGGCCGCGAGCCGCGGCGCACGATTTGTTCGTCAGCCTGGTCGACGGCTTGGCTACTCCCGCCGTGGAACGGGTACGCGAGATCGTCGCAAAATATGATCCTGACCTGGGCAAATTGGTTCGCCTGTTGCCCTCAATGCAGACTTGACAAATCCTCTCTTGACAAGATGACATCATTATGACATCATATTGATGTCGTAGAAAGGGCACGATGATGTCACCATTCTTCAGTAGCCCAGAGTTCATTGCCTCGTTGCGGGCCGACCGCGTTCGGCGGTTGAGCCAGGCAACCCGGCCACGGCGTAGTCGCGGTCTGTTCGACGGTTTCCGTCGCGGTCGCTGAGCAAGCCCACCATCCATGCAAGTACAACCCATCGTCAACGCGGTGCAAGCAGCACTCGCCAGCCAGGGCTCGTTGGCCGGCGGTGATGTCGCCGTCGAGGAAGCCATCGATCATCTGGTGTCTGCTTTGACACCGGCCATTCGGCAAGCTGCATTGGATCTGGCCGAGCAGGCTGTCTGCGAAGTGCGCGCCCAACTTCCGGATCGCACAGTCGACCTGGTCCTCGCGGATGGCGACCCGGCACTGCGCATCGCCGAGGCCACAGTGGCCGCCGAGTCGAGCTCGTCGGAAGAACTGGATGCGCGAATCACACTTCGTGTTCCGCCGACGCTGAAGAGCTTGATCGAGGATGCTGCCGAAACTGCCGGCGCGTCGGTCAACAGCTGGGTGCTGGATGCGTTGTCGCGCCGGGCCCGCAAGCCGCAGCAGGGCCAGGGTTTCCGTATGACACACAGCTTCGACCTGTAGAAAGAAAGCGATGAGCCGCAACGAACGTTGGGAAGTCGGCGAACGCCCGTCCCTCGATGTCCGAGTGCCGGTTGGCACCGTCGAGGTCTACGCCGGCGAGGCCGGTGTGATGCAACTCATGATCGATGCCAGTGACGTGGATGATTTCGAGGTGTTCAAGACCGGCGATCGCGTGTCCGTGCGGCACCCGTCTCGCTGGGGGCGCCGCGGCCGCCAAACCAGGGTCGTTGCCCACGTTCCCGCCGGCACTGATGTCGACCTCAGCTCGACGTCGGGAGACCTGCGCCTGATCGGCCGGCTGGGCGTGGTGCGCCTGCACACCGCAAGTGGCGACATCGAGATGGCCGACGCGGCACGAGTCGATGTCACCACTGCCTCCGGTGAGTTCTCATGCGGAGATGTCGACGGCGAAGCGACAGTGTCGTCAGTCTCCGGCGATTGCACTCTCCGACACATCGGGGGCAGGCTCGATGCCACGGTCACGTCAGGTGACCTCCGAGTCGACAGATGCGACGGTGACCTGACGATTGGCTCGACCAGCGGCGACGTTCGCATCGGCTGCTGCGCAGGATCGGACATCGCCGTTCGCTCGATCTCCGGCGATGTCCGCGTCGGGCTGCCGTCAGGCATCCGTGTCGAAGCAGATATCGCCACCCTCAGCGGGAGGGCGACACTTCCTGAGCCTGCGCCTGCATCGGATCCCGGCGACCGCCGCGCGGTGCGACTCAACCTCAAGTCCGTGTCGGGAGACATCCGCGTCGAACGCACGACCTGAGTCACGCTTCGTAGACTTCGTCGGCATGAACCGGCGTTGGATCGCTGCGGCGATCGTCGGGCTGGCCGCGTGCCCCGCCGTTTCGCGGGTGGCGGCCTCGTCCATCGCTCCCGCCCGCGTGACGCACCCGGCGACTCGTGACATCGCGTTCACACCAGGCGCCCAGTGCGACTTGGCAACTGCGAGGCTGTTGTCCAGCCGGCATCCCTCGAGCCGGCAATTCGTGATCGTCGCGTCCGACACAGCGACTTCGACGACAGCGTCCCTTCAGGTCGTAGCCAGATCAGCTACGGGCGACTGGAGGTGTCAGGTCGCGCCGATGGTGGCCAGGTTGGGAAATAACGGCGTGAGACCCTTGGCTGACCGTCGATCGGGCGATGGCACGACTCCTGCTGGGTCATTTCCGCTGGGCACCGTGCAAGCGTGGGACGGTCAGCGGTTCCAGTTCTTCGGGAACCGTCCTGATCCAGGTGTGCGCGGCCCCTACCGATCGGTTCGGACCGAGGACTGCTGGGGCGCCACGCCGAATACGAGCTCGTACCAGCACCTGGTCGACTCGCCAGGCTGCACGTCACCCGATGAGTGGCTGGTCCGCATCGGCGATGTCTACGAGCATGCCGCTGTCATCGGCGCCAACTTCGACCCGATCTCGGGCGACGCTCCCGGTGAGCCGGCGCTCGCGGCTGCCATCTTCCTGCATCGCAACTCGTATTCCACGACCGGCTTGTCCAGGCCGACCAGCGGCTGCGTCTCTCTGGCCGAGGACGATCTCGAGGTGGTCCTCAGGTTGATCGACCCCGGTCTGGGGATCCTGTTCGCCATCGGCGAGTTGGCCTGGCTGCGCACCTACGGGTAGTTCCTTGAACTCCGGGCGTTCGAACTTCCCCATCAGCCGGAACATCGCGATCGACCCGCCGAACAGCACCACGCCGACGAGGCCGGAGCCGCGCTTGCTCCCGCCGAGCGCCACCCAAACAGCGAAGAAGGTCACGAGGATGACGATCAAAGAGAGCGACTTGGCTCGCTGCTTGCCCAATCGGTCGTTATACGCAGCGATGAGTGCCGCTGCAAATGTGGCGCTGGCGACGATGAACACGGCCGCGAGGAGTGATGTGGCGGAATCCGATGTGGTGGTGACCTCGGCCTGGCGGAGGCGGGCGCGTTCTTCTCGTGTCGCGATGTGGATGTTCGAGAGGGTGATCGGGGTATTCGGTTGCTGATCACCGACAGTCTGCGTTGCCGCGATCGCCTTGAGCACGCTCCTGCCGGATTCGACGAAGCCGATCGGCGTGTAGTCGGGATCGAGTTGCGGGCTCTTCGTCAGTACGAACATCAATGTTGGCATTTCGCCTGGCTTACCGCTGTCGTACACGCTGAGCGCGCCGCGTAGATTTCCGACCTTGAGGTGTTCCACCGGCAGCCCCGCCAGTTGCGCAGCTCCCGCCCTGCCGACCACCTGCGCGTAGAACTTCGGCGCGACGCGCACGACGTTGGCGCCTTCGAAGTCGCCGGCTGCGAGGGCGATCATGAACTGCTCGAAGTGCTTTGGAGCGTTTTCGGGAGCCAAGGCGACGACGATCTTGCCTTGCGGAGTCTCGACGACGATTCGTGGGTTCGTCTCCGGAGGCGTGTATGCAAAGCATGGCACCGCCACGAGCAGCGCGCCGAGAGATGCGCCGATGCACGACAGCGTGACGACGAGCGAGCGGTGTCTCATGCCCGCCCGCTGACTTCGCGCAGTGACGAGGACAAGGGTGACCGCGCCGCCGGGTAGTGCAGTCGCCAGATCACACCGTCGACGAAGAAGTGGTGGATCTGGATTCCGGCGAGCATCACCGCGGTACTGAACACCAACGGCTTGCCGAAGTGGCTGCCGAGATGCGGCAACGCCCAGAACAACGCGTACCCCCCGGCGATGTTGATCGCCATCCAGCGCGTGGACTCCGTCCACACGAACTTCACCGACGGCGACCGATGCCGGTCGGTGAGCCCCTGTTTCAATTGCACGTTCCAGGCAATGAGGAGGTACTGCAACGAGTGGAAGAAGGGCACGGTGTAAGCGAATTGGCCGGCCGGTGTGGCGACGAACCAGATGTACTGAGTGAAGGCCGGCAGCAGGACGATCAGCGGTATGCGTGGGCCGCCATTGGCGATCTTCCACATCAGCAAGGCGATCGTCGCAGCCAATGCTGTCCACATCAGCTTCGTCAACGTCTCCGGAAGCCAGGCAGGCACACCCAACGTCGGATAGTTGACGCCGTAGAAAGGATTGACGTGCCGGCCGACCTCCGCCCACGCGTTCTGCACGGCAAACGTCAAGAAGATGAAGGCTGTGAAACTGCGTCGCAGCCACCCGTCGATCACGAAGCCCGCCCGTCGCGCGTAGACCATGGTGATGCCGAGGGTCTGGCCGGAGAAGTGGTATGGGGACCACAGCAGGTAGAGCTTGATGAACATGGGCGCAATGGCGTCGGGCGAGAGGTAGCAGCCGATCACCGCAACGGTCACGACGATCGGGGTGACAACGCTCGTCAGGGGATACTGGGCGATCGACGACTTGGAGTGGTAGAGGCGGTAGTTGGTCGATGCAAAGTGGGGGTAGTTGCACACCCACACGAGGGTCGCCGCGAGGGATGCAATGGACGGCGACGACGCCAGGCTCGGGCGCATGCGGAACAGGGCGTACAGAATCACCGATGCGCCACCTACCAGCAGAGCATCCAGGGGCGCGTTGACGAAGTAGTGACTCGTCGAACGAGTGTTTCCACGCGTCATGTCGACCCCGGTCGCGGTCCCCACGCTCATCCGAATGATCTTGCCATAACGTCTTAAGACTTCCAATGGATTTGCGCGTCAATAGGTCTTCTGGCTCATCGGCCGACTTTGGGGCTCGCTTTAGCCCAGGACGTGCCGTCACGTGTGGGCCGCCTGGAGTGGCGAGGACTAACGTGACCGCACTGTCTTCTCAGTTCAAAAGGTCGAAGGGGGCTCGATGCCGTTCAGCACGATGCAGGACTACCCGTTGACGCTGCGGCCGATCCTCCAACACGGTCGCACGGTGCACGCCGACAGCAAGGTCATCACCTTCACGGGCGACGGATACGTCGAGGCCACGTTTGCCGAGGTCGCCGACCGGGCCGATCAGCTGGCCGCTGCCCTCACCAGGTTGGGCGTGAAAGCCGGCGACCGGGTCGGAACGTTCATGTGGAACAACCAAACCCACCTCGAGGCGTACTTGGCGGTGCCGTGCATGGGCGCCGTGCTGCACACCTTGAACATTCGGCTGTTCCCGGATCAGCTGAGCTTCGTCATCAACCACGCAGAAGACAAGGTGATCATCGTCGATGCATCGATCATCCCGCTCCTCGCCAAGGTCCGCGATCAGTTGATCTCCGTTGAGCACATCATCGTTAAGGGCTCCGGCGACACGTCTGCTCTCGGGGACACGCTCGACTACGACACACTTCTCGCGGCCGAACGACCCGGCTACGACTATCCCGAGCTCGATGAGCGCACGGGCATGGCGATGTGTTACACGACCGGCACGACCGGCAACCCGAAGGGCGTGATGTACAGCCATCGCAGCACGTTCTTGCACTCGGTGATGGTCACCTCGACCACCAACATCGCCCTTGCCGAGAGAGACCGCATGCTGGTGATCGTGCCGATGTTCCATGCGAATGCATGGGGAACGCCATATGCGGCGTGGATGGTGGGCGCTGACCTGGTCTTTCCGCAGCAGTTCCTGCAGGCGGCGCCGCTGAGCCGGATCATCGAAGAGACCAGGCCGACGTTGACGGGAGCGGTGCCAACCGTGCTGACCGACCTGTTGAACAACGGCAAGAACGCCGATCTGTCGTCGCTTCGCCTTGTCATGTGCGGGGGTTCTGCAGTGCCGCGGGCGTTGATCCAGGGCTACTTCGACACCTTCGGAGTGCCGATCGTCCAGGGTTGGGGCATGACCGAGACAAGTCCGGTGTGTGCGATCGGGAACCCACCCAAAGACATGGCCGGTGACGACGAGGTCACGTGGCGTGCGCGCACTGGTCGCGTGCTCCCCGGGGTCGAGTTGCGCCTCACCGACGACAGCGGCGCAACCGTCCCGTGGGACGGCGAGTCCCTCGGTGAGATCGAGGTGCGCGGGCCATGGATCACCGCGTCGTACTACCGGCTCGACGATCCCGACAAGTTTCACGATGGCTGGCTGCGCACGGGCGACGTCGCCTCGGTCTCACCGAACGGCTACGTGATGATCAGCGATCGTGCGAAGGACGTCATCAAGTCGGGGGGCGAGTGGGTCTCGTCGGTTGATCTCGAGAACACACTCATGGGCCATCCCGACATCGTCGAGGCAGCGGTGATCGGAGTGCCTGACGACCGCTGGGACGAGCGGCCTCTCGCCTGCATTGTGCGGCGGTCGGACTCGCAGATCACGGCTGCCGAACTGCGCGTCTGGCTTGCCGAACGCACCGCCAAGTTCTGGCTGCCTGAGCGCTGGAGCTTCATCGACGAGGTGCCGAAGACAAGCGTCGGCAAGTTCGACAAGAAGGTGCTGCGCGCCCGTCACGCCGCGGACCAGTTGGAGGTCGAGCAGCTGGCTTAAGCCGTCCCTGCCAGGGCTTCAGCCAGTGCTTCGGCTTCGCGAGCTCGAAGGTCGGCGTTGACCCGCTGACGCTCCAGCAACTGTTCGAGCGTCTTGGCAGCCTGCGGGATCGGGTGCTCGGAGAAGAAGCTCTGCACGTCGGCGACCAGTTCCGGCGTCGTGAGCGTGGTGATCGAGCCGACCATGCGGATGATCGTGTTGTCGGGGAACCGCTCGAGAAGTTGCGGCCACTGCCGGCGCACCTGCTCCCACGCCATCGCGCCGTGCCGACGATGGGCCACGCACCGGTTGAGGAGGAACGGCGCATCCTGCGTCTTCACATCGCTCGACAATGCAAGATCGATCGTGCGTCGAAGCTGGTCCTCGGTCGGGAACTCGGCCAGTGCGTACAGGTATCGATACTTGAGCTGCGGTGTCGGCGCAGAGCGGAAACGCCGGAGGAAGTCCTCGTAGTCCTTGTCGGTGCCGACCGAGGCGACTGCGACAGCGGCGGCTGCGGCGAGCTCGGGATCGGTGGAGTCGTCGTCCAGCATCTGCCGGCAGCGTTCCTGGGCGTGGGCGTCGTTGCCCTGCACTGCCAGCACTCCGACGAGCAGCCCACGCAGCTTCGACGTGAGGTCGGGCTCGTTGTCCGCCGGTGCCCAGCCGAGGTCGGCGACGACGGGGCGCACGAGGTCGGCGATCCGGAGCTGCAACGCCTCGTACGAGGGCCCGTCGACAAGGCGGCCGAGACCGCGCAGGCCGACAGTGATCGCCTGCCAAACGGCAAGGTCCCGATCGTCCTGGAACTCTTCGACGAAACCGAGGAAATCCGCTGCAGCCAATCGTCCCGAGATCACCGCGTTCCACGCGTCGTCGACCAGGTTGTAGCGGTCGATGACCGTCAGGCCAGTCAGCGCCTTGCCGTTGAGGCGGGCGCGCAGCATGCCGTCGTAGGCAACTCGCATGAAACCGTGGCCGCCGGCGTTGACGACCACCGTCGACTCGGCAGAGGGAAGAGGCACTCGTGCTTGGGCGGAGTCCATCAACAGCTTCGACTCGACACCGTCGATCGAAAGGTGGATGGGCACGACGAACAGCGTTGGATCGTCGGTGTCGACGTACGCGAAGCGCTGCTGGTTGAGCACCAGCTCGCTGCCGTCGAGTCGCGCCGAGATCAGTGGATAACCAGGCTGCCAGATCCATGAGTCCATCAAGTTGCGTACCGGCACGGCTGGGTTGGCCTTCTCGATGGCATCCCACAGGTCGCTGGTCTCGGTGTTGCCGTATGCGTGGGTCTTCAGATAGAGGCTGATGCCTTGACGGAACTCTTCGGCGCCGAGGTACTGCTCGAGCATGCGCAAAAGCGAGCCGCCCTTTTGGTAGGTCAGCACGTCGAACATGCCGTCGCAATCTGCCGGTGCTTCGACGGGGAACTCGACCGGGCGGGTGCTGGCCAACGAGTCGGTCTCGAAGGCTGCGCTGCGCTCCAGGCTGAACGTTGTCCAGCGCTGCCATTCCGGTCGAAACGCATCGCAGCAGGCGATCTCCATGAATGTGGCGAAGGCCTCGTTGAGCCATATGCCGTTCCACCATCTCATCGTCACGAGGTCGCCGAACCACATGTGCGCGAGCTCGTGGGCGACGACATCGGCGACGTTCTGCAGCTCGTACTGCGTCGCCGTCTTCGGGTCCGCCAGCAACAGGCTTTCTCGGTAGGTGATGCACCCGAGGTTCTCCATCGCCCCCGCGGCGAAGTCGGGAAGGGCGAGCATGTCGACCTTGTCGCTCGGGTACGGAATGCCGTAGTACTGCTGATACCAGCGCAGCGAGTGGGCACCGATCTCCAGCGCGAATCCGGTGAGGTGACCCTTGCCCGGAACGTGGATGACGCGCAGCGGGACGCCATCGACGTCTACCGGTTCGGTGGACTCGAGCGGACCGACGACGAAGGCCACCAGGTAGGTGCTCATCACCATCGTCGGCTTGAACGTGACGACGTGCTTCCCGTCGTCGCGGACGGTGCGGTTTGCCTCTGGTGCGTTCGAAACGGCCAACAGGTCGGGCTGAACGATGAGCGTGATCTCGAAGACCGCCTTGAACTCCGGCTCGTCGAAACATGGGAACGCACGTCGGCAATCCGTCGCCTGCATCTGCGTCGTGGCGATGACGCGCTCGGCGCCGTCGGCGTCGTTGAAGGTGCTGCGATACCAGCCGCGCAACTTGTCGTTGAGCGTGCCCGTGAAGCTGATCTCGATGACTGCATCGCCGGGATCTACGGAGGCTTCGATCACCAGGCGCTCGGTATCGGGTTCGAGGTGGAACGCGGCGTCGTTCCCGCCGATCCGAACCGAGCTGATATCCAGCTCGTCGGCATTCAGCGCGACCTTCGCGACGGGATCAGTGACCCGAACATCGATCGCGGCAGTGCCGGAAAACGTGGCCTTGTCGAGATCGGGCTCGAGCACGAGCCGATAGCGGCTCGGAACAACTGTGTGGGGGAGTCTGTAGGGGTTGTCGCTCACTCGACGAGCGTATCCCCGGCGACTGTGGCCAGTAGCCTGCTCCGACGTGTCGGGCATTCAATTTGACGTGGTGGGGATCGGCAACGCCCTGGTCGATGTCATCGCTCATGCCGACGACTCGTTCATCGGCCGGCACGACCTCGTGAAGGGCTCGATGACGCTGGTCGACACCGATCGCGCCCTGCATCTGTATCAAGCCCTGGGCGGGGCCATCGAGATGAGCGGTGGGTCGGCCGCCAACACGATGTGCGGCGTCGCTTCGTTCGGCGGTACCGCTGCGTACATCGGCAAGGTCAGTGACGACGAGCTCGGCCGCGTGTTCGGGCACGACTGTCGCGCCGTCGGCGTGCAGTTCCGTCCCGGTGCGCCGGCCGATGGAACGCCTACGGGGCGATGCATCATCGTCGTCACGCCTGACGCGCAGAGAACGATGAACACCTATCTCGGCGTGTCATCGCTGCTGTGCCCGTCCGACATCGACGCCGACGCCGTCGCTGCCGGGCAGGTGCTGTACATGGAGGGCTACCTCTACGATCGGCCCGAGGCCAAAGAGGCCTTTCGCTATGCGGCGCACGTGGCTCACGCCAATGATCGACAGGTCTCATTGACGTTGAGCGATTCGTTCTGCGTGGACCGGCATCGAGCCGATTTTCGAGCCTTGGTCAGCGACGAGGTCGACTTGTTGTTCGGCAACGAGGAGGAACTGATGTCGTTGTACGAGGTGGACTCGATGGACGACGCACTCGCCGCCGTTCGCGTCGATTGTTCGCTCGCGGTCATCACCGTGGGCGCCGACGGCTGCATGGTCGTGACTCCCGACGAAGTGCTGCCCGCCCCGGCCCAACCGGTCGAGCTTGTGCTCGACACCACCGGCGCGGGCGATCTCTTCGCGGCCGGGTTCCTGTACGGGTACACGCGTCGGCGATCGCTGGCGGAGTGCGCTCACCTGGGCGCAATCGCGGCGGCGGAAGTGATCTCCCACGTGGGTCCCCGGCCGTTGGTGGAGTTGCGTACGCTCTTGCCATGAGCGATTACCGCAGCGAAGCGCGCCGCTGGCTGGCCGCCGAACCCGACGAAGACATGCGGGAAGAGTTGGAGAGCCTGCTCGCCGGTTCCGACGACGAACTTTCCGATCGATTCGGCGGCAGGCTGCAGTTCGGCACCGCCGGTTTGCGCGCCGCGGTGGGCGCCGGACCCCAACGAATGAACCGCCTGGTCGTCCAGCAGGCCGCTGCAGGCTTGGTCGCCTACCTGCTGAAAGCCGAGCCCGATGCGGCAGCGCGCGGAGTCATCATCGGTTACGACGCCCGCCGCAAGAGCGACGCATTCGCACGCGACACTGCTCGGGTCTGCGCCGCCCAAGGCGTTCGGGCGATGATCTTCCGACACGTCGTACCGACACCGCTTCTCGCCTGGAACATCGTCGGAGTCGGCGCCGCGGCAGGCGTCGTCGTCACCGCGTCGCACAATCCCCCGGCCGACAACGGGTACAAGGTGTTCACCTCCCAGGGTGCACAGATCGTCTCGCCCGTCGACGCCGAGATCTCCGCGTGCATCGATCTGGTCGATCCGTGTTCCGTGCCGATGTCGGAACCGGATGATCCGCTGATCGAGTGGCTCGACGATTCCTATGTCGAGGCGTACCTCGACTCCGTACCCGCGGTGCGCCTGCGGCCTGAGCTCGCCGGTGTGCCGGTCGCGTACTCGGCGATGCACGGAGTCGGCGGGTCGACGTTGCTCGCCGCGTTCGCTCGTGCTGATTTCCCGGCACCGTTCGTCGTCCCCGAGCAGCAGGAGCCGGACGGCGCCTTTCCAACCGTCGCCTTCCCGAATCCCGAAGAGCCCGGCGCGATGGACCTGTTGCTGGCCCAGGCCGCAAAACACGACGCGGCCATCGCGTTGTGCAACGACCCCGATGCCGACCGTCTCGGCGCGGCGATCCCGACGCCGGAGGGCGGCTGGCGCAGGTTGCAGGGCGACGAGATCGGCTGGCTTCTGGCCGAGCACATCCTGCGGCACACGACCGGCGACGATCGTCTGGTCATTACCACGCTGGTGTCGTCATCGTTGCTCGCGAAGATGGCCAAGGAGCACGGCGTTGAGTTCGCCGAGACCTACACAGGTTTCAAGTGGATCGGACACACGATCCTGAACCGGCCGGAGTGCCACTTCGTGTGCGGCTACGAACAGGCTCTCGGATACCTCGTGACTGGCCGTCCGCTCGACAAGGACGGGATCACCGCGGCTGTGTTGTTGGCCGAGGTCGCCGCGCTCGCCGCAGTGGAAGGTGTGACACTGCAGGGCCGGCTCGATGCGATCAACGAGCGCTTCGGCCGGCACGTCATGGCCGACATGTCCGTGAAGATGCCTCCCGTCGACGGGGCCGCGGCAGTGGCCGGGCTGCGCGCTGATCCACCGAAGGCAATCGATGAGCGCAAGGTCACGGACGTGGAATGGTTCGACGAAGCCGGTCTGTTGCGGCTCCAGCTGGGCCCCGAGCTGCGGCTGCAACTGCGCCCCAGCGGCACCGAACCGAAGGTCAAGCTCTACGGTGAGGGCATCGACATCGATCCCACGCCATACCTCCACTCCCTCGCCGCGCTTCTCTGATCGAGTGTTTCCGTCTCGCGGCGGCGCATCGGAGTGTTTGCCGCCACCCCGGGGTGGCCGCAAACACTCGTTCGGCAGGTCATGCTGACGCTGGGGAGCCGAACTGGCGGTCGCCCGCGTCACCGAGGCCGGGGACGATGAAGGCGTGTTCGTTGAGGTGCTCGTCGACGGCGGCGGTGTAGATCGCCAGGTCGAGGCCGGCGGCCTTGAGTAGGGCGATGCCCTCGGGAGCAGCCAGCACGCACACGACGATGATCGTGCCGGTGGCGCCTCGTTCGAGCAGCAGTTGGCACGTGTGGGCCAGCGATCCGCCTGTTGCCAGCATCGGGTCCAACACGATGCATTGCCGGCCGGCGAGGAACTCGGGGAGCTTGTTGACGTAGGGCTTCGGTTGAAACGTCGACTCGTCGCGCGACACCCCGATGAAGCCGACGTCGGCGTTGGGCAGCAACTCCTGTGCCGCGTGCACGAAGCCGAGGCCGGCCCGCAAGACCGGAACGACCACGGGTTGCGACGACAGCGCCCGGCCGGAGGTGGTCACCAGCGGTGTGGTGACGCGCACTTCGTGCGTGAGCAGACCACGTGTGGCCTCGGCGATGAGCAGCGTGCCGATGCGCTCGAGCTCTTGACGGAACAGAGCGTTCGGCGTGTCTTTGTCGCGCACTCGCGTGAGCGAATCAGCGATCAACGGGTGCTCGACGAGATGAACAGCGACGGTCATGTCAGGAGTGTGTCAGATTTAGCTGAGGCCGACGCTTTGCTCGGCACGGGCCAGCGCATAGCGCGGTTTGATGATGCCGTTGATGATTCGCAGACGTTCCGGGAACGGGGCGAACGCACTCTTCATCGCGTTGATCGTCAGCCATTCGAAGTCGTCGAGCACCCAACCGAAGGCGTCGGCGAGTTGCTCCATCTCGTAGGTCATCGAGGTGGCACTCATGAGCCGATTGTCGGTGTTGACCGTGACCCGAAACCGCAACCGGCGCAACATGCCGATGGGGTGATCGGCGACGGTCTTGCAGACCCCGGTCCCGATGTTCGACGTCGGGCACAGCTCGAGCGGGATGCGCCTGTCGCGCACGAACGTGGCCAGGCGCCCGAGCTCTTCTTCCCCGGGGGCGCCGACGATGTCGTCGACGATGCGCACGCCGTGGCCCAGTCGTTCTGCGCCGCAGAACTGAACAGCCTCCCAGATGCTCGGAAGGC
This sequence comes from Ilumatobacteraceae bacterium, assembly GCA_031424145.1. Classification (GTDB taxonomy): domain Bacteria; phylum Actinomycetota; class Acidimicrobiia; order Acidimicrobiales; family Ilumatobacteraceae; genus JAENVT01. The sequence goes on from JANPGV010000351.1 coordinate 14,850, forward strand.
CGAAGGCCTCGCCGGCGTGGATGGTGGTGTGGAAGTTCTCGCTGCGAACGTATTCGAAGGCATCGAGGTGGCGAGTCGGAGGGAACCCCTCCTCAGCGCCTGCGATGTCGAACCCGACTACACCGGCGTCGCGCCAGCGCACCGCCAGTTCGGCGATCTCGCGACTTCGTGCTGCGGTGCGCATGGCAGAGAGGATGAGATAGATCGTCATGTCCGTCTCGGCAGCCCCGCGGCGGAACCCGTCGAGCATTGCTTCGACGGCCTCGTCGAGCGTGAGCCCCGCCTCTGTGCACAGCTCGGGGGCCATGCGAACCTCCGCGTAGACCACACCATCGGCAGCGAGGTCTTTGACACATTCGTACGACACCCGTTCGATGGCGTCGCGATGCTGCATGACGCCGACCGTGTGAGCGAACGTCTCGAGGTACAGCACAAGGTCATTGCGCTTGGCGCCGCGGTTGAACCAGCTCGCAAGCTCATCGACGTCGGTCGTCGGCAGCTTCGCGTAGCCGTATTCGTTGGCAAGCTCGATCACGGTCGCGGGACGCAACCCGCCATCGAGGTGGTCGTGTAGCAAGGCCTTGGGAAGCGAGTGGATGTTCACGCCGCGACCCCCGCAACTTCGGCGAGCGAGCGCAACGGCATGTCGGTCGAGCGACACAGCCAGTTCCAATCGGGGTAGTCGGCGGCCGCGGAGATGCAATGCAACGAATAGGCGTGGCGGCTGGTGGCGGACCGGTTGATGTCGCTCCAGTGAGGCAGCAGACCGTGCAGGATCACCATCGTGCCGGCGGGCACCTCCAGCGGGATGAGATCGGACGGCGAAGGCAGTGGTGCCGGGTCCAGCTCTTCGAACTTCGTGCCGTCGGCGTCGGTTTCACCCGCGCGTTTGAACAACTTGCGCAACGTCGTACGGTGAGCCCCCGGCTTCGTCCACAGGCATCCGTTCTGCAAGGTCGCGTCCTCGATGGCGAACCAGAAGCCAGTGACCGTCATCGGTTCGGTGTATAGAAACGTGCTGTCCTGGTGACAAGCGACCTCGCCGCCGATCAGGGGCTGTTTGAAGATGTACATGCTCTGCAGGGCGAGAGCGTCGGCAAGGCCGATGTCGGCTGCCACGCCCGCAAGCTCTGGGCGGTACGAGAACTTTTCGAACACGGGATCGAGGTCGTGCATGGCATGGCCGATCTTGTTGATGCTCAATTCCTTCGCTGCCCGCAACTGCCCTGACTCGTCGAACGCCTCTTCCTCGAAGAAGCACCACACGCCGGAACCCGACGCAAGGAACTCGCCGTTGCTGACACGTTCCTGCTCGCTGGTCGTGAAGATGGTGCGTTCGTTGCTCGGCTCGAAGTCGGCCACGATCTCGTTGGCCGCCGCCCTCAGCTCACGGCACGAGTTGCGATCCGTGAATCCCTCGAGCACCAGGTAGCCATCGCGGTGGTACTGCTCGATCTGACGGTCATCCAATACCGATCCCATGGCCAGAGCGTAGGCGTCGCCCAAACACACGCCTACCCTCTTGACATGGAATTGACTGTCTTGGGCCGCACAGTGCGACGTGCAATTGACCATGTCGAGGCGTTTCCCGCGCCGCCAAAGGTCGTGACGGTGCGATTGACCACCGAGGAAGTCGCCTCGATGTGCCCGGTCACGGAACAACCCGACCTCTCCACCGTGGTCATCGAGTACTCCCCGGATCAGTGGTGCGTCGAGTCCAAGAGCCTCAAGTTGTACCTCTGGAGCTTTCGGGATCGGGCTGTTTTCGCCGAGGCTCTGGCCGCTGAGATCGCCGGTGAGGTGATGACCACCGCCAAGCCGAAATGGGTCTCGGTCACCCTCACGCAGCGACCACGCGGGGGTATCGAAGTGCAAGCGGTCGCCCGACTCGAGGCGTAGGCCGCGACCTCGCCGGCGATCTACAGTCTGCCGCATGCCCAGCCAGCCGATATCTGTCATCACGAACGGTGACCACCGGTCCCACGATCCGGAGTACGACGTCTACTCGGGAACGATTGTCGGCCGATTCGAGGTGCCGCAGCGTGTCGATCGCATCGTTCAAGCGCTCGAGGGCGAGTGCTACACGACCGTCGACTCGACGCAGCACGGCATGCAGCCCATCTTGCGGATACACAATCCCGATCTCGTCGACTTCCTCTCGACCGCGTGGAAGGAATACACGACTGTCCTGCCCGACGCGCAGGCGGTGATCGCTGAGATGTTCATCCATCCCGGCCTCGTCGAGAACATGCCTGTCGGCCGCCCGCCGGTCACCAACGCGTACGGCCGCCTCGGCTGGTTCTGCTTCGACACTTCCTCGCCGCTCAGCGAAGGCTCGTGGCCGGCGGCTCTGGCGTCGGTCGACATTGCCCTGTCGGGCGTCGACCGCGTGTTGAGCGGGGAACGGGTCGTCTACTCGCTGTGCCGTCCCCCAGGGCATCATGCAACACGTTCGGCGTTCGGCGGATTCTGCCTCCTGAACAATGCTGCGATCGCCGCGCAGTCGTTGATCGACGCAGGGGCACGGCGTGTCAGCGTGCTCGATGTCGATGCGCACCACGGCAACGGCACACAACAGATCTTCTACCAACGTGGCGACGTGCAGTTCGTCAGCATCCACATGGATCCGGATCAGAACTATCCGTGGTTCGTCGGTCGCGCCCACGAGCGCGGCGAGGGGCCCGGTGCCGGCGCCAA
>JANPGV010000352.1:0-9744 GCA_031424145.1 Ilumatobacteraceae bacterium
CCAAGGCGAGCGGTTGGCTGTTCTCGGCCCGAACGGTGCCGGAAAGACCACGTTGTTCAATGTGGTTGCTGGTGACATCAAGCCGACGTCCGGCCGGATCTCGATCAAGGACGTCGATTGCACGTCCCTGCCATCGCGTCGCCGGCCGAGCCTCGGCGTCGCCCGCACGTATCAGCGCACTCGGCTGTTCGCGGGTCTAACGGTGGAAGACAATTTGTATCTGGCCCTCATCGGCAACGAGGGTCGTCATCGATCGTTGCGGCGCACCTTCACCGACGAGCGGTCGCGCCAGACGGCACGCGCCGCTGCCGAGACGGTCTGGCTCGGCGATCACATCGACTCGTGCGTCGGCGATCTCTCCCATGGCCAACAACGCCAGCTCGAAGTGGGTATGGCGATGGTGACCGAGCCCGACTTGATGATGCTCGACGAGCCTGCCTCGGGATTGTCGCGTGGCGAACGCGAGCGACTGGTCGAACTGCTCGGATCGCTGGCGCCGGGCGTGACCCTGCTGCTCATCGAGCACGACATGGATGTCGCTCTGCAGGTGGCGAGCCGAGTAGTGGTCATGGCCGATGGTCTGATGATCGCGGCCGGTACACCCGATGAGATTCGTCGCAGCGCGATCGTTCGCGATGTCTATCTGGGGGGAAGCGTCGAATGAGCGACGATCTCGTCCAGGTTCGCGATCTCTGTGCCGGCTATGGCGCATCGAGGGTTCTCGATGGCGTGTCGTTCAGCATGGGTGTCGAAGCCGTCGCCGTCATCGGTCGCAATGGGATGGGCAAGACGACCTTGTGCAACACCCTCATGGGTCTCGTGAAGGCCACGTCCGGTCAGATCGTGTTCAAGGGTGAACCCATCGAAAATCGGACGCCAGAGAAAATTGCCAGGCACGGCATCTCGTATGTGCCGCAGGGCCGTCGACTCTTTCCCTCGTTGACCGTCGATGAGCACCTGACGATGCTTGCCAAAGGCTCGCGTGACAATCGCTGGACGATCGACGCTGTCTACGAGTTGTTCCCGCGCCTTGCCGAGCGACGCCGCAACGGCGGGGGTCAGCTGTCGGGCGGTGAGCAACAGATGCTCGCAGTGGGTCGTGCGTTGCTGCTGAATGGTTCGCTGGTGATCATGGACGAGCCATCCGAGGGACTTGCTCCCACCATCGTCGACACCCTGATCGAAGTCGTTCACCAGCTCGTTGCCGAAGGTGTCGCTGTGCTCGTCGTCGAGCAGAATCTCCGCGCCGCGGTGCGGATGGCCGATCGGCAGTTGGTCATGGTGTCCGGGCGGATTCAGGCCGAAACCTCCGCCGGCGAATTGATCGCCAACCCCGAGTTGCAACAGCGTTACCTCGGAGTGGAAGGTGCCGGAAGGCTCGACAAGGAGATGAAGTGACTGGCAACATCAACGTCGCGCTGTTGGGTTCGAAGTTCATGGGCCGTGCCCACTCGAACGCGTGGCTGAACGTGCCCAAGTTCTTCACCGTCGATCCATATCCGACGATGCACACCGTGGTTGGTCGCAACGCCACGGAGTTGCACGAGTTCGCTGAGCGTTGGGGCTGGCAGCATCACACGACGGACTGGTGGGCAGCAGTGACGTCCGACGACATCGGATTGGTCGACATCGGCACACCGAACAACGTTCATGCAGAGCAGGCGATCGGAGCGCTCGAAGCAGGAAAGCACGTCGCATGCGAGAAGCCGCTGGCCGGAACACTGGCCGACGCGCGTGCGATGGCTGCCGCCGCAGTCGACGCGGCGGGGACGACATCGGTGTGGTTCAACTATCGACGAGTCCCGGCCGTTGCGTTGGCGCACCGCCTCGTTGCCGCCGGGAGGATCGGTCGCATTTATCACGTGCGTGCGTCGTACTTGCAGAGCTGGGGTGGTCCGGACACGCCGCTGTTGTGGCGATTCCAAGGTCCCATCGCCGGATCTGGTGCGCATGGAGATCTCAACGCCCACATCATCGACTCCGTGAGGTTCGTGACCGGTGAAGAGATCGTGACCATCGAGGGCTCGATCGAGCACACGTTCATCGAGGAGCGCGCCGTGCTCGAAGGCCAGACTGGCGGCGAGATAGCCGGTGCCGGTGCGACCACCAGCGGCGCCACAGCGCCGAGCACAGTCGACGACGCCGTGCTGTTCCTAGCTCGACTGAGTGGTGGGGGAGTCGCAAGCTTTGAGGCAGCCCGCCTCGCCACCGGATATCACAATGCCAACCGTTTCGAGATCCACGGTGATCGTGGAGCCCTGCGGTTCAACTTCGAACGGCTCAACGAGTTGGACTTCTACGACTTGAGCAACGACGCCGCGGTGCAGGGGTGGACAACCATCGACGTCACCCGTGCCGGCGCCGGTCATCCCTACGTCGATGCCTGGTGGCCCGACAGTCACGGACTCGGTTACGAGCACGCGTTCGTCAACCAGGCCAGCGACATCCTGACCGCCATTGGTGGAGGCGAGCCCGTCGTGCCACTGTGCGATTTTGCGGACGCGTTGATCACCCAGCGCGTGCTCCACGCGGCGATCGAGTCGGCCCGCAATCGGTCCCCGATAGCGCTCACCGAAATTTGAAAGGAAAGGATTTGCTCATGTCCGAAATCAAGCAATTCGAACCGAAGTTCATGCCGATCGGCGTGCTCACCGCCGCGCTGCAAGAGCTCACACCGCGCGAGCGACGCGACCCGGATCCCGATCTGGCGATCGAGGAATGGCTCGATTTCGCTGTCACCCTCGAGGCCGATTGCATCGAGCTGTCTGCCGCGTTGCATCCGTCACTTGCCGACGTCCCTGCCGAGGCGATGCTCGATCCCGTCGCGAACACGCTCGATCTACGCGAGCCTTTCGACGACGTGCGGGCCAAGCGTGTTCTCGCAGCAATTGATGCAACGGGAGTCGCCATCGCCGACATCGGCTACTTCGACGACATGCTGCACGAAGACGCAGCGATTCGCCGCAAGAAGCACGAGTTCATGGTCAGCGTCATGGACGCAGCGGTACTTCTCGGTGTGCCGGCGGTGACAGGGTTCGTCGGTCGCAACCAGTCCAAGTCGATGGATCAGAATCTGATCGACTTCGAGGAGAGCTTTGTGCCGCTTCTCCAGGCAGCGAAGTCGCGCCGTCTGCAGTACCGCGTCGAGCAGTGCCCGATGCCGGGTTGGACGCCTGGGGACAACTTCCACAACAACATCGCGTACGCGCCGGGAATGTGGATCGCGCTCCACCAGATAGCAGAGCGTAACGGTGTCGGAGATCAGTTCAGAATTCACTACGACCCGTCGCACGCCATCCTCATGGGCCAGGACACGCGATCGATCTTTCAGTACCTCCGCGACGCCGGCTATGGCTTCCTGATTGCCGGTATGCATGTCAAGGGGCAGGTGATCCATTCCGAGGGTGTCGCAGGCTGGGGGTACGGCGGCCAGACGGTGCAGCGCGGCGACTGGGTCGATGGTGAGATCTCGTCGAACCCGGCCGATCTGGGCAACGCGTGGAAGAAGCAGACCGTGCTGTGCGAACACGAGCTCCCCGGCACGGCCCGTCATGATCCGCTCGCCTATCTGCAGAACCGCACCGTCGACTGGCTCGATCATCAGCTTGCCGCCCGCGAACTGCTCGACTTCGACCCGCTTACGACGCCCCTGATCGTCGAGCACGAGTACGGCGCTGCACGTGTGCAGGACAAAGCCTTGCTGCAGCCGATTCTGGCAGGGTCGATGGCATTCACCCGTCACATCGACCGGGCCGCGGCATCGATGTACGCGTTGCAAGCCGAGGTTCTGGCCGCCCAAGGGATTCCTGTCCAGGGCGTCGGCCGTGAGGCGTACAGGAGCTGATGATGAAAGCGGTATATGTCGTCGGCACGCTCGATACAAAGCGTGAGGAGTTGGCATACGTCCGCGATGTAGTCGAGGCGACCGGGGTCGTCGCAGTGCTCGTCGATGTCGGAACCACCGAGCATCAGTCGAGCGCCGACGTCAAGGCCAGCGACGTTGCCTCCCATCATCCGGACGGCGCGGGCGCCGTCGCTTCTACGGATCGTGGGACGGCTGTAGGCGCGATGGCGGTGGCGTTCGAGACGTACGTCCGCGCCAACGAATCATCGATCGGTGGCATCATCGGCATCGGTGGATCCGGCGGTACTGCGATCATCACCCCCGGAATGCGCGCCTTGCCCGTTGGGCGCCCGAAGGTAATGGTCTCGACTGTCGCATCCGGCAACATCGCGCCGTATGTCGGCCCTGCGGACATCGCAATGGTCTACTCCGTCACCGACGTCGCCGGGCTGAACCGAATCTCCCGTCAGGTCCTCGGAAATGCTGCCAATGCCATCGCCGGAATGGTGAATCACCCAATTCCCACAAGTGCTTCGGACCTGCCGGCGATCGGCCTGACGATGTTCGGTGTGACTACGCCACTCGTCACCCAACTCGTCGATGCGCTGAAGGGCGAGTACGACCCGCTCGTTTTCCATGCAACCGGGACGGGTGGTCAATCGATGGAGAAGCTGGTCGATTCAGGGATGGTCACTGCTGTGCTCGACATGACTACCACCGAGGTCGCCGACTACCTAGTCGGAGGGGTTTTTCCCTGCGGTCCCGACAGATTCGGTGCAATCGTCCGCACCCGCGTCCCGTACGTCGGCTCGTGCGGCGCTCTCGACATGGTCAACTTCGGATCGGTCGAGTCGGTACCCACCCAGTTCGCCGACCGTCTTCTCTACGTGCACAACCCGCAAGTGACGCTGATGCGTACGACGGTGGACGAGAACAAGCAGTTCGGCGCGTTCATCGCCTCGAGGTTGAACGAGTGCGAGGGACCGGTCCGTTTCCTGTTGCCCGAGGGCGGTGTCTCGGTGCTCGATGCTTCCGGACAGGCCTTCTTCGATCCAGCCGCCGACGACGCGCTGTTCAAAACGATCGAGGCCGAAGTCAACCTGACCCCTGATAGGCAGGTCATCCGCGTCCCACACCCGATCAACCATCCGAAGTTTGGGGCTGCCGCACTCGCTGCATTCCACGACATCAGTGGGCGAGCATCGTGACAGCCCCGTCACGCTCCGAATGCCTCGCCCGATTCCGCGACATGATCGACCGGCGCGTGCCGATCGTCGGTGGCGGGGCCGGCACTGGGTTGTCTGCCAAATGGGAGGAGGCCGGAGGAATCGACCTGATCGTGATCTACAACTCAGGTCGATACCGGATGGCCGGTAGGGGATCGCTTGCTGGTCTCCTTGCGTACGGCAACGCCAACGAAATCGTCGTCGACATGGCCCGCGAAGTGCTGCCCGTGGTGAAGCACACGCCGGTGCTCGCCGGCGTCAACGCCACGGATCCGTTCTACATGCCCGAGGTGTTCCTACCTGAACTGAAGCGGATCGGGTTCGCTGGAGTGCAGAACTTTCCCACGGTCGGATTGATCGACGGTGTGTTTCGACAGAACCTGGAAGAGACCGGTATGGGTTACCAACACGAGGTCGACATGATCGCCATCGCCCGCGAGCTCGACCTGTTGACTACCCCGTATGTCTTCGACGAGGACAGTGCGGCGGCGATGACCGAAGCCGGTGCCGACATCATCGTGTGTCACATGGGTCTCACCACGGGCGGGAGTATCGGCGCGGAGACTGCTCTCACGCTCGACGACTGTGTCGTTCTGATCGACAGTTGCGCCGCGGCAGCGCGAAGTGTTCGCCCGGATGTGATCGTGCTGTGCCACGGCGGCCCAATCGCCACCCCGCAGGACTCGGCCTACGTGTTGCAGCGCGCACGCGAAATCAACGGGTTCTACGGAGCATCGAGTATGGAGCGACTGCCGACCGAGGAGGCCCTGAAGTCTCAAACCGAAGCCTTCAAGGCGGTCACGTTCTGAGGGACACAAATCAACGCCGGCGCGCCGGCAGGAGGAATAAAAATGCACCTTTCCATGCACAACTGGATGCGATCCGAGCCGATCGAAGTGACCATCGCGAGGCTCGCCCGTTTCGGCTACGGAAGCATCGAGATCAAAGGCGAACCCGACCAGTACGACACGAAGAACGTTCGCGAAATGCTTACATCCCACGGCTTGAAGTGCTGGGGCGCGGTCACTTTGACGCTCGCCGACCGCAACTTGTGCGCCAAGGATGAAAAGCAACGCGCGGCCTCTGTCGAGTACGTGAAGAGCGTTGTCACAATGGTCAAGGAGCTGGACGGTACGGAGATCACCATCGTGCCGAGCACGGTCGGCAAGATCGTCCCGGACGGCACGCCCGACGAGGAGTGGACGCGGTGTGTGGAGAGCATGAAGGAGATCCATGAGCACACCAACAGATCGGGTGTCGTCATAGCGATCGAGCCACTCAACCGATTCGAGACCCATTTCATCAATCGCGGGGAACAGGCGCTAGCGTTGGCGGACGCAATCTCGCCTGATGTCGGCGTATGTCTCGACTGTTTCCACATGAACATCGAAGAGGTCGATCTGCTCGAGACGATCCGCGCTATCGGTCCGCGACTCAGGGACTTCCACGTTGCAGACAACAATCGGATGGCTTGCGGGATGGGCGCCCTCGATTGGCAGGCGATCGTCGGCGCTCTGAGGGAGATCAATTACGACGGCGCCCTCACTGTCGAGTTCGTCGCTCCGATCGATCGTACGCCCGCCAATCGGTACCCCGACGCCATTGAGACCGAGCCAGTCGACATCAGTCCGGAGGAGATGCAATTCATCATCGATCACGGAAGCAGCCTCCTGTCGGAAAGCTTCTACAGCATGCTCGTCGAGAAGTGCGCGACTACGCTGCTGCCGCTCATTCGATGACCTCTTGACGATGATCATCCGCAACGTCGACGCCTCGTGGCTATCGGTACCGATACCGACCGCGCGGCAGCACGTGTCCGACTTCGGTCGGATCACGAGCTTCGACATGGCGCTCGTCCGCATCGAGGTCGCTAGCGGCCTCGTTGGCTGGGGTGAGTCGAAGGCGGCGGTGGGCAGCGCTGGTTCCTGCGCGGCGCTGGTGTCGTGCATCACCGAAGAACTCGGGCCGCAACTCGTCGGTCACGACGCACGACAGGTCACGCGGCTGTGGGAAGAGATGTACAGCGGCACCCGAGGGCATTACGCGCTCGATCGAGGGCGTACCTTTCCGGCGCTCGGCAGACGTGGGCTCAACATCGCAGCGATGAGCGGTGTCGACATGGCGTTGTGGGATCTGCTCGGTAAGTCGCTCGGCGCGCCGGTCGTCGACTTGTGGGGCGGGCCTTGCCGAGCCAACATGCCGCTGTATGCCAGCGGCGGCTGGGCGAATTGCGCTGAAATTGGAGCCGAGTTGAACGGCTACGTGTCACGTGGGTTCTCGGCGGTCAAGATGCGAGTGGGTGTGATGGACGGCGACGTCGATACCAGCGTTGCCAGGGTCGAGGCAGCACGCTCTGCTCTCGGGCCGGATATCGCCTTGATGGTCGACGCCCACGGCACGTTCAGCGCCTCCGAAGCCAAGCGCTTCGCCGCGGGTGTCGAGCCTTTTGGCGTGAAGTGGTTCGAAGAGCCCGTCAATGCCGACGATCGCCGCGCCCTGGCGGCCGTTCGATCCTCGACCAGCATCGCGATTGCGGCGGGAGAGAGTGAGTTCACGCGATTCGACTTCCGCGACCTGATCGAAATCGACGCCGTCGACGTGCTGCAACCTGATCTGGCCATCTGCGGCGGCCCGACCGAAGCTCGGCGGATCGCCGCGCTCGCCGAGGCCTACCAGTTGGAGCTCGCACCGCATTGCTGGGGCTCGGCTCTCTCGTTCAGCGCCGGCGTCAGCTTGGCGTTCGCTAGCCCCGCGGCAACCGTGATCGAGTATTCGCTCGGCGCCAATCCCTTTCTGCACGAACTCCCCGAGGAGACGATCGAGCTGGCCGATGGACGCATCGTTGCGCCGGCCCGACCCGGGCTCGGCGTGACGCCGCGGCAAGAGTTCATCGCCGAGCACACAAGAAAATAGAGGAGCAACAATGAACACCGGAAATCGCGTTCACCACATCAATCTGATGGTCGACGACCTCGCCCAGGCGGTGGAGTTCTATGGAACCGCACTGGGCCTGGCAACCATTCCTACTCCTGATATGGGCTTTCCCGCTCAATTCTTCAGGATCAACGAGCTGCAAGAGATTCACGTCAACGAGTTGGCGGACACAACACCGGAACGTGCTCACTTCTGTCTGCGCGTCGACGACTTCACGGGTCAGTTCGTGCGCATGAAGGCGCTCGGCGCGATCGAGGTCAAGACCTGGGGAAAGGTCCGACGGCTGCCGAGCGGAGTCATGCAGATGTTCGTACGCGATCCCTCGGGCAACCTCATCGAGCTGTCATGTGAAGCCGATCAGCACGTCGACGCTGCGATCTTCGACGAGGCGCTGTTCGAACCCGAATTCCTCGAAGCCCGGTGATCGTTCTGCTCGAATCGGTGCATCCCGACGCGCTCGCTGTGCTTGTACGAGCCGACCGCGTGCGCGTGATGGCCAATCCGACCGAGCTGGACGCCGATCTTCCGCTCGACGAGGTACGCGCCGTGTTGACGCGCGGGCAAGGCCGAATCACCGCGGAGATGTATCGTCGCCTGCCGAACCTCCAGGTCGTCGGTCGGTGCGGCGCCGGGCTCGACAACATCGACACCGTCGCCGCCACGTCCTCGGGCATCGCCGTCGTGCACGCTCCCGGGCGCACCACGCATGCGGTCAGCGAGCACGCGTTGTTGCTCATGCTGGCACTCGCGCGTCGGGTGACGGTGCTTGATCGTGCCGCCAAGCGAGGTGCGTGGGGTATACGCGAGGGATACGAGGGATGTGAGCTTCACGGCAAACAACTTGGTGTCATCGGTCTTGGGGCGATTGGACGACGGGTTGCCGAAGTGGCGGCCGTGCTCGGCATGAACGTCGTCTACTGGAGCCGCACGTCGCGCGATCCGTCTCTGTCGCTACTTGAATTCGACGAGCTGGTGTCGATTGCCGATGTCATCCAGATCTGCGTCTCGTTGACGACCGACACGCGTCGCCTGATCGGCTCCGAACAGTTCGCTCGGATGAAGCGTGGGGTGCTGATCATCAACACCGCGCGAGCCCAAATCGTCGATCACTCGGCTCTGCTCGCGGCGATCACTGCGGGCATCGTCGGCGGCTATGGCGCCGACGTGTGGGATCCGGAACCCCCGGCCACCGATGATCCACTGCTCGCGGATGAGCGCGTCGTGATCACGCCTCACGTGGCCGGCCTGACCGACGTTACCTACCGTGCAATCTGTGTCGAGCCCGCTACTGCGGCCGTCGCCATCCTGAGCGGCGACCGACCCGACCCGACGTGCATCTATTCCAACAAGTAAAGAGGAGTTCCAATGTGTTTCATCTGTGTCGATGATGTCGAGTGGGAAGAGCTCGATTGGGGTGAACTTGGTTGGGTCATGCGACCTGCCAACGTGCCGGAAGGCGCAAAATTGTGCGTGCTCGATGTGAAAATCCAACCCGGTCAGGGCCACAACTTCCACCGCCATCCGAACCAGGAGGAAGTGATCCTCTTGCGAAGCGGAGCCGTGGAGCAATGGGTTCGCGAAGAACGCAGACAATTGAGTCCCGGCGATGTCGCGTTCATTCCGATGGACGCCGTTCATGCGACGTTTGTGGCACCAGACGCGACGGAACCAGCTCGACTGTTGGTCGTGCTTGGCCCCAGTCACGGCCCCGCCGGCTACGAAGCCGTCGATGCATCGACC
>JANPGV010000353.1:0-7204 GCA_031424145.1 Ilumatobacteraceae bacterium
GCCATACGATCTCTTTGACCGACACGACTGATGTTCTCCTGAGTTTTGGCCCCGCTGACGGTAGATCACCGTTTCAGCGCGCGTGAATCTAGGCTCACTTGGTCGTTTTGACCAGACCCTTTTTCAGGAAATCGTCAGGAACGTGTAACGATTGTGCGCGCTCAGCGCCGCGGAGATCGCTCATCACCTCACTTACGGTGGCCGAGGAGGCTCAGTCTGCTCGGAGTCACGCAAGCGCTCACTTCGGGAGAACCTCCTCGGCGATTCCGTAGGCGCGCGCGATCAGCTGGATGGGGTGTACCGGCTCTTCACCCGTCTGCTCGGTGATAGCCGTGTTGGCAAGATGGCAATCGCCCGCCACGACGTCACCGTCTGCCTTGCGGATCAGGTCAGCGAGCGTCCCGGCGATCGACAGGCTGATCTCGGCGTTCTCAACCCGAAGCCCCCACATCCCGTCTATCCCGCTGCACTGTTGAACGAGGGTCACCTTGGCGCCGGTCAACCTGATCAGGTCGCGACTCTTGAGGCCGATGTTCTGGGCACGTAGGTGGCAGGGGGTGTGGTACGTGACGGATGCCGGGATCGAGCCCTGGAAGTCGGTATCGAGACTGGTGTCGTCGGCCTTGTGGACCTTCATCAGGTACTCGGCTGCGTCGTAGGTGTGCTCGGACACCAGTTTGGCCTGCGCACCACCGACGTAATCGACGTAGTCCTTCTTCAACACGTAACCGCAGGTCGGCTGAGGCACCACGATGTCGTGGCCCCGCCGCACCGATACGGCCAGCGCCCTGACGTTCTTCTTTGCAACCTTCGTGAACGCTTCGACGTCGCCGCTGTGAAGCCACGGCGCACCGCAACACCCTGCACCGTCGGCGAGCGTGCACTCGATGCCGTTGCGTTCATACACCTTGACGAGGTCGTGACCGATCGACGGCTGTTGGTACTCGACCAGGCACGTCGGGAAGATCGCCACGCGACCCTGCCGCTTGTTCACGCGCACCCGTGGCCGCCGTTTGAACCAGGTCGAAAAGCGCTGGCGGGCGTACGGCGGCAACAGGCGCACGCTCGACACGCCCGTCGCCACCTCCATCGCCTTGCGAACGACAGAGCCCTGCTTGGCCCCGATCATCTTGTTGGCGGCCGGCGCCGCGAGCGTGGCGGCCTTGCCGATCAGATCTGTGTGCCCCATGACCGTATCGGTCACCCGCGAGCGAATGCTGAACTGCCCTGCGGCGTGGCGCATGGCATCAGCGCGCAGCATCAACCTCGGGAAATCGATCGCCCACTCGTGCAGCTCGGGGATGTACGGGCAGTTGACGTAGCAGAGCTTGCATTGGAAGCACTCGTCGACCACTTGGTCCTGTTGCGCCGGTGTCAATCGGCCGGCGTCTTGATCGTCGTGACGATCGATCATCTCGAACAGCGTGGGGAACGAGGTGCAGAAGTTGAAGCAAAGCCGGCAACCGTGGCACAGATCGAAGACCCGGGTCATCTCCTCGCGAACGTCGGCCTCGTCGAAGTACTTCGGGTGCTTGGGGTCGTACGTGATGGTCATTTGCGGCGGGAACGATTACGCGAGCGGGCTCCTTGGGACGCTACCCGGCTCAGCGTCGGCTCCGCTCAACTGATGGTGTCGAGACCCTGCTGGAAGCGACCGGCGTGGCTCTTCTCGGCACGGGCGAGCGTCTCGAACCAGTCGGCGACCTCGGAGAAACCTTCCTCGCGAGCGGTCTTCGCGAAGCCCGGGTACATCTGCGTGTACTCATAGGTCTCACTGGCGACCGCCGAGCGCAGGTTGTCTGCGGAATCGCCGATCGGCTGGCCGGTGACGGGATCGCCGACCTGGGCGAGATATTCGAGGTGTCCGAAAGCGTGACCGGTCTCGCCCTCGGCAACCGAGCGGAACAGCGCGGAGGTGTCGGGATAGCCCTCGACATCAGCCTTCTGGGCGAACCACACGTAGCGCCGATTGGCCTGACTCTCGGCGACGAAGGCCTCTTTCAAGTTCTCGTAGGTCTTGGTGCCTTGGAGAGTCATGACGTGCTCCTTGTTCTTTGGTTCTGGGGTTGGCGCAGCGCTGGCAGACACCGGAGAAGACGAGCCGAGCGGCCTCATGCTAATTCGCAAGTCATGCAGATAAGCCGCAGAAGCAGGGCACAGGCAGGGTCGGAACTTGTCCCTAGGATGTCCCGGATGCCTCCTCCGATCCCGTTTCGACGCACTGACATGCTTGACCGATTGGAGGCCGAGTCGTTCGACGTCCTGGTGATCGGTGGCGGGATCACAGGAACCGGCGTCGCCCTTGACGCCGCTTCCCGCGGCCTGCGCACCGCCCTGGTCGAGCGCGACGACCTTGCATCCGGAACGTCGTCGAAGAGCTCGAAGCTCGTGCACGGCGGCCTGCGCTACCTGCAGCAGGGAGAGATCCGGCTCGTCTACCAGGCGCTACGCGAGCGCGAGCGGCTGTGCAAGAACGCCCCCCACCTCGTCAAGGTGCTGCCCTTCATGATCCCGATCCTCACCAGGGACGGCGTGGTCTCCCGCAAGATCGCCAGGGCGATGGGCTCGGCAATGTGGATGTACGACCTCACCGGCGGATGGCGGATCGGCAAGATCCACCGCCGCTTGAAGAAGGATGCAGCGTTTGCCCACCTCCCGACGATGCCCAAAGAGCGCCTCGCCTCGGCCTACCTCTACTTCGATGCCACTGTCGACGACGCCCGCCTGTGCCTCACTGTCGCGCGCACCGCGGCGCTTCACGGCGCTGTCGTGGTCAACAGGTGCCGCGTGGTCGAGCTCACCAAATCCGACGATGGCCACACCTCGGGCGCGGTCGTCGACGCGGGAGGCCGGGTGATCACCGTCCGCGCCAAGGTCGTCGTCAACGCGACAGGAGTGTGGAGCGACAGGGTGCGAACGCTCGACGAGGGTGCCGACCCCGACTCGATCCGCCCGGCCAAGGGTGTGCACCTCACCGTGCCATGGGAGAAGGTGCGCAATGACATCGCCGTGGTCATCCCGGTTCCGAAAGACAAGCGAAGCCTGTTCGTCGTGCCATGGGCCCGCCGTGCCGACGGCACGTTCGAGCACACCTATGTGGGCACGACCGACACGGACTATGCCGGCTCGATTGATGATCCGCAGTGCACGAAGGACGACATCACCTACGTCCTCAACGCACTGAACGCTTCGGTCACGACAGGCGTGACCGAGGCCGACATCACCGGCGTCTGGGCAGGCTTGCGGCCTCTGGTGAACAGCGCATCGTCGGGACGCACGGCCGACCTCTCGCGGCGGCACAAGGTCAATCGCAGCACCAGCGACGTGATCTCCGTGACCGGGGGGAAGTTGACGACATACCGGGAGATGGCCGAAGACACCGTCAACCAAGCGTGCGAGATACTCGGGGTCCGTCACCGGTCGACGACCAGGCGGCTACCGCTCGTGGGTGCCGATGGCTATCGCGAACCCAGCGACATCCAGGCCGCCCACCTCGCCAATCGCTACGGGTCGCTGGTCTCAGAGATCACCGCGCTGTGCTACGCGGATCGACGCCTCACCGAGCCACTTGTAGCGGGCCTGCCTTACATCAAGGCCGAGGCGGTGTACGCAGCGCGCTCGGAGATGGCCGTCACGTTGGACGATGTGTTGTCGCGGCGAACGCGGGCCCGGCTGTTCGACCGTCCGGCAACGATGGCGGCCGCGGATGACGTTGCCCGGCTGATCGCCGCCGACATGGGATGGGACGACGCCGAGGTCGAGCGCCAGGTCTCCGAGTTCCGAAACTCGTGCGCCCTCGAACAGACAGCCGCGAGGACCAGCGAGGTTGATTTGCTCGGAGTCAATCGGTGACGGAACCGACGGCGCCGATCGAGTTGACCGGCGTGGGCTCGCGGTTCACCGGACCGACGTGCCAGCCCGACGATCAACTGATCACCCGGCTTGGCGACATTTGCGAGACGATCACGTCCGACGCCGAGACCGCCGAGGCCAGCCGCGATTGGTGGCCGCTGGCATTGCACTGGTCGCTGGCGGGTTCGGTTGCGCAGCGCGCCGGCGCGGTGTGCCGGCCGACGACCACCGACGAGGTCGCTGCCGTGCTATCCGCATGTTCCAGCAGCGGTGTACCAGTGACCGCGGCAGGGGGGCGAAGCGGCGTGTCAGGAGCATCGGTTCCCGTGTTCGGGGGTGTGCTCCTCGATCTGACGGCGATGCAAGGCATCATCGACATCGACGGTGTGTCGGGTGTGGTCGAGGTCTGGGCAGGAACCTTCGGGCCCGACCTCGAGACCGATCTGCGCCAGCGGTGCGCCATGACCATCGGGCACTTTCCGCAGAGCTTCGACATCGCCACGGTCGGTGGATGGGTGGCCTGCCGCGGCGCGGGTCAGTACAGCACTCGGTACGGCAAGATCGAAGAGATGGTGGTCGGGCTCGAGGTCGTGCTCGCCGATGGCTCTGTGCTGCAGACCGGGCACGGCCCTGCCGCTGCCATGGGTCCGGACCTCACCCATCTCTTCCTCGGTAGCGAGGGCACCCTTGGCGTCATCACCCGCGTCTGGTTGCGCGCCCACCCGGTCCCTACGCATGAACGCCGCGCTGCGTACACGTTCCCCGATTTCGAGACCGGGATCGAGGCATGCCGGCTGATCCTTCGCCGCGGGGCGACGCCCGCTGTGCTGCGTTTGTACGACGGCGTCGAGACGGAGCGAAGTCACGCCGGCGACGGTACGCAATCGGTGTTGTTGGTGCTCGACGAGGGCGACATCGGGTTGGTCGAGGCGACGCTCGGCGTCGTGGAAGATGAGTGCGCGGCGGCCACACCCGCGCCGACCGAACTCGTCGACAACTGGCTGGCGCATCGCAACGACACCAATGCTCTCCAAGAACTCACTCGCAAGAGGTACGTCGTAGACACGATGGAGATCGCCGCGCCGTGGTCGCGTCTGCCAACGATCTTCGAAGATGCGCGCCAGGCGTTGATGACAGTTCCGAACGCACGGGCGGCAAGCTGCCACTTGTCGCACAGCTACCTCGACGGTGCATGCCTCTACTTCACATTCGCCGCCACCCCGCCGTCAGATGAGATCGAGTCCACGTATGTAGCGATGTGGGATGCCGGCCAGCAAGCGGTGCTCGCCGCTGGTGGCAATCTGTCCCACCATCACGGCATCGGTCTGAACCGTGCCCGCTTCATGGCGGGCGCCATGGGGCCGTCCTTCGAGGTGCTGCAGTCGGTGAAGAACGCGCTCGACCCGAAGGGCATCCTCAACCCCGGCAAGCTCGGCCTGGCGTCGCCGTTCGGCCCCGTCGGCTGGCCATGAAGAACCTCGACTGGAACGCCATCCGCGCAGGAGGAAGCGTGGCCCTGGTCTTCGCGATCCCGTTCTCGATCGCGGCGCGGATCGTTGCCGACAACAACAGCGACTCCTCGGCCGCTCCCCTGCTGAGCCTCGCCGCGCTCGTCGGGTTCGTGTTGGGCTCAGGTGTCGCGGCGTGGACACAGCAGCTGCAGCTGCCACTCAAGCACGGGCTGATCTGCGCGATCGGCACGTACTCCGTCGCCCAGGCCGTCTTCATCATCATTCGCCTCATCCGCGGCAACCAGGTTCACTGGTTCGCGGCGATCTTCACGCTCACACTCGTGGCCGTCGCCGGGCTGATCGGTGGCGGGCTAGGAAGCATCATGCAACGGCGCGGCTTCTATCCATCGTCGACTCGGAGGTCGTCGTGAGCGTTCTCGTCGTCGATGTCGGCACTTCCGGCCTGCGCGCTGCGGTGGTCGACGGCGAAGGCTCTCTGCACGCCCTCGAATACCGCCCCTTCCCTCCGTCGACACCATTCCCCGGGCTGGTCGAGTTCGACGGAGCGGCCATGGTCGACGCAGTACTGGACGTGGCCACCAGATCGTTGGCGGCGGCCGGCCCCGTCGCGGCCGTCGGGATCACCAACCAGCGCGCGTCCACACTCGTGTGGGACCGCAGCACGGGGGCGCCGATCGCCCCCGGTCTGGGCTGGCAGGACCTGCGAACCGTGTTCGACTGCATCACCGCGAAGGCCGAGCACGGTCTCGCCCTGGCGCCCAACCAGTCGGCGACCAAGGTTGCGTGGCTGCTCAACAACGTGGCCGGCGCTCGTGATCGGGATCTGTGCTTCGGCACAGTCGACACATGGGTTGCATGGGTGCTGTCGCGCGGCGCCGTGCACGTCACTGATCCATCGAACGCAGCGGTGACGGGTCTGATGACCGCCGACACCACGGCATGGTCACCCGAGGTGTGTGCTGCGCTTGGCGTGCCCATCGAGATGTTGCCGGCGGTGGTCGATTCGACCGGGGAGTTCGGCGAAGCCAGCGCGCTGCCCGGCGCTCCCCCGCTCGCTGCCCTCGTCGGGGATCAGCAGGCCAGCCTTGTCGGGCAGGGTTGCGTGCGGCCGGGCTTGGCCAAGATCACGTTCGGTACCGGTGGGATGCTCGACGTGTGCACCGGCCCGTCGGCCCCGCCGTCGGCTCGGCGCAGCGAGCACGGGACGTTTCCAATCGTGGCCTGGAGTCGAGCGGGACAGCGCACGTGGGGCGCCGAAGCAATCATGCTTTCTGCGGGTACCAACGTGGAGTGGTTGCGCGACGATCTCGGTGTCATCGACGACGCGGCTCACAGCCACGACGTGGCGGCGCAGTGCCAACACACGGACGGCGTCGTCTACGTCCCTGCGCTGATGGGATTGGGAACACCACATTGGGACTACGGCGCGCGCGGCACACTGCTGGGTCTGACCCGCGGCACGGGCCGGCCGCAGTTGGTTCGTGCAGTCCTCGAAGGGATCGCTCATCGAGGCGCAGACCTGCTCGAATCGGCCGAAGCCGACTACGGCAGTTCCATCGGTGCGATCCGGGTCGACGGTGGCATGAGCCGGAACCCGACGTTCATTCAAGCCCTTGCCAACGCCACGGGCAGGCCGATCGAGGTGTCGCCGCAGACGGAAGCAACCACGATCGGCGCCGCCTATCTCGCCGGCCTGGCGGTGGGTGTGTGGGGATCCTTCGACGAGATCGCGGCCGCTTGGAAGCCCCAGGCGGTGGTCGATCCGGGCGACCGATTGGACAGGGAGCAATGGGCTCGAGCGGTGGATCGCGCCCGTGGATGGATACCAGACCTGTCGGCCCTCGACTTCTAGAATTGCTCCGCTCACCCTCGGCAAGGAA
>JANPGV010000354.1:0-2792 GCA_031424145.1 Ilumatobacteraceae bacterium
CGATGCGATGCCGACGGACAGCAGGCCGAGAAGGGCTACTGCACCTGCCGCGGTGGCGCGTCGATAGTGGGATGGGTGGTTCATGTGGCGAACTCCTAGTCGCTCGAGGTGTCGAATAGACGGAGGGCTCGCCGCTCGATCATCGTGGGCACTACGACCCTGTAAGAGACCCACGATTCAACGCCCGTCGCCAACCACTATGCATTGGGGTTTCGAAAACGTCCTCGGGACTTTTGGCCCAAATGGCTTGGGCCGTGTCACCCGTTCGGGTGTATTTTGTTCATCAAGCCCCGCCCGGCGCCTGGCGCCGTACGTCACGTTGCCGTGAGGTGACTAGGCGCGACGAAGGGCTTCCACCGGCGACAATCGCGCCGCGGTGCGACCGGGAGCAATCGACGCGACCAAGGCAAGCGCGATCGCCAGGACGGCCGTGATGGCGAGCAGGGCGATGGGGGAGTCCGCTCGCGGCACCACTCCGAGTTGATTGGCGAAAGCCCGCCAGGCGACTCGGCCGGCGATGACACCGAGCGGGATCCCGACGACAACGCCGACAGCCATTATCGCGCCCGCCTGCCAGCGAATCGTCGCACGAAGATCGCGGTCGTTGTAGCCCAGCGCGCGCAGGATCGCCAGCTCGCGTCGACGGTCGCGAACGGAGATCACGATCGAGGCGGTCAAGCCGACGAGCAATGCAACTCCGAGCACGCCACCGAGCACAAGGGGCACCGAGCGAAGGTCGCTGACGTTGACGATCTCCGGTGATCGGACCGGCCCGGCATAGGTGAACGGCGGCGCGCCACTGGCATCCCATTGCGGAAAGGTCGGACGAAGACGCTCGACGAACGCGTTGGCATCGACTCCACGTCGAAGGTGGATCGCCACGAAGGTGGCGCTGTCCGGCGTCGGCTGCTGACCGGTCAAGACGAACGCACCGTTGCCCAACCCCGTGCGATCGGCAACGAATGCACCGACCGCCGGGAGCACAGCCGTGCCGACCACCTCGATGTCGGCGTCCTCGGAAAAGTAGTTCGACTGCACCGTGATGTGATCACCGATACCGAGGCCGAGCTGCTCCGCAGTCTTCGCACCGAGCACGGCCTCACCCGCGACGCGCGGCGCCCGTCCGTTGACGATTGTCAGGTCGGGATTCACTGTCGAGGAGAACCCGTAGACGACGGGCACGCTTCGATCACCAAACTTCGACGATGAGTCGAATGCGTAGAGCGCATACCGCTCGACGTCGCGGTCGGAATCGAGGGTCGCGGCCACGGCGTCCGGCTTCGTGTCGCCGTAGCCGGAGCCGGTGATGACGCCCACGTCCCAGGGCCAGCCGTATTCCTTAGGTTTCTCGACCAGGCTGGTCAGGTTGTAGGCGAACACGAGCGCTCCGACGCCGCACACCATCGCCACCACGCATCCGCCGACTGCAGCACCCGTCCCGGACCGTCGCACGTCGAGCGCGGCGGCCACGCCGTTGGTGAGTGACGGCCGGTTGCTGCGCGACAGGGCCGCGAACCAGCGCCTCGAGGGACGCGGGCCGACGTCGGTCCTCGAAGCCCGACGCACACCGATGGCCGACATCGCAACAGCGATGGCCAGGAGAGCAGCTGCAAGCGCGGCCAGCGCGGCCCACGTCACGGTTCCCGGCAGGCTCACTCCCGGCGAATGAACGAGCGATCGCACACTTCCGATCGGTCCGACCGGCGAAAGCAGCGCGGCTGTGACGATCGCGCCGCCCAGTCCGCTCACAATGGCGATCGAGATCGGTGCGAGCAGGCCGCGCGTGCGTTGCGAGACCGAGGCGCCGAGCGATGCCAACGTTCGTGAGTCCGCTTCGGTTCGGCGCACCGTGCGCGCCAACACGATCGCGAAGATCGTCAATGTCGTGAGGAGGGCGACCAGCGCGAACGTCATCAGCGCAGTGACTGTCGGACGGATCGCCCGGCTGACCGCGGCGTCAACGTCGGCCCTGTCCTGCGAGATGTAGAAGTAGCCGGCTCCGAATGACATCACCAGCGGTGGCAGGTCGGCGTTCAGCTTCTGTGCCGCTGCCGCGAACTGCGTGCGGACCGAGTCGACAACACCGGGAGATCCGTCGAGGGTCAGCGAGTAGTACCAGTAGCTCGTCGTACACGATTGCGGCAACGCCGCAGCGAATGCCTCATCGTCAGTCATGTCGGGTCGGAAGTCGGCGAGGCAGTTGTACTTGCGCACGACGTCGGCGCTGACGACGACGTGTTCGCGGGGGTACAGCTCGTCCGGGAGAACCTCGTCGGGAAGTTGCCCGAAGCCGGCGATGCGCAAAGACTCGACCCCGATCGGCGAGACGACCTTCGACGGATCCTGGCTGGGATCTTCGACGAAGCTCCACCAGAACGCCACATCAACCGAATCACCCAACGCGAGTTTGCGACCCAGCGCGGCCTCTAGCACCGGTCGCACCTGGTCGCTGATGAAGATCTCGCGATCGCCGGTCGGTGGGCGACCACTCGAGATCTGCGGGCGGTCGACATCGACGAACCGGCCGTCCGGCGACCCGATCACCTGGAGATAGGAGTCGACCGACGACTGCTCGAGCTCCGAAAGCGGGGCCGCCTTCGTCGCGCCGATCGAGGCGAGCATCAGCGCGCTCGTGTGCACGGCGCGCACGCCATCGAACCCTCGAATGGCGTTGTCCATCGCCACCGAGGCGAGGCTCGGGTTCACCACCAGGTTGCTGACCTGGGCGCGGTGGATGTAGTCGGGATAGGCGCGATCCGTGCGATGAGCGGTGATCGCCGCGCCGAGCGCTG
>JANPGV010000355.1:0-9899 GCA_031424145.1 Ilumatobacteraceae bacterium
GTCCACGAGACCGGATGGGAACTCGTCGGCGACGCCGAAAACCTGTCCATCCGAAAACCCGACGGCACCCTGCTACCCGCACCCTGCACCGGACCAGCATTCACCCACCCACCGAAACAACTCCAACTCGTATCACCATGAACAGTTCCCGGGCGCGCCTGGTGAGATGGTCAGACCGGCAGCTTCAGCACGGCATCGCCAAGGCGCTCGATGTCGGACTGGTCGCAGTAGATCTGTGCCGATACGCGCATCGTCAGTTCTTCGGCGCCGGCGTACACGGGTACCTCGATGTTGTCGGTTTCCAAGGCAGCTCGCACATGTTCGGCGTCCTCGGCAGTCGAGCCCAGATGCGCCGGCAGGCGAACGTTCACCGTCGAGCCGATCATGTCCTCGGGTGTCGTGAAGCGGGTGCCCCACCGATCAGCCAGATACTGCCCAGCCCACCAGGCGAGGTCGTGGTTGTAACGCCGAACTGCGGATGCACCGTCGGCGCCACCGAACTCGTTCATCAGTTCGATGGCGAAAGGCGCGGCGAGGAAATGCGATGGGTCGCGAGTCCCCAGCAGGTCGAACTCAGCGGTGATCCCATGGTCGAGGCCCCACGAGATCACGGTCGGGTGCAGGTAGCTGTGGTGCTGTTCAGCCGCCCACAACAGGCCGGCACTGCGTGGGGCCCAGGCCCACTTGTGCAGGTTGGCCACGTACCAGTCGACACCGAACGACTCGATGTCGACAGCGATGTTTCCCGGCACATGAGCACCATCCGCCAGCACCAACACGCCACGGTCGCGGCACACCGCAGCGATCTCGGCCAGCGGCAAGATCAGCGCCGTTCCCGGGGTGAGGTGGTCGACGATCAACAGGCGGGTGTTTTCTCCCAAGCCGGCCGAGATGGCGTCGACGTAGGCGGTCCGTGGCGCGCCGGGCTGGGGGAGTTCGATCGTCCGCAGCGTGCCGCCGATCGTGCGCGCCACATAGGTGGCAGCGTTCACCACGCCGCCGTAGCCGAGATTGGTCACGGCAATCTCGTCGCCGCGGTCGAACGGGAACGACCGCAGCACGGCGTTTGCGCCTGTGGTGATGTTGTCGACGAACAGCAGGTCGCCCGACACGCCGACGAACTCGGCCACCGCTGCCGCGGCAACGCGCATGCGCGAGGGAGTGGTCATGTCGGCATGGGCGTCTGCCAATTCGCGCAGCATGAAACGTGCAGGCTGACGTTCGATCTCGTCGGTTATGGCCCGCTGCCGTTCCAACACTCGCCTGGGCGTTGCTCCGACCGTTCCGTGGTTCAGGTAGGTGATCGCGGGGTCCAGAAGCCACTCGCTGCGCATCGCATGTCCAAAGTCGGGCATCGCCGCAGAGTATCCGTCGTCACCCGCTACGTCGCGCTGAAATGGAGGCGCAGTCTGGTGCAACCAGTACCAGTCTTCCTACAGCGTGAGACCCGGCGGCAACGCCGCGCTCATCCGGTCGCGGGCGTCGTGCATGGTCGGAAGATCGCGCACCCATTCGTAGTAGATGCCCTTGACCGAGGTGATCATCACTCCGGCGGCGCGCATGCGGGCGATGCCGTATTGATGATGCGGCGCAGGAGATGCTGTGGCGTCGTCGATCACGCCGACCCTGTAGCCGAGAGCAGTCAGCCCGATGGCGGAGTGCGCTACGCAGACATCGGTCTCCATCCCGACGATCACGAACTCGCCCCTACCGGTGTCCTTCACATCACTGACGATGGATGGCTGTCCTGCCAACCCGAAGACCATCTTGTCGTGCACTGTCGAGCCTTGCGGCAGTTCCCTGGTCAGCTCGGCGACGAGTGGACCGTCGTTGGCGACGTCCTCGGCCGTGGCAATGATCGGCACGCCGAGCACGCGGGCCACGCGCATCAACCATGCGATCCGAGCTACCAATGGTTGCCGCTCGCCGGCTGGCAGCTTGTCAAGGAAGAACTGCTGCACATCGATCACGACCAGGCAACTCCTGTCCCTGTCGAAGAGGAACGGATCGACGGGGGGAGGGGCCGGTGTCACTGCCTCATTGTCGCACCCCTTTACTACGGTGAGACGCGTGAGTAGCGGTCGTTGGCAGGTCGAGCAGGTGTTGGCACTGGCGCCCAGGCCATCGTCCGTCGCCGCTGCCCAACCCTTGGCAGTTCCGGCCCGGTGGACCGTCACCGGTTGCGATTCGCGCGCCCTCTGGGGGAGATGTGTCGGGACCAGCGCCGAACCGTACGAGTGCGTCGTCGATCACGTGGAAGTGGCGTTCCGTTGCAGCTGCCCCAGCCGTGTCATTCCTTGCAAGCATTCCTTGGCGTTGCTGCTGCTGTGGGCTCAGGGCCAGGTGGCCGAGGGCGAACCGCCGCCCCACGCGGCCTCGTGGGTTGGCAAGCGATTGGCAACGGCCGAAGCGCATAGCTCGGACCAACCCGAGGCCGTTTCGGCTCCATCGGTCGAGTCCGCGGGTGATGCGGGTGACGCGACGGCTGTCCCACCTCCGCCTCTCGAGCCGAACAAGACCCGCGATGACCGGGTCGCTCGGATGAGCGCCGGCCTCGCCGAGCTGGATCGCTGGCTTGACGACCGGTTGCGCACCGGTCTCGCCGACCCGTCGCTCGCCAGCTACAAGACTTGGGATGGTCTGGCCGCGCGGCTGGTCGATGCGCAGGTCGGTGGCCTTGCCAATCGCGTTCGCCGTCTGGCCGGTCTCGTGGGCGCGCACGCGGATTGGCACTCGCAGGTACTCGCAGAACTTGGCGTGCTGCACCTGTTGGCAACCTCGGGCCGCCATCTCGGCACGTTGCCGCCGAGCTTGGCCGATTCGGTCGCGGCGACGATCGGTTGGCAGGTGCGTCAAGCCGATGTGCTGGCCGGCGTGCCCGAGACCGATCACTGGCAGGTGATGGGCCGCAGCGATACTCGGGAGGACCGCATCGAAGTGCGCCGCATCTGGCTGCGCGGCGCGACGACAGGCGCGTGGGCAATGGTGCTGTCATTCGCCGCGTACCGTCAGAGCCTCGATTGCAGCTTCGAGGTTGGCGCTCAGGTGCACGCCGATCTGTTCCGCTACCCGGGAGCAGTAGCGCTCAGGGTGCTGGTCGGCCCGCGGCACAGTGATCCGCAACCCGCGCCCGGAGTTCGCGGTTCGTCGATTGTGGAGGCATGCGCCCAGATCGGTCGATCGCTGGCGGCTGAGCCGTGGCTCGAGCGATATCCGCTCTGTGTCACGGCCGCTCCTACTCGCGCCGACGGTCGCTGGTTGCTGACCGACGCGACCGGCTCCCTGCCGCTCGTCGACGGGGCATCCGTGGGCACGTTGCTCGCGTGTAGTGCAGGTCGGCCGGTCGTGCTCACCGCCGAGTGGACGGCTGCCGGATTGGTTCCCCTCACCGTTCATCTCGCCGACCGCGCCGTCGACATCGGTCCCGTGGCTGACCCTTCGTTCGTCGGGGTCGCGTCATGACCACCACCGTGGGCGAGTATTGGCGCGAGATGGTGACGGTCGCGCTGCTGGGCACCGATCGACGCGAGCCTCCGGCGGCGCTTCGCGGGGGATTGGCCGATCTGGCGGCCGACGATCCGCAGCCCACTGGGTCGCAGCGTCTGCTTCAACAGGTCG
This sequence comes from Ilumatobacteraceae bacterium, assembly GCA_031424145.1. Lineage (GTDB taxonomy): Bacteria > Actinomycetota > Acidimicrobiia > Acidimicrobiales > Ilumatobacteraceae > JAENVT01. Next base: position 3,619 of record JANPGV010000355.1, read on the forward strand.
CGGCGTGCGCTGTGGCCAGACGGGCCGGATTGCTGCCAGCTGCCAGCGCGCAGTTGGTGGCGCCGCCCGATGATGATCCGCGGCCCGTCACGCCGCCAACCGCTACCGCCACCTGGTGCCGAATCGTCGCCGACTGGCCGGTGCTCGAGGATGAATGGGTTCTCGCTGTCATCCAAAGCGGTCGGCGGCTCGCGCCCGAGTTGGTCGTGCCCTTGCTGGCCCGCCATCGCACCGATGCAATCCGGCATGCTCGAGCGCTGGTCGCAGCTGGTCCGCTCGGTCGCTGGATGATCGATTGGTCGCCCCGCCTGGCGTGCACGGCGAAGTCGGCTGTGGTCATCGAGGCGGTCGGCGAACTACCGGAGCTGGCGATTCTGCCCGACCTGGTGCCTGTTCTGTTTGCGCCCGCGGCGCGGGCTGCTCGAACCATCGCCGCCGGTCTCTCGTCGGGTGCCTTCGGCATCAGCCATCGCGCGGTGCTCGTCAACCTGGTGGCCAGGATCGATCCGGCATCGTTGCCCGCGCTTGGCGAGGCCATCGGACACGTCGATCCGTCCCAACCCTCGATCGGTCTCGCGTTCGCGCTCGCGGACCTTGCTCGCCTTCGTCACCAGATGCTCACCGAGCTTCAGCCGCCGCCGGGAATGGAGTCACCATGAGTTCGCCGTCCACGCCGTCCACGCCGTCCACGTCGCCAGCGACGCCCGCGGCCGGCACCGTGCTGCGGCCGCACGCCGAGCAGGAGTTCGCCCACGAGCTCGCAGCGTTGGCCGTGGCTGACGACCACGAACGCCCGCCGAACTGGCGCCTGTCGCCGTGGTCCGTAGTCACGTACCTCCTCGGGGGCACGTTGTCGGATGGCACGGTCATCAGCCCGAAGTACGTCGGCCAGCGTCGGCTGATCGAGATCGCTGTTGCCACCCTGGCCACAGATCGGGCTCTGCTGCTGCTGGGTGTACCGGGCACCGCTAAGACGTGGGTCAGCGAACACCTGTCGGCGGCGATCAGCGGCGACTCGACACTGCTCGTGCAAGGCACGGCAGGCACAGCTGAAGAAAGCCTGCGGTACGGGTGGAACTACGCCCGCCTGCTGGCCGAAGGGCCCAGTGAGGCTGCGCTCGTGCCGAGCCCCGTCTACAGGGCCATGCGCTCCGGGTCCATCGTGCGCGTCGAGGAGCTCACCCGAATGCCCAGCGATGTCCAGGACGCGCTCGTCACCGTGCTCAGCGAGAAGACGCTGCCGGTACCCGAGTTGGCGGGCGAGGTGCAAGCAGTGCCCGGATTCAACTTGATCGCTACCGCCAACGACCGTGACCGCGGGATCAACGATCTGTCGGCCGCACTGCGTAGGCGGTTCAACACGGTCGTCCTGCCCCTGCCTACGGACCCCGACGAGGAGGTCGCAATCGTTGAGCGGCGTGTCGCCGAGATGGGCGTGGCCCTGCGCCTGCCGAAGGTGCCCGCCGCAGACGAGGAGATTCGCAGGGTTGTCACCGTCTTTCGTGAGTTGCGCAGCGGGGCAACCGAGGATGGGCGAATCAGCTTGAAGGTGCCCAGCGGGTCGCTCTCGACTGCTGAGGCCATCTCGGTGGTCACCAACGGGCTGGCGCTCGCCGCGCACTTCGGTGACGGTCAATTGAACGCGGCCGATGTTGCCGCCGGGATCGTCGGCGCGGTGGTGAAGGACCCGGTTCACGACACCGTGGCGTGGCGTGAGTACCTCGAGGCGGTGGTTCGTGATCGCGCCGGCTGGGCCGATTTCTACGAGGCCTGCCGGGAGCTGTAGGCGACGCATGGCAACGACCAACGGGACACCGACTGTCGAGCTGTTGGGCATCCGTCACCACGGACCCGGGTCGGCGCGGTCCGTGGTCCACGCCCTCGATGCACTTGATCCGACCGTGGTGCTGGTCGAGTTGCCGGCCGATTGCGAAACTGCGCTGGCATGGGTCGGCCACCCGCAACTGGTGCCGCCGGTTGCATTACTGGGCTACGTAGTCGATCATCCCCAGCGCGCTGCTTTCTTGCCCTTTGCCGAGTTCAGCCCTGAATGGCAGGCGCTCACCTGGGCGTCGCAACACGACGTGCCGCTGCAGGCCATGGATCTACCGATGCAGGTCACACTCGCCGGCGCGGTCGGCGACGACGACGGTGAGTTGCGTCTGGACGATCCGCAGTTGGCGAGGACCATCGGCGACCCGTTGGCTGCCTTGGCGGAAGCTGCGGGTGATCCCGATCCTGAACGCTGGTGGGACGACGTGATCGAACACCGCGGAGACGGCGCGCCGGCGTTCGAGTCCGTGGCCGACGCCATGACTGCTGTGCGCGGCGGGCGCGACGCAACCACGTTGCGCGAGGCACAGCGCGAGGCGTACATGCGCCAGGTGCTGCGCCGGGCGATCGCCGACGGCCATCAGCGGATCGGCGTGGTCTGTGGGGCGTGGCACGTCCCGGCGTTGGCCGAGCCACTGCCACCCGCTTCGGTCGACGCCCAAACGCTGCGCGGTCTACCGAAGGCGAAGGTCAGGCTGTGCTGGGTGCCGTGGACACATCGCCGCCTCGCTGCGGAAAGCGGGTATGGCGCCGGGGTGCGCAGCCCGGGGTGGTACGCGCACGTCTTCGCCAACCCCGGCGAGCCCGGCATCAGCCGATGGTTCGTTGGCGCGGCGCGACTGCTGCGAGACCGGGGCATGTCCGCGTCGCCCGACGATCTCATCGCAGCAACACGTGCAGCCACGGCGCTGGCCGCTCTGCGCAACCGCCCGCGGCCAGGGTTGGCTGAAGTTCTCGACGCGGCCGACACTGTCATTGCCGGGGCCAGCGGGATGACGTTGATAGAGCGCGAGCTGATCGTGGGCGACGCGATCGGCGAGGTGCCCGACGACGCTCCGCAGGTGCCCTTGGCACGCGACCTTGCCGCGCAGCAACGAAAGGTTCGACTCAAACCGGCGGCGACTGCCCAAACGATCGAGCTCGACGTACGAGCACCCAACGGCCGGGCCCGGTCAGTGCTGCTGCACCGATTGCGTGCTCTCGGCGTGCCGTGGGGCTCGGTCGAGGAAGGCCGCGGTAGCAGCGGCACGTTTCGGGAGACGTGGTGCCTGCTCTGGGAGCCGGAGCTGACCATTCGCGTGATCGAGCTCGCTGCACACGGCACGACAGTTGCGGCAGCTGCAACGCATCGCCTGCTCGAGCGAGCCGCGGCTGCCGACGCCCTGGCTGATCTGGTCAACGTGCTCGATGTCGCCCTGCTTGCCGACCTTCCAGAAGTTGTCGAACCTGTCGTTGCCCGCGTCGAGGCGCAAGCTGCTCACGACCCCGACGTCGTCCAGGTCATCGACACGCTCGGTCCGCTCGCTCGTGCGCTCCGCTACGGCGACGTGCGCGGCACGAACGCCAGTGCCCTGCGTAGCGTGTTCGATGGTCTTGTTGTTCGCGTCGTGGCCGGTGTGGTTATGGCCTGCCGTTCGCTCGACGACGGTGCGGCGGCGGCCATGGTCGAACGACTGGCGGGTGTCCAAGCTGCGCTCGCGTTGGTCGACCACCCTGCTCGGCGGGCCGAGTGGCCGGCAGTGCTCACGGTCATCGCTGAGCGCGGCGACGTCCACGGCTTGGTGCAGGGACGCGCCACCCGGCTCCTGCACGACGGTGGCACATGGAACCGTTCGCTGGTGGGCGCGCGGCTGTCGCGGGCCTTGTCGGTCGGAACCGCCCCCGCGGTCGGAGCCGCGTTCGTCGAAGGGTTCCTTGCCGGAAGCGGCACGGTGCTGGTGCACGACGCCGAACTGCTCGACGTGATCGATAGCTGGGTCTCGTCGCTCGCCCCCGACGCGTTCATCGCGACGGCACCCTTGCTCCGCCGCACGTTCGGTGCGTTCGAGCCGGGGGAGCGTCGCCAGCTCGGCCTGCTCATCGCCCATCAGGCTGCGCCGGCGTGGTCCGGATTCGGCAGCGACGTCGACGCCGAGCGTGCCGCTGCAGCATTGGCCACCGTCCGACAGTTGCTGGGGGTGCCGCAATGAGCTTGGGCAGAGTCAGCGATCCGGAGCGGTTGCGGCGATGGAGGATGGTGCTCGGCGGGGCAGAAGAGATCGCCGAAGGCCCCAGCGGCGCTGGCGTCACCAGCGTGCAGCTGCAGGGCAACGACGCGCGGATCGACGCCGCGCTGGCCGCGGTGTACGACAGCAAGCCGTCCAGGCGCGGTGGCGGGGGACGCGCGGGCGGGCTCGGTTCGTCGGCCCCTTCGGTGGCTCGATGGCTTGGCGACATCCGTCGGTACTTCCCGACGTCGGTGGTACAGGTGCTGCAGCGCGATGCCATCGATCGGCTGAACCTTCGCCAACTGCTGCTGGAACCCGAGATGCTGCGCGCTGTCGAGCCCGACCTCCACCTGGTTACGTTGCTCGTCGAGCTCAACAAGTTGCTGCCCGATGCCACCAGGGCCGCGGCACGGCAGGTGGTCGGCCAAGTGGTGGAGCAGATCGAACAACGACTTGCCTCGCGCACGAGGCAGGCGGTGCACGGCGCCCTTGCACGAAGCCAGCGCACGCGGCGTCCGCGCCTCAGCGACATCGACTGGGGTCGCACCATTCACGCCAATCTCCGCCATTATCTGCCCGCGCAGCGCACCGTCGTGCCCGAACGGCTCATCGGATATGGGCGCCGACAACGGAGCTTGTCGCGTGACGTGATTGTCGCGATCGATCAGTCAGCCAGCATGGCCGACAGCGTCGTGTACGCGGCCATCTTCGGCGCGGTGCTCGCTTCGATGCCCGCGCTGCGGACCAGCGTCGTCGCCTTCGACAGCGCTGTCGCCGATCTCACGCCGATGCTGCACGACCCTGTCGACGTTCTGTTCGGTGTCCAACTCGGTGGTGGCACCGACATCGCTCAGGCGATGGGCTACTGCCAGCAACTCGTCACCCGCGCCGCAGACACGGTGCTCGTTCTGGTCAGCGATCTGTACGAGGGCGGCAACACGACCCTGCTGCACGACCGTGTGGCGGCGCTCGTTCAAGCGGGCGTCACGGTGGTGGTGTTGCTGGCTCTCAGCGATGAAGGTGCGCCCGCCTACGACCACGCCCAGGCAGCGGTCCTCGCCGAGCTCGGCGTGCCCTCGTTGGCCTGTACGCCCGACGCGTTCCCCGATCTGTTGGCTGCGGCGCTGGAGCATCGCGATGTCGGCCGCTGGGCCAACGAGCACGGCTTGCACACTGCAGTCCCGGCGTGACTGGGGCCACGTCCAGACAGGACTCGTCAGCCGCAAGGCTGGGTAACGTCGGGGCTTCATGCCTACACCAGCGACTACAGCCGTGCAGTTCTACTTCGACCCCGCCTGTCCATGGACCTGGATCACCTCGCGATGGGTGGTCGAGGTAGCGGGTGACCGCGACTTCCAGATCACGTGGCAGCTCTTCAGCTTGCGCTACCACAACAAGACCAATCCCGGTTACGACTGGATCCGTGACCGGCTCGATGATCAACACCCCGCGATGCGGATCCTGGCGGCTACCAAGCAGTTTCACGGAAATGCGGCTGTCGGCAGGCTCTACACGGCACTCGGTTCGTTGATCCACCATGACGACGACGAGCCGTTGACGCGGCTGGCCGATGCAATCGCTGCGGCGGGCCTGCCAGCCGATCTGATCGAAGCTGGGTCGGATGCCAGTTGGGATGCCGTGATCGAGGAGTCGACGAGGTCGGCGTACGACATCGTCGGCAAAGAGGTCGGTATCCCTATCGTCGTCATCGATGGCGCGCTCAACACCTACTTCGGGCCGGTCCTGTCGCCCGCGCCCACAGGAGACCAAGCGCTCGAGTTGTGGGATGTGCTGGTCGCACTCGGTCGTATCCCGGGCGTCTACGAGATCAAGCGGACCCGTGAGGTGGGACCGCAGTTGCCAGCGCGACCGCAGCTCTGAGAGCCGCCGTGGATGAGTCAGTCAGGTCAGGTCTGGCTCGACGTGCTCTGTGTGCTCTGTGTCCCCACTTTTAAGTCCCGGAACGGCGACTTCGAATCGATTCCCGGCTCCTTCGGCAGGCCGAGCACACGCTCGCCGACGATGTTGCGCATGATCTCGTCGCTGCCACCGGCGATGCGGCCGCCCGGGGTGCCGAGCACCAACATGCTCCACGCGTAAGTGCCCCACTCACCCGTGTCGGCGATCAGCTTCGGGCCGAGGACGTGCGACACGAACTCGCCGAGGCGCCGCATGTTCAGTGTGCCGGCCAGCTTGGCGATGCTCATCTCCGGACCGGGTAGCTGCCCGGCCTTGATCTTG
>JANPGV010000356.1:0-4279 GCA_031424145.1 Ilumatobacteraceae bacterium
GGCCGGGGAGGGGCACGCCCTCACTGATCTGGCTGTCGGCAACGACCGCCTTCGCGATCATCGGGTGTACCTGGGCGCTGGCCATCGCCAGGTACGGGGGCCCCGACGAACCGTCACATGTCATCCGCGCTGCGGCGACGGCGAACGGGGACTTTCGTGGCCGCCCCGTTCCCGGCCTGGAGCCCGGATATCGCCAGGTCGCCGTCGCGGCCACCTTCGCCACGGGCGACCCGGCATGTTTCCGCCACAGCGAGACCACCACGGCCGCTTGCGCTGTGGCATCGAACGCGACCGACGACGTCAATGTCGCCACCGCGGCCGGAACAGCGCCACCGTGGTACTACGTGACCGTGGGGGGCATAACCCGCGTCCTCTCCGACGGTCACAGCGTGATGTCCTACCGGATGGCCAGCGTGTTGCTGTGCGCCGCGGTTCTCGGCTATGCGATGGCACGCGCGGTCGGGTATCGGCGCGGGGCATGGCTGCTGCTCGCGCTCACCCCGTCGTCGTGGTTCCTCTTCGGCGTGGTCGGAACGAGTGCGATCGAGATCGCTCTCATCGCTCTCGCACTCGTCGAGGCAATCGCCCGGCTCCATCCATCGCCTCGCCCACAATCACTGGCGAGGGTGACCGTACCGCTGGCGATCTGTCTCGTGCTGCGGCCCGCCGCGCTCATCGACGTCGCCGTTGTCGCGCTCGTGCTGATCCCGACGCTGCACCGTCCGTTCACGACGAGGCGAGTCGCCGCGCTGTCGTTGCCGATCGCGTTGGCGGCCATCGCCTCACTGGTATGGAGCCGGTGGACAGGATTGGTCGTCAGCGACCGGAGGACCGCAGACTCCGACTCGCTGCTGTCCGCCTTGTGGCGATCGCTGCGAGGCATTGAGTTGACGGCTCATCAGGCGATCGGCGCACTCGGCTGGAACGAGTTCTTCGCCCCATTCATCGCCCAGGTGGCGTGGGTAGCGATGCTGGCGTTCGCAGCAGTGTGGGTCGTGAGGAACACACCCGATCGCTGGTGGTACGTCCGCTGGATCGCACTTGGGTTGTTGCTACCGACCGTCGTCGAGGTGATCCTGCATCGCCGTATCGGCGAGATCTGGCAAGGGCGGTATTCGATCCCGTTCGCGATGGCCGGCGTGCTCTACGGCGCACGAGCGCCCAGGCCTTCACATGCGTTGATGCGTGGCCTCGTGATCGCTGCCGCATGCGCCGAGGTGCTGACGTTGTGGCACACCTTGCGGCGCTACATGGTCGGCCTCGACGGTTCGATGACCTTGCACGGCGCCGCGTGGCGACCCCCGTTGAACCCATGGCTGTTGCTCGTGGTCAACGCCGCCGGCGTTGCCTGGCTAGCAGCGATCGCGCTCAGTTCCACCGCCGACGACTCCGATGGCCCCCCACTCCGAACTTTGTCGCTGTCGTCGTCCTGAACGTGTCGTCCTGAACGTGTTGGCCGCGACAGAGTCCGATGGGACGATGCCCACCCTCCCTCGACGATCTGGGCGCCACGCTCCCGCATCAGGCCACCGAGTCATCGACTACTGGCGCCCAGATGCGGAACGCGACGCTCGAATCGTCACTGACAATGTCCAGCCTCCCTCGACGATCTGGGCGCCACGCTCCCGCATCGGGCCACCGACTCGTCGACTACTGGCGCCCAGATGGGAAACGCGACGCTCGAATCGTCACTGACAATTCGGGAGGGTGAGCGCGCGAGGTGGGGGCGAAGGGGTCAGGCGATGATGTAGCCGAAGACGTCGACGATGAAGTCGGTGGATCCGGTGTTGTTGTACACCGAGAGTTGACCACCGGCACCGAGCTTCAGGTAGGCAAGGTTCGGCACTGGCACGCCTGGTCGTGGGTTGAGGGTCGAAGCCGTCGGGCGTCCCAATCCCGCGGGCCACACGGTGATGTACGACGGAAGCGTCGAGTTGACCGAGGTGACGTTGACGATTGCCGCCGTCGCTCCGCTCGGAACTCCACCGGCCCCGGCGACAGCGATGTTGGTGAACAGACTCTGGCCGAGCGGACCGGGGGTGCCGGTGCCGAAGCGACTGTCGACGAGTCGCGCCGGGGTGACGGGTACGAAGACCCCCTGACCAGTCGCCGAGAAGTACCCGACGACGTCGGCCACCACGTGGGTCGAGCCTGCAAAGTTGAAGATGCTGACCTGTCCGCCAGTGCCGACCTTCGCCAGCACGAGGTTGGCAACGGTCAGTCCGGGCACGAAGTTGTGGCTCGAGGCCAGAGGCCGTGCTTCACCCGTGGGCCACACGGTGAGGAACCCGGCGTTGGTCGGCGCATCCACGGTGACGTTCAGGGCGACACCGGTGACGCCCGTGGGCGGAACTCCTGCCAATCCGGTGACCTGGACATTGATGAATTGGCCCGCTCCGACTGGTGCCGTCGAGCCCCCTTGTCCGTTGCCGGTGCGGGTGTCGAGCACACGTCCTGGCGTGACGGCGGTGAACAGGCCGCCGCCGGCCGGACGCGCGTCCGTGTAGTACCCGACAACGTCAGCGATGACGCTGGTGAACCCCTCCGAGTTGTACAGGTTGACCTTGCCATTGGCACCGATCTTGACGGTCACCAGGTTCGGCACCGTCTGCCCAGCCACGAAGTTGAGGTTCGACACCGTCGGCTGATCCTCGCCGGAAGGCCAGGCGGTGATGAACCCCGAGGTCGCCGGTTGATCGACGGTCACGTTCAGGACAACGGCGGTCGCACCTGTCGCGGGCACGCCTCCCAGACCAGCCACCCTCAATTCGGTATACGTGGTGCTGGCGAGAGCCGAGATGTTGCCACCTGTCCCGTCTCGGGTGTCGAGCAGCCGTGAGGGGCTCAGCGGTACGAAGTAACTGCGGGTCGGAGGAACGAATCGTTCGAGGCGCACCGGACCCGTTGAGTACGACGAGCCGACGAGGCCTTGCGGAGTCCTGACTACCGCGTATACCCAATACGTTCCGTTGGGCTTGCCAGCGCCGTTCCAGTCGAACGTGTTGCTGCCGGGTGCGACGCTCATCGAGCCAACCGAGGCTCCGTTCCAGAGCCCTTCGTCGGTTGTCACGAAGATCTCTGCAGTTCCAGCCACGCTCGAGTTGAACGTGATCGGGGTCGTGCCGGAAGAGAACGCGGCGTCGTCGGCTAGGCGGATGTCGCGGAGCGAGAAGTCACGGGCACCACGGTCCTCATCGACGTCGAACCGCAAGCGACTGATGCGCAGCCCGCGCCAGCCCGCTTTGTAGACGGTGTTCTCGTCGTTGACCGCTGCCGCTGGATTCGTGGCCAGGTCGATGGCGATGTGGTTCTCCCCCGGGTAGACGACAATGTCCTGTGTCTCGCTCCAGGTCTGTCCGCCCTCGTCGAACCACGCGAACCGGGCATTCATGCCACCCCCCGCAGCATTGGCAAGGCTGAACCCACCCCCGTACCAGATGTCAATCGTGGCCCTGTGATACCGATCGGTGATCAGCGGCGTGCGCAGCGGCAGTTCCACGAACGGATCGTTGCGGATGCTCGTTCCATTGAGGCTGCCGCCATCGAAGTTGTGGATGACCAGGTCGCCCGAGCTGGCAACGTCGTCGGGTCCAGTGAAGTCCCACGGATCGCCAGACACCGTTGCGTAGTCGGCGCCACCCGTGTCGCTAGGGGTGAGCATCTTGACTACGGGGATGGCGGGGTTCGGCACCAGAGGCGCATCGGCGCGGCGGAGTCGCGCCCAATCGAACTGCATCGTGAACGCATCGGGCGCTCCATCGGAAGGGCCGCCGGCCAGCACGTCGAAGCGGACGATCTTGCCCGTCCACACGCTCGGTCCGTCAAGACCCGGCTGGGTCAGATCGACGTCGTACTGTTTGAATCCGGCGGTCGCCGTGCCGATCCTCACCCTGTTCGATTGACCTGCTTCGTTGACGTAGCGCACCAGCATGTCGCGCCGCGTTTGGTCGATGTTCAAACTCATCGTGAAGTGCGTGTAGATCGAGGCGTCGATCGGCTTGATGAGACCATCGCGACCCCACGGAAGCACGGCGCCCCACGTTCGCACCAGCTTCAGTAACGAGCCATTCCTGGCGACGACGGTCTCCACACCGTTGGCACGGGAGATGTCAAAGCTTCCCTCGGTGCCGATGATCTGCACGGGCGGCACGTCCTCGTCATTGGAGAAGTCCCACGGGTCACCGAGCACGTCGCTGGCATAATCGCCGCCGCTCGAGAACAACGCCGAAGGGGGCGCAGTCAGGGGGCTGGCGATCACGTTCGGGTGTGCGGACGCACC
>JANPGV010000357.1:0-3537 GCA_031424145.1 Ilumatobacteraceae bacterium
GCGCCGCTCGTAGGGCAGGGTGAACCAGTTGGCGTTGACGTCGCGGCGCTTGCTCATCGGATAGAAGCACCACGCCGGCATGGCGTAGTCGACGTGGTTCGGCGGGATGGTGGGATAGAGGCGCGGCTTCTTCATCTCGTCGGGCATCTGCGCCGCGTATTCGCTGACCTCACTGAGGCTGACGTACGAGTCGACAACATCGAGGCCAGCGCGTTGGACTGCTGTCTGCAGGGACCGCAGTTCACGCATGTTCTCGTGGACGGCCATGATGCCCACATCGCTTTTGTGACCGAGCATCGCCACGGTCACGACCTGGCACCCGGCTTCCTCGGCAGCCTTGACGCCGGCAACGGCTGCCTCGGCATCGAACATGGGCGTCGGCTTGCAGAACAGGTGCAGCACGCCGACTCCGACGGTCGGCGAAACGGGGTCGCTCGTCATGCGCTCAGGCTAGAGCGGCAACGGCCCGGGAACATGCAGATCTGCCGCGTCGACCATGATTCATCCGACGCACGGCGGGGAATAGGGTTTTCGCATGGAACCAGACATCAGCGGCCCGGTCGTCGTAGTCGTACCCGTGAACGAGGGTCGGATCCTCGCAGCCGAGCTCGTCGGCACGCTGGTGTTGATGCTCGGCGGCCCTGGAGTTGCGATCCTGATGCCCACGTTGGGTTTGCTGCCCGCCGGCGACGCGTCAACAGGAGCGAGCCTGTTGCAGATGTTGGTGATCGCCCTCGGCTTCGGCTCGGCGCTGATGATCATGTGGTACGTGATCGCGCCGATCTCGGGCTGCCACATCAATCCAGCAGTCACGCTCGGGATGCTGCTTGCTCGAAAGGTCACCATGACCCACGCGGTCTATGCGTGGATCGGACAGGTCGTCGGCGCCATCGGCGGAGCAGCGGTGATCTGGGGTATCGCCAACGGCCGCGACGGCTTCAAGCGAGGTCAGTTCGATGCAAACCTGTGGTCGGGCAAGTACTTCGGGCTTGGTTCGGCGATCGTGGTCGAAGTGGTCCTGACCGCGTTCCTCGTGATGGTCTATCTGTTCACGACGACGAAGAAGTTCGCGCTCGGCATGGGTGGTCTGGTCGTCGGTGCCACACTGATGCTCATCCACCTCATCTCGCTGCCCGTCGACAACACCTCGGTCAACCCCGCACGCAGTCTCGGCACAGCGCTGTTCGCCGACGGCCGCAGCGATGCACTGCAACAACTGTGGGCGTTCATCCTCTTCCCGATGCTCGGCGCGGTCGCTGGGGTGATCGTGTGGCTGACCCTCGACGAGGCGAGACTCGAGGACACCGACCTGGTCGAGTTGCCCGGCGCCTCCGAGCTCCGCAATGTGTTGCAGAACATGTCGAACGAGATCAGCGACCTAGGCAATTAGCGCGAGGAGATCGGCGCGCCGTTTCGGGCCCAACGCCGGCTCCGGTGCGCGGTTCTCGCGGTCCTGCCACACCGCCAGGACTCGTGCCGCGACTTCGGGGTCCTTGACCATCTCATCGGGCGCCGTCAACAGGTTGAGGGCACGGAAGAACGCACGCAGCACCACGGCGTCGCGTCGAAGTGCGGGTAGCAATCCGTCGCGGAACACGGCACGCATGAAGCTGCGCTGGTCGGACGAAATGCCGTCGGGATCGTCGCCCGCCAGCAACGCCGCGGCGACACGGCGGGCCTCTTTGTCCTGCTCGACGCTGGCCCTGTACCACGGATAGATCTCGGCGCGGAGTGCGACCTCGTAGTCGAGCAGCATCTTCTCGGTATCGCCGGGGTTGGCCTCGATTGCTGCGAGCATCAGATGTGCGCCCCAGAACGCCGTCGCGCAGCCTCGGCCATAGAGAGGGTTGGTGCAGAGAACCGCATCGCCGATCGGGATGAAACCCGTCGCCACCACCTTGCCGTCGATGACGTAACGGCGCCATCTGTTGATCAGGCCTGCCATCACATGCACCGATTCGGTGATCGGCTCGGCGCGGCCGTCAAGCCACGGCGCAGTGGCCACGAGTTGACGCGCACATGCATCGAACACGACTGGATCGGTCAGCTGCTTGCGCAGCTCCTGGTCGTCGGTCGGCGCGGCCAACGTCACCGAGAACGTCCTGTTGTCACCGACGAACACGCCGTACTTCAGATAACCGAGATCGCCACCGATCGGGCCTGTGCGCGGCGGGTACCCGGCGCCTTCACGTAGTCGGTAGAAGCGGCTGAAGTAGACGATGCCCGTGTCGTCTTCCTCGTCGTCGATCGGCGCACAGCCGACTTTGACCAACCAGTCCGGCAGCGCACTCCTGCGCCCGGCCGCAACAACCAACAGATCACTGTGTGCTTCGGAACCATCGGCGAGTCGCACACCCGTGATGTTTGGAACCGTCGACGTGTTCTCGGCGATCAGCCCGGTGACGGCGACGCCCGTGCGGAACTCGACCCTCCCCTCGGCCAACGCCGCCCGGCGCAACACCCACTCGAACGTGGTCCGCCTGCAGGCCAGCATCGCCAGTTCGTCGTCGGCCGGTTCGCGCTCGAAGTTGGTCATCGTCGGCGGAAGGTCGTCACCGAACCGCATCTCCGTTGCGCCTTCGTCGAGCAGCTCTTGATACAGGTCCGGATAGTCGGTTTTCAGCAAGCCGACGAGCCGGGCAAGGAACGCGTGGCTGTGCCGCACCTGCGGCGCGCCCCGTCGATCCCAATCGAATGCCTCGTCCGCCGATTGCGGCATGGGTGTGTCGTCGCGCTCGAACACCGTGACCCTGTGCCCGATGCGAGCCAGCGCCAGAGCCGCCCCAAGCCCAGCCACCCCTCCGCCAACAACCGCCACTTCCACCCCTCCGAGACTAACGGGAGGCCCACCAGTTCAGGTTGCCGGATTAGCACTCGACCGTCTAGAGTGCTAGCACTCTCGCACTCTGAGTGCGAATGACATCAACCCCTCATTGTGGAGGCACATGTAATGGCGAAAATGATCGCATTCGACGAGCAAGCTCGTCGCTCACTCGAAGCTGGAATGAACAAGCTTGCCGACGCGGTGCGCGTCACCTTGGGGCCGAAGGGCCGCAATGTCGTGTTGGAGAAGAAGTGGGGCGCTCCCACCATCACCAACGACGGCGTGTCGATCGCCAAAGAGATCGATCTCGAGGATCCGTACGAGAAGATCGGCGCCGAGCTTGTCAAAGAAGTCGCCAAGAAGACCGACGATGTAGCCGGTGACGGCACCACGACCGCCACGGTTCTCGCTTGGAGCATGGTCCACGAGGGCCTGCGCAACGTTGCCGCAGGCGCCAACCCGATGACTCTGAAGAAGGGTATCGAGGCGGCGGTCGACGCTGCGGTCGCTTCGATCAAGGCTCTCGCCAAGGAAGTCGATTCGAAGGATCAGATCGCACAGGTCGCCTCGATCTCGGCAGCCGACAACGAGATCGGTCAGATGATCTCCGAGGCCATCGACAAGGTCGGCAAGGACGGCGTCATCACCGTCGAAGAGAGCCAGACCTTCGGCATGGAGATGGATCTCGTCGAGGGCATGCGCTTCGACAAGGG
>JANPGV010000358.1:0-3672 GCA_031424145.1 Ilumatobacteraceae bacterium
TGGCCGGCGCACTCGGCGTCGCTCGCGAGGTCGGCGGAACGCAAGGCGCAGCCATCGTCGACGCGGCCAAGTCGGCGTGGGCCGATGGACTGCACTTGTCGATGTTGATCGGCGCTGGCATCGTCCTGTTCGCCGCGGCGATCGCGGCCCGTTACCTCCCCGGCAAGCCCGCCGGCGCAACCGACGAAGTGATCGACCTCGATGGTTACGACGACGTGCTCGACGGCGTGCCGGCGTTCGCCGACTGACTCACTCCCTGCCGGCGCCGTCCGACGTCATGTCGGGCGGCGCGCCGGGAGCTCCGTCCTCAAGACGGGCTGGATCACGCCGATACACCACGCAACGTCGCGTCGGACAATGAAGCTGCGAGAAGGCAGCCACGGACTGCTTTCTCTCAGGCGACCAGTCGTCGTCGCTCGATCGGCAAGGAGTTACCCATCGCTACACCGCCAAGGAACCCGAGGTTCGCCGTCGCAGGACGATGCGCCTCTTGGCGCGATCTGCCGAGGCACCTCCTGGTCGGCGTTGCCGCGATCGCGGCGTTGACGGCCTGCGGTTCCCTAGCTGATGCGAACTCGACTCTCCCGCCGCTCGCTTCGTCGACCTCCCCGACGGCGGGCATCGACGCCCCCATGGTGACAGTGAGCACGACGGTGGCGGCCGCTGACGCAAGCCTCGTGGACGACTGCGTCGACTACGTCCAATTCGGCGCGTTTACCGGCAACTCACTGCTCACGGCGATGTGGAACGAAGCCGGGCAGGACGCCTCCGTGCTTCGCACACACTGCGAGACGTTGGGCGCGACGAACCCGGTGGGACTTCAGAACATGTCTGCGCAGTGGCGCGATATCGAGACCTACATCGCGGCCAGTCAGGCCGCGTCAGCAACTACGCCTGAATCCTCAACACCCCTGCCCTAGCCGCCGAGGCGTTGGGTGGTGAAGACGGACGTGCCGTCGACGGAGCCCGTGAAGTCTCCGTTGAGGGAAACGACCGACGCGCCGGGTAGCTCGTTGGTCGTGCCTGTCAATGTGGCCGCACCTCCGGCCTTGGTCTTGCCGGTGCAACTGATGTCGAGCTTGGCCACCCCGTCCTGCACCTTGGCGTCGCACGTCAGCGGACCGTCGAGCTCCTGGCCGGCGTTCTTGAACTGCTCCTCGCCCTGCTGCGTGGCGATGTTCCGTGCGAGAGCCTCGGCGGCGGCATTCGTCGCATCGCCGGCAGCATTGGCGACGTCGGTGGCAGCACTCCGCAAGTCGGTCTCGATGGAGGCTCGGGTGTCCGAGTTGCATCCGGTGAATGCGAGGGCGGCCGCGACGGTGACCGCATGGGCGAGTCGAATCTTCATGGCTAGACACTTCCCCTCCTCGATGCCGACGAAACCTCGTCCAGCGTCTATGCACCGTTTCACGGGGTCCAGCAGCGGGTAGAAGCCGCACATGTCCACCACGAGCACCGACCACGCAGAACGAACGTCGGCGAACGGCTCTGTCGACCGGGGACGCGACGCTGACGACCCGACCGAGATTCCGCCGAAGGGATGGAAAGACATCTTCGCCCGTGTGAGGGTGGAGGCGAAGGACGATGACGTCACGATGATGGCGGCCGGCGTCGCGTTCTATTCGCTGCTGGCCATGGTGCCCGGTCTCGTCGCGCTGATCTCCATCTACGGATTGGTCGCTACACCGAGCGACGTCAGCAGGCAGATCACGTCGACGTTGTCGGCCGCTCCACGCGAGGTGCGAGACCTGGTGAGGGCGCAGCTGGAGTCCATAGTCTCGGCGGCGGGTGGCACCGCCGTGCTGGGAGTCATCATCGGAACGCTGGTCGCTCTGTGGTCGGCATCGAGTGGCGTCGGACATCTGATGAACGCCGTGAACCGTGCCTATGACGAGGAAGAGACGCGCGGTTTCGTTAGGTTGAAGCTGGTCGCGCTGGCGCTGACGATCGGCGCCATCGTGTTCATCGTCATCGCGTTCGCGGTCATCGCTCTGCTGCCGTCCCTGCTCGCCAAGACCGGGCTCGGCACCGCCGGCCGAATCTTCGTCGGACTGCTGCGATGGGTCCTGCTCCTCGCCGGAATGATCGTCGGCCTCGGGGTGGTCTACCGCTATGGCCCCGACCGCGAGGACGCGCGTTGGGAATGGGTCTCTGTCGGTGCCGTCGTGGCAGCAGTCATGTGGCTCGTCGGTTCGATCCTGTTCTCCGTCTACACCGCCAACTTCGCGAAGTACAACGAGACATACGGTTCCCTCGGTGCGGTCGTCGTCCTGTTGCTCTGGCTGTACCTCACGGCCCTGGCGGTGGTCCTCGGTGCCGAGATCAACTGCGAGGTCGAACGGCAGACAGCGAAGGACAGCACCGATGGCCCGCCCGAGCCGATGGGCTCACGCAACGCACTCGCCGCCGACACCGTTGGCGGGACCGCAGCAGAGGTGAAGCAAGCGACCAAGAGGGACAAGGCGCGCAAGCACACCAAGCACGAGATCCGAGACGAAGAACACGCCGAGACCGAAGAACAGGTGACGGCCGCCTCGGATCCCCGCGCATAACGCGACGAGGGGGCCGGCCCTTTCGGACGGCCCCCTCGGGACTCACTGACTATCGCTGACAACTAGGGAGTGACAACCTTGCCGCCGCCCTTGCCGAAGTTGCAGTTGTCGCGCTCGTTGGCGAAGAGCTTGTTACTCGACGCCTTCACTCCACCTGCTTGGTAGAGCAGAATGCCACAAGCGACGTCGGAGGCTGGGGTGTACCAGTTGCCGCTCACCGTGTTGCCCTTGATCGTGGCACTGCCGCCGAAGCCGACCTGGATGCCGTTCTGGGCGATGTAGTTGATCGGACCCGCGCCGGTCACCGTGTTGTTGGTGATCGTTGCCAGCACGTGGCCGTTAGCGACGATGCCGGTCTTCTGGTAGTCGCTGATCGTGTTGCCCGAGACGGTGACGGCTTTGATCGGCGCAGAGGTTGTGTCAAAGGGAGCGTTGCGAACATCGATCGCGTTGCCCTCCTGGCAGCCGCTCGCGCCCTGCTTGATGCCGACCACGGTGTTGTTGGTGATCGAGCCTGAAGCACCGTCAAACATGATGCCGCGCAGGCGGTCCACGCCACCGTCGCAGGCGTCCGACAGATGAAATGTCCTCACCGTCAGGTTCGTGACGTTGGCGCTCGTGCCAGCGTTCTTCACGACAGCGCCCAGGAAATGACCGCCGACCGGATCAACGGCCGTGATCGAATGCCCGGCTCCGTTGAGGGTGTTGCCGTCCGGGACGAGGATCGTCTGGTCGGTGGTGCAGTCGTTCAGCAGCGTCATGATGGTCGCACTTGTGCTGAAGAGACAGGTACTGGCCGACGCCGTGAGCGTCACCGCGGGCCTTAACGGCGACCAGCCTGTGTCTTGCCGGAAGGTCCCGACGACCGTACCGCCGTCGGTGTAGTTGCCCGGAGTCATGGTGTTCCAGAAGACGGCATCGAGGTTGATGTCTCCGTCTGTCGGCAAAAGACTTTCATTGAGACCGACGTTCAGTGATTCGTACGGACCGGGCAACCCAATCGGAGGAGCTCCCCATGTGTTCGTGTTGTAGGCGATCCCATAGGCAATGTCGTTGGGCACCGTGCCGATCGAGCTGAGATCGAACGTGATGTTGAAGGCCAACCCGTTGTAGCAGTTGC
>JANPGV010000359.1:0-3694 GCA_031424145.1 Ilumatobacteraceae bacterium
GTTGTGCGATCCCCGGATGCCGCGTCGGGTTCGACCACTGCGACATCCACCACATCTTGTGGTACCGCAACCTCGGCCGCACCGACATCGACAACCTGCTGCCGATCTGCACCAAACACCACCACCTCGCCCACGAAGGCCGCTGGAAACTCGCTCTCGACCCACGCCGCAACCTCACCATCACCTACCCAGACGGCAACATCATGACCACCGGCCCGCCGACACGCACACGATGAGACCCGCGTGTGGCCAACCGGGCTGCGGGCGAGTCTCCTACAGGTCGTAGCGGTAGACGTTGGTGTCGCGCGCCGAAAATCCGATGCGCTGATACAGGCGATTCGCGGCTTCACGCGACGGTCGGCTGGTCAGGCTGACCGCTTTTGCACCGTGCCGCTTCGCTTCCTCGAGCGCCGCCATGTTCAACGCCTCGCCGACTCCGTGGCCGCGCGCTCTCTCATCGACAACGACGTCCTCGATCCATGCCTTGAGGCCGGTCGCGATCCGGTAGAACACCAACGTCAGGGTGCCGACGATCGCTCCGTCGACACGGGCGATGAAGATCGTCGAGCCGCCGGCCATGATCGTCGCCAGGTCAGCGGCATCGGGAGGTGCGGCCGACGACAGCTGTGGAATGAGCCGGGCGAAGGCTTCGACCACCTCGTCGGTCGGCTCATCGACGATTTCAATGGTCGCTGTCACAGGCGGCAACCCTACGACAACGGTCCGACGGGCCTCTGAAACCTACGGTCGGACCATGGACCGTTCTTCCCTCAGCAGAGTTGCCCGTCGACTTGGTTCGATTCTCGAGCCCATCGCCGGCCAGGTGTACTTCTCACCGGAATGCCACGCCAACTATCAGGCGCTCGGCTTCGATCCCAGCCCTCGGCTGTCGGGAAGCGCTGCTCTTCCCGACGCCTCGGCCTATTTCACGAGTCGCGGTTCGTTGATGGGACAGGTCCCCGGCCAAGTCGTGGCCGCCGCCTTCGCCGTGTTCAACCCTGAAGTCGTCGTGCCTCTAGTCGAGATCGGCTGGACCCGAACCGACGCGACAACGATCTGCGCTGCCCGCGACTACGGCGCGATCGCGCAGCTGAAGCGATTGCTCGGCGATGATCCGGCCGGCGCCGGCCGGGCGAGAGATCTGTTGGCCCGCGCTGTCGCGCCGCTCCGGCCAGAGGGACGTCCGCTCTACGCGGGCGTGTCCTCCCAGATGATGCCCGAGTCCCCACCGGCGCGGCCTGGCGCCTGGCAGACGTGCTGCGCGAGTTCCGCGGCGACTCACATACCGCCTCATGGGTTTCGGCCGGCTTCGATGCCACGGAGATCGGGCCGCTCAGCGAGCTCTACTGGGGCCTCCCGATGCGCAGCTACAGCCGCACCCGGGCGTGGACCGCCGACCAGTTCGACGCCGCGCACGACCGGCTGCGCAGTCGAGGCCTGGTCGACGAGACAGGGTTCACGGACTCGGGGCGAGCGGCACGCGAGGACATCGAAATGCACACCGACGCGCAGATGGCAACGGCCATCTCGGCGCTCGGGGACGACATCGACGAGCTTTTCGCGATCATGGGGCCGTGCGGCGTCACTGTGCGTGAGGGGTTCGGCTATCTGCCGGGCGGTCCGCGCGACCTCGCCCGTCTCGCATCCCGCAGCTGATCGACGCCCGCTGAACTCACCGCGAACGCCCGCGAACGCACAGCGAACGCCCAGCGAGCGGGTCCGAACAGGGCCGAAGGTCCATTGTCGTGGTCGAGCCACCACGGTAAGGTGTCAACACGAGAGCGAGCGCTATCCGCTCTCCGCTGCGTCGCTTCATTCCTCAGTTGCGCTCCAAGCCTTCGAGGAGGTCTCTCGTGAGCGCACCCGGCGATTACCACGAGCCCGACCCCAAGCGACATCACGTCTGGGTATCGGCGGTGCTGGCGTGCGTACTGCTGGGCAGCGGTGTGTTTGGTTCGCAGGCCGCCGCCAAGTCTGTCGCTCGGAACAATTCGGATCATTCGCGCGAGGCTTTGCAGGTGTCGTCGGTCGAGGTTGCCTCGACGCTCCGGCTGGCTATCAAACGAGAAGAAGACCTGGCGGTCAGCGCGGCCGGCTTCTTTCATGTCGACGCATCTCCCACGAGCGTCCAGTTCGTGGCATGGGCGGACACCGTGCAAGCGATGGCGCGCTATCCCGAGTTGCTCGGATGGGGCGAGATCGTGACGGTCACGACGGCGCAATTGCCGGCGTACTTGGCAGCGGCCGCCGCCGACCCGTCCGGTGTGGCTTCGCGTGGTTTCGAGCCTGTACCTCCCGGGGACCGGCCCTTCTACTGCCTGTTACGCGTCAGCCAGAGCAGACACCCCGGTGCTGCACGAGTCGCGGCGGGGTTCGACTATTGCGCCGCGACCGAAGGCACACGACTCCTCGCGGCGCGCGACTCGGGGCGCACCAGCTACGTCGTAGCCACTGCCGGTACGGAGAAAGCCGTGGCGGTCCAAGTGCCCATCTACGGCGGCGGGTTCAGCCCAACGACGGTCGAGGCTCGACGCGCCGCGTTCATTGGTTGGGTGGGGTTGGCGTTCGACCCGAAGGTCTTGCTCGATCTCGCGCTACGCGATCGCCCGAACACCGCTGTGACGCTGCGCTTTCACGACAGCATCTCGGAAACCGAGTTCAACAGTGGGGTGGTTCCCAAGGGTTCACAGAGCGTCATCAGGGATCTGGACAACGCGTGGACCATCGAGACGTTTGCCGTCGTTGCCCACAAGGGTGTCCTCGATGACCGTGGTGCTCTGTCCGTCCTGCTGATCGGCGTGCTCGCCAGTGTCATCCTCGCTGCACTCGTTCTGGTTCTGGGGACAAGTCGGGCGACTGCGCTGCGGCTGGTCGGTGAGCGAACCGGCGAGCTGCGTCATCAGGCGCTGCACGATGCCCTCACCGGGCTACCGAACCGCGTTCTGATCATGGACCGCATCGACCAACTGCTGACGCGGAACCGTCGCAACAACACCATCGGCGCCGCCTTGTACATCGATCTCGACGACTTCAAGAATGTCAACGACAGGCTGGGTCATGAGACCGGCGACCGGTTGTTGGTCGCGGTCGCCGCCCGGCTGACCAGCGCGTTGCGCGATGCCGACACCATCGGCCGGATGGGCGGGGACGAGTTCGTCGTGCTCATCGATGGCTCGGCCTTCAAGGCCTCGCCTGAGCTCGTCGCAGAACGGTTGCTCGATGTGATGCGGCAACCGTTCGATCTCGACGACAACTCGAGTCCGCTGTCGGTCAACACGAGCATCGGGATCGCGATCGGCGATCGGGCGGCCGGAGGCGATCTCCTGCGCGACGCAGACGTTGCCCTTTACCAGGCGAAGGCGGCCGGCAAGAACCGGTACGCGATCTTCCACCCGGAGATGCAGACCGAGATCAGTCGCCGCATCGAGCTCGAATTCGATCTTCGCTCAGCGGTCGACAAACAGCAGCTCCGACTCGTGTACCAACCCATCTACAACCTCGACGACTTGTCACTGGTGGCCGTCGAAGCGCTGCTGCGATGGGACCACCCGACGCTCGGTTTGATCGAACCGGACGAGTTCATCCCGATCCTCGAACAGAGCGGCCAGATCCAAGAGGTCGGCCGCTGGGTGCTGAACGAGGCTTGTCACCGGATGGCCGTGTGGCACTCGAAGGGCGACACACTCGACATCTC
>JANPGV010000360.1:0-5534 GCA_031424145.1 Ilumatobacteraceae bacterium
CCCCCTCGCGCGTGGATCCCTTCCGAATCGTCCCTGACGAAACTCGACCCCCTCGCGCGCAGATCCCTTCCGAATCGTCCCTGACGAAACTCGACCCCCTCGCGCGCAGATCCCTTCCGAATCGTCCGTGACGAAACTCGAACCCGTCGCGCGTGGATCCCTTCCGAATCGTCCGTGACGAAACTCGACCCCCTCGCGCGCAGGGTTTCGTCACTGACGATTCGGGAGGTCCGAGGGCGCGCAGGTGGGAAGGAGGCGCCGACGAATACGGCGACGGAGGGGGCTAGGAGCGCCACTCTCCGCGGGATTCGAGGACCTCTCGCAGCACGACGGGGCGATCGGTCATGATCCCATCGACGCCGAGGTCGAGCAGGCGGCGCATCTCCGCTTCATCGTCGATTGTCCAAACGTGGACCTGGAGCCGAAGTCGATGACATCGTTCGACGAACGACCGGTTGACGATCGTCACCGGTCCTTGCTTGACCGGCACCTGCGCGGCGAGACCAGGCGGATGGCGGCTGAGACCGAAGCGAACCAGGCCGAGCTCGACCGGGCCGAGTGAACTGCACAACTCCGAGCCCAAAGCGGAGCGCAGCCGTCGCAGCCGGGCGTCGCTGAAGGCCGCAACGCACACCCGGTGGAGCGAGTTGGTGCGACGAAGCGAGGCAATCAGCGCATCGACTGCGGGGTTCGACTTGCAATCGATGTTGATCCGTGCGTGGGGCCACGCACCGAGCAGATCTTCGAGCAATGGGATGGGTTCCTTGCCATCGACGAGAGCCTTCGAGACCTCGGACCACGGCAGTTCACTGATCTTGCCCGGTCGACCGGTCGTGCGACGCAGATCGTTGTCATGGAAGGCAGCCAGCACGCCGTCCGATGTCACCTGCACGTCAGTCTCGAGGTAGCGATAGCCCAGGTTGACGGCGTACTCGAAGGCCCGCATCGTGTTCTCCGGGACGTCGCTCGCCCCGCCTCGGTGCGCGAAGGGGAGAGGTCCGTCCCAGTCGAGGAACGGATGACGAGGGGTGCTCATGAGGCAAGTATCGTCGGTGAACATGGCTGACACGATCACTGTTCGCTCGCCCTTCGACGACTCGGTCATCGGCGAGATCCCGGCCCACACGGAACAAGATGTTGCTGCCGCCGTGGCCAAGGCAAAGACCGCGCTGAAGTCACCGTTGCCGTTGTGGAAGCGCGCCGCGATTCTCGACAAGGCGGCTCAGCTCCTGGGCGAGCGCCGCGATGAGTTCGCCACGATCATCGCCAAGGAGGCCGCCAAGCCGATCAAAACCGCGCGAGGCGAGGCCGAGCGCGCTGTGGGAACGTTCCAGTTCGCCGCAGCAGAAGCGCGCAAGCTGTCGGGGGAGATGATCCCGCTCGATGCCCTCGCGGCAGGCGAGGGCAAGTTGGGGTTCACCTTGCGGGTGCCGATCGGCGTTGTCGGCGCGATCGCCCCGTTCAACTTTCCACTGAACCTGGTCGCCCACAAGCTGGCACCGGCTATCGCCGCCGGTTGCCCGGTCGTGCTCAAGCCGGCTAGTCAAACACCCTTCAGTTCCATCGCCCTCGCCAAGATGTTGATCGAGGAGTGCGGGCTGCCGGCTGACTACCTCCACGTCGTCACCGGGTCCGGCGGCACGGTCGGAAACGCAATCGTCGATCACCCCGACATCGCCCTGATCACCTTCACGGGATCACCCGACGTCGGCTGGGGAATCCGTGCACGCGCCCTGCGCAAGCGAGTTGGCCTCGAGCTCGGCAACAACGCGCCAGTCATCATCGAGCCGGATGGTGATTGGAAGACTGCCGCGGCAAAGATCAAGGTCGCCGGCTTCAGCCATGCGGGCCAGAGCTGCATCTCGACACAGCGCATCTACGTTCACACCTCGATCGCCGACGACTTCACTGCGGCACTGGTCGACCACGTGAACTCGCTCGTTGTCGGCGATCCGCTCGACGAGGCCACCGATGTGTCGGCGCTGATCTCGCGCAGCGAGCGTGACCGCGTCCTGTCGTGGGTGGCAGAAGCCGAAGCTGGCGGCGCAAAGGTCCTCACTGGGGGGGCGCTCGACGACGATGGCGTGCTGCGTCCGACGGTTATCACCAACGCAAAGCCCGACATGAAGGTCTGTTCGAAAGAGGTGTTCGGTCCGGTTGTCGCGATCGCGTCGTACGACTCGCTCGACAGTGCCTTCGAGCTGGCCAACGATTCGTCGTTCGGCCTGCAAGCGGCGATCTTCACGACTGACATCAGCAAGGCTCTGCGTGCCATCCACACACTCGATTACGGCGGTGTGCTCGTCAACGAGGTTCCCACATGGCGGGCTGATCAGCAGCCGTACGGCGGGCTTCGCGACAGCGGCAACACGCGCGAAGGGCCCGCCTATTCGGTCAAGGAGATGACCGAGATCAAGATGGTTGTGCTCGGCGGATGATGCGGTGGGGTGTGTTCGGCGGATCGAGCCGGATCTTCAAAAGTGCTCTACGTCCTGCGTTCGCCGAAGTCGGTCACCCGGTCGTCGCCGCGCCGAGTCGCAACGGCGACGACTTCGGGCCGTACACCGACATGCTGGCCCGCGACGACATCGACGCCGTGTACAACCCGTTGCCGAACCACATCCATGCCGAGTGGACCCACGCGGCACTCGATGCCGGCAAGCACGTGCTCTGCGAAAAGCCCTTGACGTTGTCGTCGGTGGAGAGTGCCGAGCTCTTCGAGCATGCAGAGTCGGCGGGCTTGACGCTGCTCGAGGCCTACATGTGGCCGCACCATCCGTGCGCTCGGGCCATCTTGGACCTCGCGGCGGGCGAGTCGCTGGGCGCCTTGCAGTTCGGTCGATCATCGTTCACCTACCCCATGGACATGAGCTCCGGCGACCACCGCATCGACACTCGTGGAGCGGGGGCGTTGTTCGACATAGGCATCTACTGCATCGGTCCGTTCTTGTTGATGGCCGCTCGGGACCCCGTGGGACTTGCGGCCAATTCCGCGCGCAACGAACTGAACGTCGACATCGCGATGACCGGCTGGATCGACTGGGGAGAAGGCTTCAGTTCGTCCTTCGACGTGTCGTTCGATGCACCGCCGCGCAGGGAGCTGGCGTTGTCGGCCAGTCATGGGTTCGTCGAGGTTCCCGGCGAACACGTTCCCGGGCCGCGAGAGCCGAGCGTGATCAACGTCCACCGCCGCGACGGCTCGGTGGAGACCATCCCGTGCGACGGCGCCAACGCGTATGCCGGAATGGTCTCGCATTTCGAACGCGTTGTCGGCGGTGATGAAGAGGCGATCTTCGGCAGGACCGAGAGTCTCAGGCTGGCAGACATCCTTGACCAACTGCACGGGCTCACCCTGCCGGAACAGGACTGACCGAGCTCAGATCGAACGACGAGCCGCGGCCCAGTACTCGTCCTTGAGTAACCGCTTGTAGAGCTTCCCGGTGGGATGCCGCGGCAGTTCCTCGCGAAAGTCGATCGAGCGCGGGCATTTGAGATCGGCGAGCTGCGCCCGGCAATAGGCCATCAGCTCATGTGCCAGTGCGTCAGCCTCTTCGCCTGAATCCGGCATCTTGACCGGTTGGACCACTGCCTTGACTTCTTCGCCGAAATCGTCGTTGGGCACCCCGAAGACGGCGACGTCGATCACCTCCGGATGGGTCACGAGAACGTTCTCCGCCTCCTGTGGGTACACGTTGACACCCCCCGTGATGATCATGTTGTGCTTGCGGTCGGTGAGATACAGATAGTTGTCGTCATCGAGGTAGCCGACATCCCCGAGGGTGCTCCAGCCCAGCGCATGCCGTGACGAAGAGGTCTTCTCGGCGTCGTTGTGGTACTCGAACGTC
The DNA here is from genome assembly GCA_031424145.1 of Ilumatobacteraceae bacterium. GTDB lineage: Bacteria > Actinomycetota > Acidimicrobiia > Acidimicrobiales > Ilumatobacteraceae > JAENVT01. The sequence goes on from JANPGV010000360.1 coordinate 3,846, forward strand.
GCGCCACCTTCGAAGTACACCGTGCCCGCTTCGAAGTGGGGCAACTCGTCGCCATTGTCGTCGCAAATGTGCACCACGCAGTTGATCGGGGTGCCAACAGTTCCTTCATGAGCCAGCCACATCTCGCTGTTGCAGTAGACGAAACCATTGCCCTCCGTACCGGCGTAGTACTCGTGCAGCACAGGCCCGAACCACTCGATCATCATTCTCTTGACCGGGATGGGACAGGGGGCCGCGGCATGAATGATGCAGCGCATCGACGACACGTCATATGCGCTTCTGACCTCGGGCGCCAGCTTCAACAGCCGCACGAACATCGTCGGCACCGCTTGGGTGACAGTCGCCCGGTACCGCTCGATCAGTGCAAGGTACTGCTCGGCGTCGAAGTGCTCCATCAGCACGACCGTTGCACCGAGCACCTGTGCAGCCATCGAAAAACGCAATGGTGCGGCGTGGTAGAACGGCGCGGGAGACAGGTACACGCTGTCGTTCGTCGCGCCGAACAGCATCTGCAGGATCGGCGCAACCGAGCCGGGCGTGGTCTCCAGTGGGAGCGGCGTGAACGGTCGCGTGACGCCCTTCGGTCGACCTGTCGTGCCGCTGGAGTAGAGCATGTCCACGCCCGCCACCCGTGCCTCGTCGAGTGGCTCCGGTGACTGCGCATCGACAGCCGATTCGTACGACTCGTAACCGTCGATCGCACCATCGAGCATCAACCGCAGCGTCACGCCAGGCATGTCGCCGACCATTTCGGCCGCCTGGTTCGCTTTGTACCTCGACGTGATGAAGACCTTGGCCGCGCAATCGTTGATGATGTAACTGAGCTCACTGCTCGTCAGCCGGCTGGAGCACGCGGTGTACACGGTTCCGGCGTAGTGGCACCCCCAGACGACTTCGAAGTAGCGGTCATGGTTCTCCATGCAGATGGCAACGTGGTCGCCGGGCCGCACGCCGGCCGAACGCAGAAGCCTGCTGAACCGGTTCGCCGCGGCATCGAGCTGGGCGAACGTCTGGGTGAATCCCGAGCCCGCCATGATCAGCGCAGGGTTGTCTGGCTGCGACTCGATGAATGCGCCGGGGAACACGTGCGTGAACGTAGCCGACCCCCACTACGGTGCACGGATGGACCCGGCCGTGAGGTTCGCCGAAATCATCAACGGCGCCTCAGCCGACCGACATCTCGACCTGCTGTGCGCGCTCGTGGCAACGGCCGTCGATCATTCGGCGCACGTGGCGTCGATCATCGTCGGGCTCGACAGGGTCGCCGAGTTGTGCCCGCCTTCGTTCGACGGGATCGTCGAGACGCTGTTCGCGTCGGGGATGTTCACCGGTGACGGCGACGACTATTACGATCCGAGGAACTCGCTGCTCCATGAAGTGCTGGCCAGGCGCGTCGGCATGCCGATCACGCTCAGTGTCGTGGCGATGGAGGTCGGCAAGAGACTCGGCGTGCCCATCCGCGGCATCGGTTTACCGGGCCACTTCGTGATCCGCGACAACGAATCGGGAACATTTGCCGATCCCTTCGGGCACGGGCTGCGCTACGACGAGCCACGGATGATCGCGTCGTGGAAGCAACGAATGGGTGAGGACGCCACGTTCCGACCGACGATGTTGTCACCGACCAGTGCTCACGAGATCGTCATGCGGATCCTCAACAACCTCAAGCACAGCCTCGTCGCCCGAGAT
>JANPGV010000361.1:0-3233 GCA_031424145.1 Ilumatobacteraceae bacterium
CGGCCGACATCGACAGCTCGCGCGAATTCGAGCGGTGTGGCGCCCGAGATCCGGGGCGCACCGGCCATCGTCAGGGATCGGACGGTCGCTGCCCACGCCGAGGTGACCCGGTCGATCGGATCCTTCGCACGGTGCCGCGACCAACGGTTCAGCACGCGTGGCATGGCCACTACCCAGGCGATGATTGCCGCGAGGAGGGCTGCGATGATCCAGCCGCCGGAAGACCCCCGATCGGATGAGGTCTTGAGAGAAGTGTTGCGTGGCGTGGTCGGGCCAGTCGGAAACTCGTTCTCAGGTCGGGGACGCTGAACGCTCGGCTCGAACGTGGGCGTCGGGGCGTTCCCGGCGTTCGTGCCACCCGGAGTGCCGTTGCCCTCCTCCTGCAAGGCGGGGTCGCCTGTGTGTTGCTCGGCGCCCGGCGCACCACGGCCCGGAGTCGGGTCGAAGGTCTGCCAGCCGTAGCCGTCGAACCAGACCTCGTCCCAGGCGTGGGCGTGCCGGCCGGCGACGTGGTACAGCCCATCGGCGCGTAGCTGACCCCACGTGTATCCGGTGACCACCCGCGTTGGCAGGCCGACGGCGCGTGCCATGGCGCCGAACGTTCCCGCGAACTGCTCGCAGTAACCCCTCCTGTTGGTCAAGAAGTCGATCATTGCGTCGTTGCTGTGTCCTGGCTGCACGTGCAAGTCGTATTTGAACTGCGTCTTGAACCAGTTCTTCAGAACCAGCGCCTTGTCATATGGCGTGGCCGCCTGCGCCGTGACCTGCGCGGCCAGATCCAGAATCTCACTCGGAATGTTTGGGGGCAGGTCGTAGTAGATGGGGTTGGGTGCGCGATCCACTGTGGCCGCACGGAGCTGAGCCTGCGACGTGTCTCCCTCGATGGCTGAGCTGACCTGGTACTGATAACCACGTTCCAGTGCGCCATCGACGTAAAGCGTTCCGGACTCGGTGGCCCAGAGCAGGCTTGTGCTGCCCTGCCATGACGCTGACGTGGGCACGCGTGCGGCCACAACGATGTTGCCACTGAGCCGCTTGATGGTGAACTGCTGCAGCAGCAGCTCGGAACCGGGCGGAGCTTCGGAGAGGACTCCGTCCGCTACACGCACGTCTTCCCCGAACGTTGTCCAGATTGTGCCGTTGAACTCGCCGAGCGCTGCCGCAGCCAGATACTCGGGCCTGTCGCTGGCGACGGTGAACAACTCGACATTGCCACGGTTGACCAATCGGGAGCGGATGGAGACGAGCGGGCTGATGACCTCGGTGACGTCGGCTTGGCGGTTGCGGGTGTCGAGCAACGCATCGGCGCCGGCCCCCGGGAGCTGCGGTGCCACAGCGACGGCGCCCGTGGTGGCGAACAGCGCGCAGGCCACGGCCCCCGGAAGCGTCGACCACAAAGACTCCCGGCGTTTGCCCATCCAGGCGGAGTCGTCGCGGGAGTGCGCGATCCGCAAGGCGGCGACCGTCAGGATTGCCGCACCGACCCACAGCGCTGCCACGAGCACTCGGTTGCGATCGACGCCGAGGGCTGAGGTGAAGATGAACACCACACCGGCCGGAACGACGGCCTCGGCCCGTCCGAACGCGCGGAAGGCGAACGAGTCGGCCAGCCAGGCGCAAATTGCGAGAGCAGTCGTAGCCGCGATCGCGAAGCTTCCCTGGCTGGGTACCGGGGACACCGCTCGGGGGAACTGGTGCCAGACCAGTCGCATGCTCGTGCGGAACTGGTCCACGGTGTCACCGGTCGGCAGGCCGAACCGCGTCGAGTTGCGGAAGTAGATCAACCCGATCAACACCGCCAATGCAACCAAGCCGGCAGGCAAGGCAAGCCATGCGCTGACCTTCAAAACGCGCAACATGCACATCACCGCGTGTACTCCGACGCACACCACCAACATCGGGCGCAGGTAGGCCCAGTCGGGAAAAACTCGACAAAGGCTGATGGCCGTGACGACCGTGAGCAGGGTCAGGGCAACCGTAGCGGGCAGGTGGGCGTCGGTCGGCTGCCAGAAGCCGACGGGTGTCGTCACGCGTGTTGGCTGGGCGTTGTGTGATGCCGCGATCGTGGTCACGCCAGCACCGCCTGGCTGGAACCGACGATGAGCGTCGTCCATGACGAGATCATCGATTCGGTCGAGGTGGCGTCGACGATGAAGCGGCTGCTGGCTCTGTACTCCGTGGCGCACACCACGACGAGAGTTTCGTCCTGCGTCGTCGCGCCCCGCATCTGGGCAGCGGCCAGGCTCGATGCGGCCCCGGTGACGACGATGAGCAGACCCATGCCCTCCGACATCCCACTGTTCATCGACGTCATTTCTGGTGGATCGTCAAGAGGCTCGGCGTTTGCGAGCCAGCGGAGTGTGTTGGCCGTGACGTCTGGTCCGCGCAGGTCGATGTCGTTGGTCGCGAAGCGCGTGTTGACGCCGGCGTGAGCCGAGCTGGCCGTGATGCTTGCCGCGGCGATCACGGCCTGTTCGAACGAGCCGCCGATGTACTGCGAAGCGTCGCGGTCGAGCACGACGGTGCAACGGCGGATCCCCTCGAGCGCAGTCTCGCGGACGATCAGGTTGGTTGCCCGGGCCGAGGCCTTCCAGTTGATCCGACGGATGTCGTCGCCGCGCTGGTACTCACGCAGGGAGTGGAACTCGGAGCCCGTCTGCCCCCACGACTTCATGCGCAGGTGCTGGCCGAGGCGGCCGGACGACCCAACTGAGGGGAACGGCAGGGGGATGGTGTGCGGCACGATGAGCACTTCTTCGGTGCCGGCGAGGGTCGTGGTTCTCTCGGTGAGCCCCAACACGTCGCGCCGCACGGCGCGCAGTGGTCCGGTGCGGATGAGCCCACGGCGGGCAGTGGGCACCCGGTAGGCCGCGCTCGCGGCCTGACCCGGAGCGAGCCTGGCCAGTTGCATCGGAGCGCCGCCGTTGTTTCCGACCGGTTCCCAGAGTTGGAGGTACGGGGTTGCCTGCTGGCCGAGGTTGGCGAGTTGGATGTCGACCCGAGCGGGCTCGCCGACCGAGACCAGCGATGGGCTGACGATGCGCCTGACGTTCAGTGGAGGAAGGCGACGTTGAACGGTGATCACGGCCACAAGTAGGGCGATGACGATGCCCATGCCGAGGACGTACAGCTCGATGAGCCCGAACAGCCGTCCGACCGCGAAACAAGCGACCGCCGCGGCAATCGCTGTCCAGCCGTGACGGGTGATCATCTGACGACCTAGCGACCGGTGG
>JANPGV010000362.1:0-9516 GCA_031424145.1 Ilumatobacteraceae bacterium
GCCGTAGGCGCCGCCGACGTTCTTCATGTCGGCAACGTTGCTGTCGAGCAGCTTGCGGTAGCTGGGCTCCAGGGGTAGCTGCCACAGCGGCTCGTCGACGTCGACCGCTGCAGCCTTGACACGATCGATGAAGGGCTGATCGTTCCCGAGCACTCCTGCCATCTTCAAACCGAGTGCACCCATCACTGCACCTGTCAACGTCGCGATGTCGACGATCGCATCGGGCTTGCCCTCGACGCCCAGCGACAACCCGTCGGCCAGCACAAGCCGGCCCTCGGCGTCGGTGTTGTGGATCTCCGCCGTCTTGCCATTGCGGAAGGTCAACACGTCGCCCACCTTCAACGCGCTCCCCGAGGGCATGTTGTCGGTGCACATCATGTAACCGGTGACGGCGGTCTTGCACCGCAGCGACTGGAGCGTTGTCATGGCTGCCAACACCACCGCTGCGCCAGCCATGTCCATCTTCATGGTCTTCATGCCGTCGTTGGTCTTCAGACTGAGGCCGCCGGAGTCGAACATCACTCCTTTGCCGACGAGGACGAGGTGTCCGCGCGGGTTGCGCGGTGTGTACGTGAGGCGGACCATGCGCGGAGGTTCGACACTTCCGCTGTTGACGCCGACGATGCCACCGCACCCCATCGCGATGAGCTGATCCCTGTTGAACACCTCGACGCCAAGTCCGTTGGCCGAGCCCAGCACGACAGCCTTGTCGGCGATCATCCGGGCGGTGAGATGACCCGGCGGCGTGTTGGCGAGGTCCCTTGCCAAGCCGGCCGCCGCAGACGTGATCGAGCCGCGATCCGCACCGAGCTTGGCACCGGCTGTGCGGCGTTCACCGACGACCAGGGTCAGGTCCTGCAAGCCGGGGGGCGGTGGCTCGGTCTTCAAGCCGTGATAGCGGTAGGCCGCCAGGTTGGCGCCCTCCACGACCGCCTGCGCGGCGGTGGCAGCATCGACGCCTTCGAGGTCTGCGAGGGTGGTGGCCATCGATCCGCGCTTTCCCGCGGCGCGAACCAGAGCAGCGGCCGCATTGCGCAGGCCAGCTGCGGTCACGCCGTCTTTGCCGAGGCCGACCGCGATCTGGGTAGGACCCGTTCCGGACTGCAACACCAACGTCTGGCCGGACTTGCCTTCGAAGCCTGCTGCGGTCAGCGCGGCGCGGTTGAGACCGAGGTTGCGCGGCACCGGTCCAGACGCCCCGACCGGTACTCCCACGATCTCGACGGTCTTCGGCACAGAACTAGCAACACGGACATCAACGGTCATTTGTCCATTCTGTCGTAGCACGCGCGACCGACGCGAACCAGCTGTGAGTGCCAAGATGTGCTGATCAACCGTTCGGGCCTCGACCACTAGGACCATCATGAACCGCCGTTGGAAGTGGATCGTCGGGGCTGTGGTCGCTCTCATCGCGCTCGTTCTTGCCGGTTCGTTCATCTGGGTAAAGACTCACCAACCAGACAAAGAGTTCGATCAGGCGACGGTGGACTCGCGACTTGACGCCGCCGCAGCTTCGACGACAGTGGCCGGCGCGTCCACCTCTGCCCTCGATCCCTCCGCATCGGCTGTATCGACGCCGGCAACCACAGCGTCAACGACAGCAGCGCAGACGGCCGCAGGCGGGATCGAGGGAACGTGGGCGATCAAGGAAGGGTCGGAGGTCGGGTACCGGGTCAAGGAATCCATCAACGGTTTCGACACGACGGCCAACGGTCGCACGCAATCGATCACCGGGTCGATGTTGGCCTCCGCAGCCACGATCACCGAGGGTCAGTTCACCGTGGACATGACGACCTTCACGAGCGACCAGAGCAGACGCGATGCCCAGTTCAACGGACGGATCATGGATGTCGCCACGTTCCCGACGTCGACGTTCGTTCTCACCGCACCGATCGATTTCGGTGCGGTTCCTGACGCGGGTGGAACGGTGACCGCGTCGGCAACAGGCGACTTGACGTTGCACGGGACGACAAAGTCCGCCACGTTCGACGTGCAGGGAACCTTGAAGAACGGTCTCATTGGCGTACTCGGTCAGATCCCCGTGGTGTTCGCCGACTACGGGATACCGAACCCGTCGTTCGCCACGACCACCACGGAAGACAACGGTCTGCTCGAGTTCGTCCTTGTGCTCGAGCGGAAGTAGCTGTCGGCCGCGTACACCTAGAGTGTTGAGCGCATGAACATCGTCGCCTGGATCGTCGTCGGGCTGTTGGCCGGGTTGCTGGCTCGTTGGATCGTTCACGACGACCGCAGCGGATGCATCTACACGATCGCTGTCGGCGTGCTCGGGGCTTTGATCGGCGGCGCGCTGATGAACGCCAGCGGAAACAGTGGCATCAACGAGTTCAGCGTTCGTTCGCTGCTCGTCGCCGCGCTCGGCGCGGTCCTGCTGTTGCTGGTGCTGCAAGCCATCAGCGGCCGTGGACGCGGGCGCGGGCGCCTTCGGCGGCGTTAACCGCCCAGCAGCTTTCGCACGCGCTCCTTCGGACGGCCAATGATGGCCTTCTTCTTGGTCACCACCAACGGCCTCTGCATCAGCTGCTTGTGCTTCAGCAGCACCGCCACCACCTGGTCCTCGGTCTGCACATCGGCGTCAGTGAGGCCGAGCTTGGTCCACAGGCTGTCGCGCCGGACCAGGTCGGTGACGGGGTCCTCGAGCTTGGCAATGATCTTGCGCAGCGCGGCTTCGTCGGGTGGCGTCTTTATGTACTGAACCGTGTCGAAGTCGACCCCTAGCTCGGTGGCAATGCTCACGGCATTGTTCGACGAGTTTCAATGAACGTTGTGGTAGATCGTTGCATCAGCCATTCGGCAACTCTACGTCTCGACCCGTGCTGCGGCTCTGTGTGAGACCCCTGTCGTACTGTGACCTTGCGGCTTCCCCCTGATCCCAACGACAGCAATGTCACAGCATCGGAGGAACCGAATGTCGCATCCCACTGCCCGACCCCGCCTTCCACAGGCAACAGATCCAATCCGGTCGTCGATCGAGGCGCTCTCCGTCGTCGCCCTGGCCATCCACCGGCCCCTAGAACCGGAAACGATCGGTTTCTTCCTCGACGAGACCGGCCGCAGCAACACCATCACTGTCGTCAGCGGCACCACTGAGCCCGACTCCGTGCTATCCGTCGCCGAATGCCTTGCCTTGGCCGGTGCACGGTCACCAACGCTGTGCGGTCTGGTGCTCGCAACCGTACGCCCCAACTCAGGGCTCCCCGTGCCGGCGACATTGCCCGGTGATCTCGACCGTTGGATGGAAGCGGTCGACATCACCGATTCACACGGCATCGAACTGATCGAATGGTTCATCGTCGGGCCAGGCGGCGTCGACTGCCCGCGCGAGTTGCTCGGCGAGCCGGAGCGTTGGTGATCCGGCGCGGCGACGCGGTCGGCGGTCTATCGGCGGGCGCGCCGCTCGACGGGGCTCAATCGCAAGCCGCCAGCGCGCAGCCGCCGAAGCAGTTCCCGGCTCGACGTCACCTGCGCTCCGGCGGCGACCAGCTCGTCGAAATATTCTTCGGGCACGTCGTAGTGGTCGCCCTGGAAGCCGCGGCGCGGGATCCCTGCCCGTTCGGTAAACGCATGCAATTCGTCGTAGCTGACATCACTGACGAGATGTGACCAGCGACGGCCTTTGAACCACCAGATCGGTTCGTCGATCAGCACGGCCATGGCCGCAACTGTGCCGTAACGTCGCCTCGATGACACAACCGGACACCGAGATCCGCACCGCCTGGCGGAGCATCGCCGGCCGCCACCACGAAGGTCCCATCGAGGCCCTGTTGGTCAGATATGCCGAGCCGCACCGCAAGTACCACACCGCCACGCACATCATGGTCATGCTGCGCCACGTGCTCGACGTGTTCCAGTCGATGCAAGTTCAACCGTCCACGGAGGTGATCGCTGCCTGCCTCTACCACGACGCGATCTACGACACGACACGCGGCGACAACGAGGAGCTCAGCGCGACCCTGGCCACGAGGGAGCTCGATGGCATCGGCTGGTCCGCTTCACGGTGCGGTTCAGTCGCGGCAATGATCGTCGCGACGGCCGGCCATGTCGTTGACGCTCCCGACCGGGTAGCTGCTGATCGCGACACGGCGATCCTGCTCGACGCCGACCTGGCGATATTGGGGTCGGACCCAGGCGCCTATCAGGCGTACGTCAACGGCGTGCGCGCCGAGTACAGCCACGTCGATGACAGCCAGTGGCTCGCCGGTCGATCCGCAGTTCTGCGCGGGTTCCTCGGCCGTCCGCGATTGTTCGCCACGCAGTTCATGTACTCGACGTTCGAGCACCGTGCCAGGGCCAACATCGAGGCAGAGCTCGCCGCGCTGTCACATCGCCGTCCGCAGAATGATTGACTAGAGACGTGAGCGAACTGACGACCACACCGATCGAGACCATTCCGGACATCGACCCGGATCTCGAGACCGGGGAACCTCTCGCGGCACACATCGTCAAGACCGGGCCCGGCGAGAGTGCAGCAGCGAAGGTGCTCGAGGCACGCATCTACGGAACGCCGATCGAGGCCCTCTGCGGTCACGTCTGGGTTCCATCACGCGACCCGAAACAACTCCCGCTGTGCCAAGCCTGCAAGAGCGTCTACGAGATGTACCGAATGTTCAATGACGGGCTCAACAACGCCCCTGACGAATGAACCGCACGGTTGAGCGGTACTGATCCCGCAGCGGGTCTGAGGATCCGCGAGGCGGCGCGTGCCCTGGTGATCGACCCCGACGAACGTGTGCTGCTGGTGAGGTTCGAGTTCCCCATCGCGACCCGCTGGGCGCTACCCGGTGGCGGACTCGAGCCGGGAGAGGACCATGTCGTCGCGCTGTCTCGCGAGCTGGAGGAAGAGGTCGGTCTGACAGGCGCCGACATCGGTCCGCAGATCTGGCACCGGCTGCACATCGTCCCGTTCCTGAACGGCCAGTTCGACGGTCAGCGCGAGCGCATCCACCTCGTCCGCAGCGACTTCTTCGAGCCACAGCCGCAGTTGTCGTGGGAGCAGATGAACGCCGAGTTCGTTCACGAGTTGAGGTGGTGGACGAGCGACGAGATCACCGCCAGCGATGCCCATTTCGTGCCAGAGGATCTGGGTACGCTGCTGAGCACCCTGCTGCGCGATGGCCCGCCGAACGGCTCGATCGACGTGAGCGCCTGATGTTGTTCAGCATGGACGCATGGCCCGGGATCGCCGACGGATCCATCACGGTCACCTTCCGCTCCTGGACGCGAGCCAACGCCAAGGTCGGTGGCCGATATCGAGTCGGTGGAATGCTGATCGAGGCCACCGACGTACGCCAGGTTTCGGTCAGCGACATCACGCCAAAAGACTCCCGTCGCGCCGGCGCTGCCGGCCTGGAGGCGCTCTTGGCCCGCCTCGGCTCCGTCGACCGGGTGTGGCGCGTCGACTTCGTGTTCGTCGGCCCGGACGATCGACTCGCCCGGCGTGCCGACACGTCACCCGACGAGCTCGCCGCGGTGATGTCGCGGCTGTCGCGGCTCGATCGCAACGGTGCGTGGACCCACAAGACGTTGCAGCTGATCGAGCGTCATCCCGGGATCGTGTCGACAACGCTCGCCCAGCACGTCGATCAGGATCGACCGACGTTCAAGCTCAACGTGCGCAAGCTGAAAGAGCTCGGCCTGACAGAAAGCCTCCAAGTCGGGTACCGGCTGTCGCCGCGTGGCGAGGCCGTGCTGCGTGCCCTCGGCTAGGCGCGCCGAACCATGGGATCGAGCTGATCAACGGCTACCGTGCCCGGCGTGTCTGCCCCGTTATGTGTCATCGGTGACTTCGCCTGGGATGTTTTGATCCGTACGAACAGCACGCTGTTGACCGGAGGCGACACCTTCGGCGAGGTGATGTTGACCCCGGGAGGTAGCGCCGCCAACGTGGCCGCGTGGGCCAAGCGGTGCGGTCTGGACACGGAGTTCATCGGCAAGATCGGCCGCGACCGCCTCGGGCAGATGGCGCAGGAGGATCTCGCCAAAGAGGGAGTGATATGTCATTTCCTCGAGACCGACGAACACCTCACGGGATGCGTGGCAGTCTTCGTCGATGAGTCCGGCGAGCGGTCAATGGTCTCGGGTCGCGGAGCCGACTTCTATCTGCTGCCTTCAGAACTGCCCAAGGAGACCGTGCGGCGCGCCCGCCACCTGCACATGACTGCCTGGTCGTTCTTCGTCGATCCGCCCCGCGCCGCGGCCCGCGCCGCGGCACACCTCGCCAGCGCCAGCGGCGCCACGTTGTCGTTCGATCCTGGTTCGTTCCAGATGATCGACGAGATGGGCGTCAACAACTTCCTGGCCTGCACGCAGGACCTCGGCATCGACGTGTTCCTGCCCAACTTCGAAGAAGGGCAGGTGCTGACCGGCCTCGACGAGCCCGAACCAATCGCGGCGGCGCTGGCCAAGCTGTACCCACAGGCGATGATCATGCTCAAGCTCGACGCCGACGGTGCCCTCGTCTACGACAACGGGATCGCCACTGGTGTCCCACCTGCGACCAACAATCTCGTCGATGCCACGGGTGCCGGCGACTCGTTCGCGGGTGCCTTCCTCGCCAGCTACCTCGGTGGCGCAACGCCCGTCGATGCTGCGCACTACGCCACCACGATCTCCGCATGGGTGATCGAACATCTCGGGGCACGACCGAAGCCCGATTCGCGGCTGCGAGCAATCTTGCGCGGCGAGCTGCACTGATCCGCTCCGAGCTGCACTGATCGTGGGCTGGCAAGCTGTACCCATGACGACATCGACTGATCGCTTTCGCTCGTTGCACACCGACGGGATCTTCGTGATGCCCAACCCCTACGACCTCGGCTCGGCGCGATTGCTGGCCGCACTCGGGTTCTCGGCGCTTGCGTCGACCAGCGCCGGGTTCGCGGCAACCCTCGGCAGGCTCGACATGACGGTCGGCAGGGATGAGTTGCTCGCTCATGTCGAGCCATTGGCCGCGGCGACGGACCTTCCTCTCAACGTCGACTCGGAGCGCTGTTTCGCCGACGATCCCGCTGGCGTCACGGAGACGGTCGGTCTGCTGGCAGACACCGGTGCGGCCGGGTGTTCGATCGAGGACTGGAACCCGATGACCAAGGCGATCGACGCGGTGGATACCGCCGTCGAGCGCGTTGCCGCGGCAGCGGCAGGGGCGGCGGCGTCAGGGCTCGTGTTGACGGCACGTTGTGAGAACCATCTCCATGGGATCGACGACCTCGACGACACCATCGCTCGACTGCGCGCCTATGCAGCAGCCGGGGCCGAGGTCGTCTACGCCCCTGGGCTCGTCGACATCGATCAGATCAGGACCGTCGTGGCGGCCGTGGGTGTGCCGGTCAACGTGCTCATACTTCCAGGAGGGCCCAGCGTCGCGCAGCTCGGCGAGGCCGGCGTGCGGCGCGTGTCGACAGGCAGCCTGCTGTCACGCATATCTCACGGCGCGATGGTCGCGGCGGCCGAACGGCTGCGTGACACGGGCGTGATTGCCAGGACCGAACCGTTCCTGTCGGGCTCTCTGGCGGCCCAGGCATTGCACGATTAGTCGGTCGGCTTGGGCAGTGGCACAGCAAGCGGCTCGGAAGCAGGCTCGGAAACAGGTGCGGCAACAGGTGCGGCAAGCGGGTGCTGGACCGTCACGCGGTAGTGCACGCCGAGCGGCAGGTCATTGGAGTGGCACGTGAAGCTGATGTACGGCCAACCCTTTCCGGGTGTCTGTTCGGATTCGACGAGTCGAACAGTGGTGTCGGCCAATCCGTACGTGGTCGCAATCTGCGTACGACCATCAACGACGACCTGCGTCAGGGTGGCCTCGACGACGGCGATCGCCCCGTCCAGTGTTATCCCGAAGGCCTCGGGGACGTAGAAGCCCACAGGCGCGCCCGGTTGTTCTGGCGTGGTTCGCACGATGATGCCGCGTTGCTGCGCCGGTGCCACTGTGACCACGCCACTGAAGGTGATGACCATGGCCGGTCGGCCTTCGAGGTCGGTCACCGCATGCTGCATGGTGGGCTGCGGCGCGGCATTCTGCAGGGCATATTGCATCTCGGGACTCCTCCCGCCCGACTGTAGACGAGGGCTTGGAGCGATCAGCGGAAGTCGCGGCTGGCCGTCGATGCGGCGATGGGCAGCAGGGTCAACTCGTCGGCAACGATGTTGATCACCCCTTCGGCTCGCTCGAGCCGGCCACGGATCAGAAGGGCCGCAGCGCTGCGTGCGATCGTTCTATAGCGAGCCCAACACCCTTTCGACACGACGATGTTGATCAACCCGGTTTCGTCTTCGAGGTTCATGAATGTGACACCCTGGGCCGTCATCGGCCGCTGGCGATGGGTGACGATCCCGGCTACCAGCACCTTGCTCCTCGGTTGGCAATCCCACAGGCCCGTCGCGGTGACGACACCGCGCTGACGCAGTTCCTCGCGCAAGAACTGAGTGGGATGGCCGTTGGGGGCGACACCAGTGGCCCACAGATCGGCGACAACGGTCTCCATCTGATCCATGCCCGGCAAACGCGGTGACCGCTGGCCCGTGATGATGCCCTGCAGACGATCCGATCGCGATTGCACCGCAGCACCGACAGCCCACAACGCCTCACGGCGCTCGAGTGCGAAGCACTCCTCGAACAGACCTGCCGTGGCCATTGCCTCGAGTTGTTGCAATTGCAACGACAGCACACGACGGACAAGATCTTCCAAGGACGAGTACGGCCGCCCGGCCTCTATCTCGAGGGCGAGGTCACTGCCGACCCCACGAACAGTGCCGATCCCCAACCGCACGGCAACCTCGCCGACTGACTCTGCACATGGCTCCAGTGTTGCCTTGGCGAGAGATGCGTTGAGATCGGGTGACCGCACCACGACACCGTGCCGCGATGCATCCTGAGCCAGCGAGTGTGGGCTCCAGAACCCCATCGGTTGGGCATTCAGCAACGCCGCGCAGAAGGCAGCGGGCTCATGGAACTTGATCCATGACGAGGCGTAGACGAGGTACGAGAAGCTGACGCTGTGCGACTCGGGGAAGCCGTAGTGGGCGAAAGCCGACATCTTGGTGAAGATCTCGTCGGCGACGTCGCCCGTGATGTTGCGCTCGGCCATGCCTTCGTACAACCGGGCCTTCAACTTCTCCATTCGCGCCCTGCTGCGCTTCGAGCCCATCGCCTGACGCAACTGATCTGCGTCGGTGGCTGTGAACCCGGCGACATCGATGGCCATCTGCATCAGTTGTTCCTGGAACAACGGCACACCCAGCGTTTTGCCGAGCGAGTTCTCGAGCAGAGGATGCAGGTACGTGATCGGCTCCTGGCCGTTGCGCCGCCGGATGTATGGGTGCACGGAACCACCCTGGATGGGGCCAGGACGGATGAGCGCGACTTCGACCACCAAGTCGTAGAAGCGACGCGGCTTCAGTCGCGGCAGTGTGGCCATCTGGGCCCGCGACTCGATCTGGAACACACCGACCGTGTCGGCGCGGCACAACATCGCGTAGACCTCGTCCTCTTGCGGAATGGTT
>JANPGV010000363.1:0-19677 GCA_031424145.1 Ilumatobacteraceae bacterium
GCACCGCCGCGACCGCGTCCCGATCGGCCCCAGCCCACTCCACGGCGGCGATCGATTCGACCAACCCGACCACAGACACAACGACCACCTCCATCAACCGGCTCGAAACAAGCACTCAACAGACGGGGGAAGTCGCTACGAGAACAGTACCGAAAGGGTGTTACACGGTCCCTGTGTCGGGCCGCCCAAGGCTCAGTTTTCTGCCTGCGCGGCCCGTGAGGCTTTGATCAACTTGACGACGGCTGGAACAGCGACCAGCACGAGGCCCGAGACGATGAGGGTCGTTGCGATGTCGCCCGTCGAGCTCGGCTTCATGGTCGACGTGAACACAGCGATGGTTCCGATGGCGGCGACAGCGACACCGAACCAGGTGGTGGCGCGACGCTGGCCATGGTCACCGACGACGGCAACGACAAGCCCGGCGACCGCCAGAAGTACTGCAGCACCGGTGGATCCGACGTTCTCCACGACCTTGAGCACCGCGAGCGCAGTGGCCAGGATCGCGGCGACCACGAGGCTGGTGGCGACGCCGTAGTAGCCCTGCGCGTCCAGCCACCACACAACGGCGAGAAGGGCTACGGCGATCAACACGAACAACCAGGATTTGCCGCCGATGAGGTCGGCCAGACCGAAGTTGAACAGATCGCCTCCGCCTGAGTCGTTGCCGACTGTGGTCAATGCCAGCACCAGGGCAACGGCACCCGCGCCGAGGAGGATCGGTCTGCCACGCATGATCGGCAGCGCCCAAGCGATGATCAGCAGGACAGCTGCCAGGACCAGCGTGCCGCCGCCGGCTCCGTCGACACCGGTGATGGCGGCCGCCAGCCCGGGAATGCCGACGACGGCAGCACCTACCGCTGCGGACCGGAGCTCGGGTTGAGTCTTGACGACGAAGCGGGTTGCGTAGGCCAGACCGACGATGACCACAGCGGCCGCTGTGATGCGCGTTCGGCTGGTGCCACTATCACCGATGATCGCCGTGGCGATGCCGAATGCGGCCGCCGCCCCACCGATTCCGGCGAGCGCAATCGAAAGGTGCACAGCCGGTCGAGTGCGTGCATCCGGACCGAGGTCAGCGAGGAAGTGATTCAGGTTTGCGGTGACGGGCGCAGTTGCCACTCGTGTGGCTGCGGGATCTGTAGTCGCGCTGTTGGTCGGCGTGACGAAAGGAACGGACACGGTCGTTCCCAACGGGTCGACCGTTTGTGTCCCGTTGTTGTCGGTGACGTGCTCCGTCCACTTCGAGCCGTCGAAGTAGCGCTGCTGAAACCTGCCGTACGGATCCGGCCACCATTTCGCCTGCTGTGACATGAGCCCTCCTCTCCGTTGCGTACAGCCTGACACGGCAGGGGTGGGCCAATGGACGATGCAAGTTCTGGCAAGCTTGTGCCACATGGCGCGGATTTCCGATCTACTCGCCAAGCGGAGAACCTTCTCGTTCGAGTTCTTCCCGCCCAAAAATGAGGCCGGTTGGCTGAGCCTCGGCCACGCCATCGCCCAACTCGAGGATCTGCAGCCTGACTTCGTCAGCGTCACGTACGGGGCCGGCGGAAGCACGCGCACCAAGACTCACGACCTCGTTTCGTGGGTGCACCGGCAGGCGGCGACGACGCCGATGGCACACCTCACGTGTCAGGGTCACACCCGCCAGGACATCCGCGACATCTTGATCGACTACCGCGCAGAGGGGATCGAGAACATCCTCGCCCTCGGCGGTGATCCGCCTGCCGATTCGGATGTTCCCACCGTCAGCGAGTACCGGCACGCCAGTGAGTTGGTCGAAGACATCATCGACTTCGGAGGGTTCTCGGTCGGGGTCGCGGCTCACCCCGAGTTGCACCCGCGATCACCCGACCGCGAGGACGACCGCAAACACCTCGCCGGCAAGCTTGGCCGCGCCGACTTCGCAATCACGCAGTTCTTCTTCGAGGTCGACCACTACCTTGCGCTGGTCGAGGAGCTCGCCGAGCTCGGTGTGACCAAACCGGTGATACCCGGCATCATGCCCGTCACCAACATCGCCCAGGTCTCGCGCATGGCCTCGATGTCCGGGACGGAGGTTCCGAGGTGGCTCGTTGATCGAGTCAGCAAGGCCGGAGACGACGCGGCTGAGGCGAACCGCGTCGGAGCCGAGGTCGCAACGGAACTGTGCGAGGCGCTGCTCGAAGCAGGCGCGCCCGGTCTCCACTTCTACACGCTGAATCGAAGTGCAACCACGCGAACGATTGCGACAAACCTCGGCTTGGGCAACGCAGGCCGCGCACGTCCCAGCTGACAAAGGCGCACCAAAACACACGTGTGACCACTTAGGGCAGTACTCGATCAGCGATACTGGATACCCGATGAGCACACGGACGGTACCTCGCGTCTCCAGCTCATTCAGCGCGCCCAAGCGGCAACTCAGTCGCGTTCCGTACCTGCCGGGGCTCGACGGCATGCGTGCCCTTGCCGTCGTTGCGGTGATGCTGTACCACGCCAACCACACGTGGCTCGGCGGTGGCTTCCTGGGTGTCGAGGTCTTCTTCGTCATCAGCGGTTACCTCATCACGTTGTTGTTGATCGGCGAGCACGAGCGCAACGGACGGGTCAACCTCGGTCAGTTCTGGTTGCGCCGTTTCCGCCGGCTGCTGCCAGCCGTCTTCACGATGATGAGCGCAATGGCGGTCTACATGGCGCTGTTCAAGCGCCAGCCGCAAGGCCGCACACGCGGCGACTTCCTGGCAGGCGTCTTCTACAGCAGCAACTGGTACCAGATCTTCGTCGGTCAGGGATACACCGCCAACGAGGCGTTCGTGCCCTTTCGGCATCTTTGGTCACTAGCGGTCGAGGAGCAGTTCTACCTGATCTGGCCGCTGGTGATGGTGTGCATCCTGCGGCTCGGTCGCCGGCGCCTGCCGCGAGTCGCCCTGTGGCTGTTCGGGGGCAGCGCGGCGGTCGCATTGATCGTCGGTGTGCTGTATGCCGGCGGCGACGTCGCCACGACCTGCGCGCCTGACGCGATGAACGGCTATTGGAAGTTGTTCGGTCGCTGCATCAGCATCAACGAGACCCTCTACCTCGGAACGTTGAGCCGCGCGGGTGGGCTGATGATGGGTGCGGCCTTCGCGATGGTTTGGAGGCCGATGGCCCTCCTGCGTGGCGCCGTGCGCGACAAGGCCCGCTACCTCGACGGGTTGGCCGTGCTGGGCATTGCTGCTCTTGCCTTCCTGGCGTGGAACATCAAGCTGTCGACCGACGGGCATTCCACCGGCATTCGCTTCGACCCTTGGCTCTTCCGCGGCGGTTTCTTCTTCACCGGTCTGGCGACATTGCTGGTGATCGCCGCGGTGACTCATCAGCGGGCGCTGATGGGCAGGTTGCTGGGCAACCCGATCTTCAACTACATCGGCACGCGCAGCTATGGCTTGTACCTGTACCACTGGCCGATCTATCAGATCATCCGCGGCCAGGCAGGTGTGCCGCTCAGTTTGACGAAGTGGACCGTTGCCATGGCGATCACGTTGCCGATCACCGAAGCCAGCTATCGCTACATCGAACTACCCATCCGGCAGGGTCGCCTCGGCGAATGGCTGCGCGGCGACCGTCGTCCACGCACCGCCGCCGCCTACCAACGGCGCCACCGTCTGGCGGGCGTGGGGATCGCCAGCGCGGCGTTGGTGGGGTTCGCAGGTGTCAGCATCGCGATGGCCAGCAACCAGTGCGTCGGGCAGATCGAGTGCGACAGTGTCGCTGGTCGCAGCGTCGATGCGTCGCTTCCCGTCGACTCCGCCTTACCGACCCCGACAACCGGCACTGCGCAGCCCAACGCGGTTGCTCCATCGCCGACGGTGGCGCCCGGGCAGGTTGCGCCCAGTCCGACAGTGCCTCCTCCGTCGACTGCCCCACCGACGACGGTGCTGCAGGACATCCCGATTCTTGCTCTCGGCGAGTCAGTCATGCTCGGTGCCAAACCGGTGCTCGAGGACCGTGGCATCAGAACCTTCGCCGAGGTGTCCAAAGGACCCGAGTGGGAGCTCGAGCAGTTGAACCTCGCCAAGACGAGGTACCACATCAAGTTGGGCGTTGTCATCCAACTCGGCACCAATGGGACCGTGACCCGACAGGACTACGACGCGATTCTCAAGGAGTTGACCGACGTCCCGCGTGTCGTGGTGATGACCGTCAAGGCTCCGAAGCCATGGATCGACGGCAACAACGCGATCATCCGCGCCCTACCGGAGAGCTACCCCAACGTGGTGGTGCTCGACTGGCAGGCGCGCGCCGAAGAGATCTCCGGCCATCTGTCGTCAAGCGACGGTGGCATCCACCTCAGCGACGACACGGCCAAGCAGTTCTATCGAGACATCATCCTCGGGGCGCTCGGTCTTCCCACGTGACGGGCTTTTGACCTTCGCGACCCCTGACCTACGCTCGGCTGCATGACCACACCTGTTCGTGTTGCCGTTACTGGTGCTGCCGGCCAGATCGGCTACAGCCTGTTGTTTCGTATTGCGTCTGGGTCGATGCTGGGGCCTGACACACCGGTCATCCTCCAGCTCCTGGAGATCACGCCGGCGCTGGGTGCACTCGGCGGTGTGAAGATGGAGCTCGACGATTGCGCCTTCCCGTTGTTGAGCGATGTTGTCTGCACGGACGACGCCGACATCGCATTCGGCGACGCTGACGTGGCTCTGCTCGTCGGTGCGATGCCGCGCAAGGCCGGCATGGAACGAAGCGATCTGCTCAGTGCCAACGGTGGGATCTTCAAGCCGCAGGGTGCTGCGCTCGGGAGAAGTGCGAAGAAGGATGTGAAGATCCTGGTCGTCGGCAACCCGGCCAACACGAACGCGCTGATCGCGATGCGCAACGCGGCCGGTCTCGACCCGAAGCGGTTCACTGCAATGACACGTCTCGATCACAATCGCGCAGTCAGCCAACTGGCGATCAAGACCGGCACAACTGTCAACGACATCACCAACATGACGATCTGGGGCAACCACTCCGTCACCCAGTATCCGGACCTGTTCCACGCCAAGGTCAACGGCAAGAACGCGTACGAGCTCGTCAACGATCATGCCTGGGTCGACGGGACCTTCATCCCCACCGTGGCCAAGCGTGGCGCGGCCATCATCGAGGCCCGAGGTGCTTCATCGGCCGCCTCGGCAGCCAACGCCGCCGTCGACCACATCCGCAGCTGGACGCTGGGCACTCCCGAGGGTGACTGGGTCTCGATGGCGATCCCATCCGACGGTTCGTACGGCGTTGCCGAGGGCTTGATCTCCTCGTTCCCGTGCGTCTGCAAGAACGGCGAGTACTCGATCGTGCAGGGCCTCGACATCGACGACGTCTCACGCGCAAAGATCGACGCGTCGGTTGCTGAACTGGCCGAGGAGCGCGACGCGGTGAAGGACCTCGGGTTGATCTGAACTAGCTCAGGTCGGCGATCGCCACGTCACACGCCACCACCATCATCTGATCGACGCCCAACTTCAGCTCCTCGTCGCTGATTCGCTCGGAGGTCCCTTCTGCCGCGGCGATGATGTCGCTGATCGTGACCATGCACAAGGTCTCGATGTTGTGGATCGCGCCAAGCGTGTACAGCACCGAAGCCTCCATCTCGACGGCGAGATGACCGCGATCCTTCCAACGCTGCATCACACCTTCGCGCGGGTCGTAGAACAACGCGCTCGAAACGATTGATCCGACGTGCACCGTTGCCCCACTGGCCCGGGCCAGGCCGACACCGCACTCGATCAGCGACCACGAAGCCGTCGGCGCATGCGCCTCCCCGTTGGTCAGGTGCCCGATGATGGGGTCGTCGGACGTCGCGCTGATCGCCACGACGGTGTCGGCCATGCGCAGACCGTCAGCCAGGCCTCCCGCGGTCCCGACCCTGATGATCCGCTTGACACCGAGTTGGATCAACTCGCTGTAGTAGATCGCCGCGCTGGCGCACCCCATGCCAACCGATTGCACGCTGATCGGCCGCCCCTTGAACGTGCCGGTGTAGCCCAACATGCCGCGCTCTTCGTTGACCAACTTCGCACCCGGATCGAAGAAGGTCTCGGCGATGTACGTAGCTCGACGCGGGTCGCCGGGCGCCAGCACCGCGGGGGCGTAGTCGGAGGGCTCGGCACGTAGGTGAACTGGCATTCCCCCAGGGTAGATGGCTACTTGAGGAAGCGCGAGGTTGTGTTGTCGGCGAGCACCTTGCCGCCGGTCTGACACGTCGGGCAGTAAGCCACTGTGTATCCGCTGTACGAGACCGAGCGGATCGTGTCGCCGCACACCGGGCACGCTTCCCCAACTCGACCGTGCACGCGGCCGGGGCGATCTTTCGACGAGCTCATGTCGGGCCGCGTTCGTTCGTACGCCAATCCCTCGTCAACCGCCTCATGGATGGCTGTGACGATTGCGGAAGCTCCTTCGACGCCTAGTTTGCCTGTCATCGCGAACGGTGAGATCTTTGCTCGGTGACAGATCTCGTTGGCCAGCATGCGACCGAGGCCGGCGATCTGGTGCTGGTCGCGCAGGTAGCCGTGAATGCGCATGTTGGTCTTGCCAAACGACTCCACCAGCGACTGCGGCGTGACCTCGAGTGCCTCCGGCCCGAGCCTGTCGAGTGGTGGTCCGCCGAGTGCGTCGTGAGCCACACACCACACGCCGGCCCGCCGTTCCGTGCCCGCCTCGGTCAGCAACAATGCCGGGCCCTCTTCGAAGACGAACCTGGCCTGACCGTTGCGCGGCTTCGCTGATTGCTTCTCGTCGACGAGCAGGCGGCCGCCCTGCATGAGGTGGACGACGAACGTGACGGGGTCGAAGTGCGCCAGGAGGTACTTGCCGCGGCGGCCGACCGATTGGAGAGGCAAGCCGTACGCGACATCGGGTCTGGGAACAGCGGTCTTCAACGCCGTGAAGGTCAGTGGTGTGAACTTGACCAAGTTTGTCCCGCTGAACTGCGCCGTCAATCGCTCGGCGTGGGCTTGGACCTCCGGAAGTTCGGGCACGGCGGCGTCAGCGGTATTCGGTCTGTTCGCGAACGGAGGTGAACACTGCGTCGAGCGCGGCGAAGACGGGTTGCGAATCGATCAGCTTCTGCTGGTTCCCGGTGAGCCGGATCAAGCCTTTGATGAACGCCTCTTGAGCGTTGAGATCGCCGGTGGCCACCGCCGTCGCGGTGGCCCATGACTGGTGCATACGAACGTCTTCGCCGTCCGCCGGGCCGGCACCGAACGACGCGTTGCCGTCGCCGAGGCGCAGGTGATAGGTCACATCGCCTTCGGGCCCATCGGTGACCACCTGTGTCACACCGATCTTGTGGGTGTCGGCGAGCGCGGCCAGGTCGCTGCTCTTGGCGACCGCTTGGGAGAGCGCGTCGATCCAGGCGAGGCTGAGATAGCGAACCACGGCCGCCTAGTCTGCCGGATCGAGATGCTGTTCGCTGACGCCGACGAAGCCCGTCATCGCGACGTGGCGGTCGAGGCGTGGTGGTGGTGGGCCCGGGATGCTCAGGCCGATGTGGGACTTTTCGTCGGCCTGGAACTGCGCGGTCGCCGGTTCGACTACTGGGCCGGGCTTGTTCGTCGCGGCGAGCCATATCTCTACGTCGCGGAACTGGACGGCCACGGGCTTCGCCAGGGACTGGAGATCAAGCCGGCGCAGATGTGGGCCGACCACGCGTGTGATGTTCCGTTCCGTCAGTGGAGCATCGGCAACGAGGCCTATGGCGTGCTCCTCGACGACCCGACCGAAGCCTGGCGACGGGCGTACGGCTCGCGGGTGCCAGTGACGTTCGATGTCGAATGGGGTGCAACGGACGATCCCACGGAGATTCCCAACGGATACGAACAGCATGGCGACATCGACGCTCGCGTCGAACTGACGGAAGGTGTGCTGCAGCTCGTCGGGCCGGGCCACCGCGTGCACGTTTGGGGAAAGCCGTACCTTCCGCAGGCACTGGCGATGCCGATCGACACGGTCGGTCTCCGCGGGCCGTATCGACGCAGCGACGAGATCAATGTGGATCAAGTGCTCACTCCGGCGGGTTGGCTCGGACGTACGCTCGGCGTGTGAGTCGTGACATCCTCGAAGAGTTCGAACAACAACGCGGCGCGCCGGTCTACTCGTCAGTTCCTGCACGACTCGGGCTCGTCGTGGAAGATCGCGCATCAGGGTTCTGCGGCGACGTCGTCGCGATCACAGCCGAAGCGGTGACGCTGCGCGATCGCAATGGCGCGACTCGTCAGTTCCGCTACAAGCCGGGCGGCTTCTTGCTGGAAGGTCGGGCGGTCACGTTGGTGCGAGACGTTCGACCAGGCGATGGGCCGACCCGAACTAACAGCGGCGCGCTGGTCGGGCCGGCGAGACGTGCGAACGTTGCCAGGGCCAGCCGCATCTGGGTCGAGGGTCGTCACGATGCCGAGTTGGTGCAGCACGTCTGGGGCGATGAGCTCGCCGAGATGGCGATCGTCGTCGAACCGATGCATGGCATCGACAACCTGGTCGACAACGTCGAGGCGTTCCGCCCGTCGAACGAGCGTCGTCTCGGGATCCTCGTCGACCACCTCGTCGCCGGCTCGAAGGAGGAGCGGATCACGCGACAAGTGGCCGGCCACCATGTGCTGGTGACCGGCCATCCATTCGTCGACGTATGGGCGGGCATTCGCCCTCAGGTGATGAACCTCGCCGAGTGGCCCGATGTGCCGCGCTCCGTCGAGTGGAAGCACGGCATGTGCGCCGCGCTCGGCGTTCCCCTCACGGATTTCTGGCCGCGCCTACGGAATCGTGTTCGGACCTTTGCGGATCTGCGTCCGGAGTTGGTGGGGGCGGTGGAGCGACTGATCGACTTCGTTGCGCCGCCAGCGTCTGCCGACGACGATTGAACGGGAGCAGGACTGCCGCACCGATCAACAGCATCACCAGATATGGCGCGGTGTAGCCGATGAAGATGAGGATCGCAGCGAGCGCTTTGAGAAAACCGTTCCAACCCGTCTGGAACGACCTGCCGATGGTCGGCTTCGCGGAGTCCTTCTTCGTGACGGTTTCCTTCAGTGGTTCGGGAGTCAGGCTCAACTGCACTCGCAGGGTCGCCAGCGAGACCCGATCACTCAGCGCCCGCTTCATCGCCGTGTACTGCTCGACGAGGGTCTCGCGCTCGGTGAGCTGGCTCTCGAGGCTCAGCACTTGACCGAGATCCGTAGCGCTCTCCAGCAACTTGCGCACTCTGTCCAGGCTTGCCTGCGCTGTGACCAACCTGGCGTCGACGTCGACCACCTGGCTCGTGACGTCTTCGGTGCCCTGTGATGCAGTGCGGCTGATCCCGACCGAATTGAGATCGGCGATCGCAGCCTCGACTTGGTCGGGCGGCAACTTGATCACGAACGATGCACTCGACGACCGATCGTCGGCGATGTTGATGCTGCGCTCGTAGATCTGGCCTGCGTGCCGGTCCGAGAGCGCGACGACGTCGTTGATCCCCTTCGTGATGTCGCCGACCTCGACGCCGTAGGTGACGTCGATCGCCAGATACGTGGTGCCGGGTGGAGCCACGCTCGGCAGATCGATCCCACCCGAGCCGGTGACCGGCGGAGTCTTCTTCGGATCACCGGTTTCGGCGAGTGGTGTGCCCGAAGCCGCCGAGTCAACCTGACTGGCATCGCCGTTGACGGAGCCGGCGCCGCTGTCGGCGGGTTTGGGGATCTCGGCCGCGACGGTCCCCGAGGAGGACTTGGCGTCACTGCCACATGCTGTTGCGCCGATGATGACAGCTGCGAGGGCGGCGGCGATCCGTGCCCCTCGGTGCGCTGTGTTCACGTGTGTCATGGGTGTTCGACGTGACCATCGCCACAGCTGGTTCCCGCAGCGGTGTGTCAGTCGTGTGACGAGGACGCCTGCGCCGCGGCACGACGGTGTCGCATGAACTCGATCCCGACAGGCAACAGTGAAACCGCGACGATCGCGATCGCGGCGAGCTCGATGTTGTTCTTGATCACGTCGATCTGACCGAGGAAGTAGCCGAGCACGGTCACTACGCCGGCCCACAGCACGGCGCCCACCGCGTTGGCGATGATGAACACACGCCGGTGCATCTTGGCGACGCCGGCCATCACCGGGACGAATGTGCGCACGATCGGCACGAAGCGCGCAAGCACCAACGCGCTGGTGCCGTGGGTGTCGAAGAACACGTGCGCCTTGGCCACGTTGCGTTGACTGAACAGCCGAGAGTCGGGCCGATCGAACAGCGCAGGGCCGATCTTGCGGCCGACCAGGTAGCCCACCTGGTTGCCGACGAATGCGCTGACGACGAGCACCGGCACGACGAGACCGATCGACGGCAGGTGCGGGAGTCCCTTCGGCTTCGACGAGAGGAAGCCGGCGATGAACAGCAGGGAATCACCGGGGAGGAAGAAGCCGATCAGCAAACCGGTCTCGGCGAAGATGATCAGCGCGGCGAGCGCCAGACCGCCTTGGTCCAGCCACCTTTCGATGTCGAAAAGGGCAAGCACGGCGCGAGGCGGCGATCAGGCCTTGACGGTGCCGACGAGCGACGGCGCCTTGCGGTGCGAGAACGCCACAGCACCGATCAGCACCGCCAGGGCACCGGCGGCGATGGCGAAGCGCGCGCCATCGTTGTCCTGCAGGCTGATGATGGCCGGCAGCGTCCGCAGCGAGACCAGGTTCATCACCTTGATCAACGGGTTCAGCGCCGGGCCGGCTGTGTCCTTGAACGGGTCGCCTACGGTGTCGCCGATGACTGCAGCTTTATGGGCGTCGCTGCCCTTGCCGCCGTGGTTGCCATCTTCGATGTACTTCTTGGCATTGTCCCAGGCGCCGCCTGCGTTTGACAGGTAGTTGGCCATGAGTTGACCGACGAGGATGACTGCAGCGAGGAATGCACCGAGTGCCTTCCAGTCGATCCCGAAACCGATGATCACCGGCGACAGCACTGCCAGCAGGGCCGGTGTGGCCAGCTCGCGTAGCGAAGCAGCGGTGCAGATGTCGATCACTGGCCCATAGTCGGGCTCCTTCTCGCCCGACATGATCTTGCCGTCTGCGAACTGGCTGCGGACCTCTTGCACGACCACGCCTGCGGTACGCCCAACGGCGCGGATGGCCAACGACGAGAACAGGAACGGCACGGCACCACCGATCAAGAGACCGATGAAGATCCGCGGCTCGGCCACGTTGATCTGCAGCGGCAGTTCCTTGAACACGCCATCCTTCAAGTTCTTGGCGACGATGCCGAGCTCATTGCCGGCAGTCTCGATGAAGCTGGCGAACAGGGCGACTGCGGCGATGACTGCCGAGCCGATCGCGAAGCCTTTTGTCACGGCCTTGGTGGTGTTGCCGACGGCGTCGAGGCTGACCATGATCCGCTGCGGCTCGCCGTGGAACTCGCCACTCATCTCGGCAATGCCGGCAGCGTTGTCGCTGACCGGGCCGAAGGTGTCTTCGGAGACGATGACGCCGGTCGTTGCCAGCATGCCCATGCCGCACAAAGCGACGAGGTACAGCGAGAAGGTCAGGTTGCCGCCGCCCAGAGCCAGGGCCACACCGAGTGCGATGGCGATGGCAATGATGGCGTACACCGATGACTCGAGGCCACTGGCGGTTCCGGCGAGCACAACAGTTGCCGGCCCGGTCTCCGCGCTTTCGGCGATGTCTTTGACGGGGCCGTAGTGCGTACCCGTGTAGTACTCGGTGAGCCGGCTGACCAGCTGGGCCAGGACCAGGCCGATGGCGACTGCTCCGAAGCACTTCCAGCCGGCGTTGGACTTGTCGTTGCCGACATAGGTGAGCGAGACGATGAGCGTGCCGATCAGAGTCAACGTGCCGGCAACGAGGAAGCCGCGGTTGATCGGCTTCAGTGCATTGGTCTCGTCGTCTTTGGCCTTCACGGCAAACACGCCGGCGATCGAGGCGATCACGCCGATGGCTCGGGCGGCAACGGGGAACACCAGGCCGAGTGCGGGGTTGGCGCCGATCGAGTTGAAGGCGGCGACGCCGAGGATGATCGAGGCAACCAGGGTGACCTCGTAGCTCTCGAACAGGTCGGCGGCCATGCCTGCACAGTCGCCGACGTTGTCGCCGACGTTGTCGGCGATGGTCGCCGGGTTGCGCGGGTCGTCTTCCGGAATGCCGGCTTCGATCTTGCCGACCAAGTCGGCGCCGACATCGGCGGCCTTGGTGAAGATGCCGCCGCCGACTCGGAGGAAGAGAGCCAGGAGCGAGCCGCCGAAGCCGAACCCGACGAGGATGACCGACGAGGTGTTCTGGAACAAGGCGATGATCGCCGTTGCGCCGAGCAGGCCGAGACCAACCGTGAACATGCCGGCGACGCCACCGGTACGGAAGGCGATGGTCAACGCCTTGGGCATCGAGCCGGTCTTGGCCGCTGCTGCCGTGCGCACGTTGCCGCGCGTTGCCAGAGTCATGCCGATGAACCCGGTCGCTCCGGAAGCAAAGCAGCCGAGGATGAATGCCACCGTGCGCCACGTTCCGGCCAACGCAAAGCTCATCGCCTCGGTCTTGCCGTCAGGGTTCTTGATCCCCGTTGAGGTGAGGAAGACGATGATTGCAAGCGGCACCAAGATGACGCCGATCGTCTTGAACTGACGACGGAGATAGGCCGAGGCACCCTCTTGGATCGCCTTGGCGATCTCTTTCATCTTTGGCGTGCCTTCATCGAAGGTCAGCACGTTCTTCGCGAGGAAGAGGCCGACCGCAATGGCCAGCAACGCCGACGCGCCGGCCAACCCAAGCACTGCCCACTCGCCGCCTCTGAGGATGAAGTCTTGGTAGCCGCCTTCAGCAGCAATCAGTGATGACACCGGTCGTTCTCCGGGAATCTCGGGCGCGCCCAACAGGTGGGGAGCGCGTGGTTTGCAAGCGTGGAGAGTGTAGGGACTTTGGGAGGCGTCCGGCGAAACGATGACAGTTTCGGGAAACTTCGTGACTACCGCTTTCTCGGAGTACCGTCCACGGGTGATGGCACAGGCAGTCTCCTCGCGCGGTCCCGTCACAGGCACCGCAACGGCCGGCAAGAAACGAAGGAAGCCATTCTTCCTCGACCTGTACAGCACGGCGGTCGGCAAGAAGTACGCCATGGCCTTGAGCGGCATAGCCCTGATGGGATACGTGCTGGCGCACATGATCGGCAACCTGAAGATGTACCTCGGGCCGGCCGACATCAACCACTATGGCGAGTTCCTGCGTGAGCTCCTGGTTCCGCTGGCGCCGCGAACGGTCGTGTTGTGGGCGCTGCGGATCGGCCTCCTCGGCGCAGTGCTGCTCCACATCCACGCCGCCTACAGCCTGACGATCCTCAACCGGCAGGCTCGCTCGGTGAAGTACCAGAGTGCACGCGACTATGAAGCGGCAAACTTCGCCAGCCGGACGATGCGCTGGACCGGCATCATCGTCGCGCTGTTCGTGCTGTGGCACCTGGCCGACTTCACCTGGGGTTGGGTGAACCCGGGCTACGTCCGTGGCGACGTGTACCGCAATGTCGATGCGTCGCTGTCGCGTGTCCCGGTCGCAGCGTTGTACGTGATCGCCAACATCGCCCTCGGGGTGCACCTCTATCACGGTG
Source organism: Ilumatobacteraceae bacterium (assembly GCA_031424145.1). GTDB lineage: Bacteria > Actinomycetota > Acidimicrobiia > Acidimicrobiales > Ilumatobacteraceae > JAENVT01. The sequence continues at coordinate 13,571 of JANPGV010000363.1, forward strand.
CCTGGAGCCTCTTTCAGTCGATGGGATGGAATCGGCCGAGGTTCAACAACTGGCGAAGAGGCTTCGCCATCGGCTTTGCAACGCTCATCGTGGTCGGCAACGTGTCGTTCCCCATCGCCGTGCTTGCCGGGATCGTCGGGAACTGAGATGAGCGCAACGCTCGACGCCAAGATCCCTGCCGGTCCCATCGAGGACAAATGGGACACGTACAAGAGCGACGTGAAGTTGGTCAACCCCAACAACAAGCGCAAGTTCAAGGTGATCGTGGTCGGCACCGGGCTGGCCGGCGCGGCGGCAGCTGCAACGCTCGCCGAGCTCGGATATCAGGTCGACGCATTCACGTTCCACGATTCCCCGCGACGTGACACTCCATTGCGGCGCAGGGCGGAATCAACGCCGCAAAGAACTATCGCGGCGACGGCGACTCCATTCATCGACTGTTCTACGACACGATCAAGGGCGGCGACTTCCGATCGCGCGAAGGCAATGTGCATCGCCTCGCCCAGGTCAGTGTCGACATCATCGACCAGATGGTCGCCCAAGGCGTCCCGTTCGCTCGCGAGTACGGCGGACTGCTCGACAATCGTTCGTTCGGCGGGGCGCAGGTCAGCCGCACGTTCTACGCCCGCGGCCAGACCGGTCAGCAGTTGCTGCTCGGCGCCTACCAGCAGATGGCGCGCCAGATTGGCCTCGGTGGTGTGCGCGTGTTCAATCGTGTGGAGCTCGTCGACACTGTTGTGATCGATGGTCGCTGCGCCGGCATCGTCACTCGCGACTTGATGACCGGCGAGTTCCAATCACACGCAGCGCATGCGGTGGTGCTGGCCACGGGTGGGTACGGCAACGTGTTCTTCCTTTCGACCAACGCGATGGCATGCAATGTGACTGCCGCATGGCGTGCCCACCAGCGCGGCGCGTACTTCGCCAACCCGTGCTACACGCAGATCCACCCGACGTGCATCCCCCAAGCCGACGAGACACAGTCGAAGCTGACGTTGATGAGCGAGTCGCTGCGCAACGATGGCCGAGTCTGGGTGCCGAAGAACGCCGACGACCGACGCCCGCCGGATCAGATCCCCGAGGAGGATCGCGACAACTACCTGGAGCGGCTCTACCCCAGCTACGGCAACCTGGCGCCCCGCGACATCGCGTCACGTGCCGCCAAGCGTGCCGTCGACAGTGGTCGCGGCGTCGGCCCGCTGAAGAACGGCGTCTACCTCGACTTCGCAGACGCCGTCCAACGCATCGGCTTCGACACGGTCTGGGAGCGCTACTCCAACCTGTTCGAGATGTATGAGCGCATCACCGGGGAGAACCCGACGAAGGTGCCGATGCGCATCTATCCGGCCAGCCACTACACGATGGGTGGGCTGTGGGTCGACTACGAGCTGATGACGACGGTGCCCGGCCTGTACTGCGCCGGTGAGGCCAACTTCAGCGACCACGGCGCCAACCGTTTGGGCGCGTCGGCGTTGATGCAGGGGCTCGCCGACGGCTACTTCGTGCTGCCGTACACCGTCGGTAACTACCTCGCACCGCTGCTCGGCACGACCATGCCCGGCATCGATCACCCCGAGTTCAAGGCAGCCGAGGCCGCTGCCGCCCAACGTTTCAAGGGCTACCTCGACATCAACGGCACCCGGTCGCCCGACTGGTTCCACCGCGAGCTCGGCAAGATCATCTGGGACTACTGCGGCATGGAACGCAACGAGCAGGGCCTTGAGAAGGCGCTCTCGGAGCTGCCCGCCTTGTACGCGGAGTTCCACAAGGACCTGCGCGTCACCGGTGACGGTGCGTCGATGAACCAGACGCTCGAGAAGGCCGGTCGCGTCGACGACTTCTTCCAGCTCGGGATGCTGATGTGCCGCGACGCCCTCGAACGCAAGGAGAGTTGCGGTGGCCATTTCCGCACCGAGTATCAGGACGCGGAAGGCGAGGCCAAGCGCGATGACGAGCACTTCGCCCATGTGGCCGCCTGGGAGTGGACTGGTGATCCGATGACGTCCGTCCGCAACGTCGAGCAACTCGAGTTCGAAGCTGTGCACCTCGCCACCCGGAGCTACAAATGAACGCGCTGACCAATCTGACGCTCAAGATCTGGCGTCAGCCCAGTGCGGACGTCGAGGGCCACTTCGAGAGCTATCGCATCGATTCCATCAGCGACGAGGCGTCCTTCCTGGAGATGCTCGACGTGCTCAACGAACGGCTCATTGCCGAGGGTCGCGAGGCGGTGGCGTTCGATCACGATTGCCGGGAGGGCATCTGCGGATCATGTTCGTTGATGATCGACGGACAAGCCCACGGACCACAGCGCGGGACCGCGACGTGTCAGCTGCATATGCGCAAGTTCGCCTCGGGCCAAGAGATCGTCGTCGAGCCGTGGCGGGCGACATCGTTCCCGATCATCAAGGATCTCATGGTCGATCGCAGTCCGTTCGATCGCATCATCGAGAGCGGCGGTTTCATCACCGCCCAGACCGGTGGCGCACCCGACGCCAACCTGATCCTCATCCCCAAGGTGGTCGCCGACTCGGCCATGGATGCCGCAGAATGCATCGGCTGCGGCGCGTGCGTTGCCGCGTGCCCCAACGGCGCGGCCAACCTGTTCACCGCCGCCAAGGTGAGCCATCTCAACCTCCTCCCGCAGGGACAACCCGAGCGGTACAGCCGGGTCGAGGCGATGGTCGAAACGATGGATCAGTACTTCGGTTCGTGCACCAACCACGGCGAGTGCGAAGCAGCGTGCCCGAAGAGCATCTCGAACGACTTCATCGCCTTGAAGAACAAGGACTACCTCAAGGCCAAGCTCGCCAACCGCAAAGAGCTCAGCCGCACCTGACTGTCCAACGCTGTCAGCGGGCGATGGCGCTGACGTAGCGATTGGTGGCGACCTCGTCGCCGTGCTCTACGACGAGGTCGAGCCACAGCTCACCCGGTTGGTCGGGCACAACGAACTGGATGGTGCCGATGCGCACGCACGAATCGGGCGGCACGTCGCCACCCCAGCGCCAGGCGTGCGATCCCCCGGGCCAGCTCAGCTTCGCCGTGCAGACCGTGCCTTCCAGCAACCGGCGCACGTCGCTGACGACGTGCACGTCCAGCGCCAACGCCGTGCCAACCGTGACAGTTTCGGGCATGCGGTCGGCGACGACGATCACAGGACGACAGGCTTCGATGACAGCCTGATACGCCAGCTTCGGGTTGCGCTCGTGATCGAGCACGCTCCACGAGACCATGGGGCAGGCGTCGTTGAACATGAAGAAGCAGAACCCACCGGTGGGCCGGTACTTCAGCCGGCGGAGGGTCTCGATGTGGTGGCGAAGCACCGTTGCCTGGTACTGCTGCGTGGCGTCGCGCCAGCCGTCGAAGGTTGCGTACGCAAGGGGTGGTACGAACTTGTCGAAGGCGTTGAGTTGCAGCCCGTGGCATTCCTCCAGCGATTTCCAGTCGAGGTCGGGCCAACGCTCGGGCTCCATGAAGCCGGCCGCGGCCGGAACTGCCTGAGCACCGAACTCGCTGACGAATCGCACCATCCGTGGCAGCGACGCCGCGAACCCGGGTAGGTCGCGCTCGTCGCCGTGATACCACCCGAAGTAGAGGTGGCTGTCGGTGCCGTCGAGCAATGGGAGGTGTGGCAGTACACCGCTGTGGGCGATCGTGGTACGTGTCTCGTCGGCCTGTTCGAACGCCCGCTTCACCCAACGATCGAGAACGGTCTTGTTCCACGAGGGCAATTGCTGGCCGGCTATGTACTGGATCGCCGCCTTGCCAGGCGGTGCCGTCCGATCGAGGTTGGAGGAGACCGGTTCGTTGTGCGCGCACCACACGGCTATCGAGGGGTGGTGCCCGAGTTGATCGACCGCTTCGCGGGCCTGGCGCACCGCTTCTTTGCGGATGGTACGGGCGTACCCCCACTGCAGCGGAAAGTCCTGCCACAGCAACATCCCGAGCTCGTCAGCGGCGTCATAGAGCTCGGGACGTGAGATGTGGCCGTGCACTCGCAGGAGATCGAGCCCGGCCTCGCGGGCCAGTTCGACGTCGCGCCTCAACTCCTGCGGCGTCGCGTCACCCAACGCCATCCGGGTCGGCGCGAGGTTGGCGCCCTTCACGAACATCGGCTCGCCGTTGACGGTGAACACCCAATCCTGCAGGACCACCTCGCGCAGCCCGGTTCGTACGCTGCGCGAATCGCTGACGACGTCGTCGACCGAGATCTCGACCTCGACATCTGTCAGATACTGTTCGCCGAGCGTCCACGGCCACCACAGCCGTGGGTCGTTGATGTCGAGGTTCCAATCGACCTCGTTGAGCCCGCCGGCCAGTGACTGTTCGTGCTGATCGAGCAGCTGCCCGTCGACGCGGGTGGTCACCCGGACAGTCCTGGCGACATCGCTGTCGAGGCGCGCATGCAGCCGCAGGTGCGCTCGGGTGTCGTTGACATCGCGGCACAACACTCGCCATCGGTCGATTCGGACCGGCCCCGTCGTTTCGATGCGGACCGGCCGCCAGAGGCCGCCAGGGTTCCACGCCGGATCCATCCCGTCCCAGTTCTGGAACACGCCCGTGATCGTCCGCTTTGACTTGCGGTTGTGTTGCGGGGGGCAGGCGACCTCGACTGCGAGAACATGTTCGGTTGCCAGGCGCGACAAGCCCGTGATGTCGAAGCTATGGGGGAAGAAGTACCCCTCCGGGTCGCCGAGGTAGGCACCGTCGAGCCAGACATCGGCCTGGTAGAACAACCCGTCGAGAGTCACGAAATGGCGTTTGCCCTCTGGCGCGGGCGCAAGCTCGAATCGCTTGCGGTAGATCAACGGCTCGTCGTTGTCGGCGAAGGGCTCGAGGTTGCGCCAGTGGCTGGGGACCTCGACGGCGGGCCAGTCGGTGTCGAAGTAGTCGAGGCCGACAGCGCTGCGGCGCCGCTCGTCATCGGCGACATTGGCGCGCCATTGTCCCGAGAGATCCACGACGGCGAGGATAGGCGCGGGTCGCCCCGGGCGGGTGCCGTCGAAAACCGATATGGTCGAAGCCATGGCAACACTCGCTCAGACCCTCGGCGATCTGAAGGCCACTGGCTGGCAATCGTCACCCGTGAAAGAGGAGATCCGCCGCAATGCCGTCGCCCGGATCGCGGCCGGCGATGCATTGTTCGAAGGTGTGCTCGGGTACGACCAGACAGTCATGCCGCAGCTCGAGAACGCGTTGCTCGCCGGGCACGACATCATCTTCCTGGGCGAGCGGGGTCAGGCCAAGACCCGCATCATCCGGTCCCTCACTGGTCTGCTCGACGAGTGGATGCCGATCGTCGCTGGTAGCGAGATCAACGACGATCCGTACTTCCCCGTCAGCAAGCACGCCCGCGATCTGATCGCCGAATTGGGCGATGCCACACCGATCGAATGGGTGCACCGCGACGATCGTTATGGCGAAAAGTTGGCCACGCCCGACACTTCGATCGCCGACCTCATCGGTGAGGTCGATCCGATCAAGGTTGCGGAGGGCCGCTACCTCAGCGACGAGCTGACCCTGCACTATGGATTGGTCCCGCGCACCAATCGCGGCATCTTCGCGATCAACGAGCTCCCCGACCTCGCCGAGCGCATTCAAGTCGGCCTGCTCAACGTCCTCGAGGAGCGCGACGTGCAGGTTCGCGGGTACAAGATCCGGTTGCCGCTCGACGTGCTGCTGGTGGCCAGCGCAAACCCGGAGGACTACACCAACCGCGGCCGCATCATCACCCCCCTCAAGGACCGCTTCGGCAGCCAGATCCGCACCCACTACCCGCTCGACATCGAGACCGAGGTGGCCATCATGCGTCAAGAGGCGCGGCCGGGCTCCGTTGGCGATGTTGCCGTACACCTGCCCGACTACATGGAGCAGGTCGTCGCCACATTCAGCCAACTGGCTCGCGCCAGCAACCAGGTCAATCAGCGCAGTGGTGTCAGCGTGCGCCTGTCGGTCAGCAACGTCGAGGTACTCGGCGCCAACGCCCTTCGGCGCGGCCTGCGCGCCGGCGAGCACGTCGTGGTGCCGCGCATCTGTGATCTGGAGGCTTTGGCGGCTTCCAGCAGCGGCAAGATCGAGATCGAGTCGTTGGAGGAGGGCCGCGA
>JANPGV010000364.1:0-14637 GCA_031424145.1 Ilumatobacteraceae bacterium
TGAACACCAATTTCATGAATGAGACCGCTATCAAGCGCCCAGCCCGACGCCTCGGAAAGCAACCGACGTAACACCATTACGTCGAGAGCAACCGCTCCGAGGCCGTCGGGATTCGATCCCGGCGGCCTTTCTGCTTTTTCCAGCCCTTCCCACTCGTCCGAGAGGAACACCCGAAATGTACGCAATCGACATCAACCGAGACATCGACATCGAGTTCGCCGAACTGGTCGAGCCGGTAGCCGTGCGCGCCCCCAAGCCGCGCTGTGCCGACGGCCACGGCACCCTGACCCACCTGTTCTTCTCGGACACCCCGCTCGACATCGCCCGCGCGAAAGCCATCTGCAGCAAGTGCTCGCTTGTAGCCGATTGCGTGAGCGGCGCGATCGAGCGAGCCGAGCCATGGGGTGTGTGGGGTGGTGAGCTCATAGAGGGCGGTCGCATCGTTGTCAACAAACGACCTCGTGGCCGACCACCCAAGAATCCCCGCCCCGCGGTGGTGATCGACGAAGTGCCTATTCCCCCGCACCTCGTCGCCTGACACACCACCGCCCGGGGCGGGTGATCGCCGGTCGTGGGCAACGCATCGCGCGACCCCCTGACTGAGCCACGACGCCCCCTGCCATCGGAATCCCCCCGACGATGGCAGGGGGCGCTCCGTCGGTAGCCTTCAGCACGTGACGGTCAACAAGCGGCTGCTCTTCGGCTCGTTGGCCGTGGCGGCGGCGCTCGTGGCTGGCGTCAGCGTCGCAGTTGCCACGCGAGACGACAACGCCGGCACTGGCACCGGCACCGTCGACGACGTCACGCTGACATCGAGCAACGATCTCGTCCCTACGATCGGCACCAATGCAAAAGTGACGGGCCGATCGTTGCCCACCGTGAACGTCGAAACCCTCAACGGCGACGCCTTCGCCACCGCGAACCTCGTCGGACGCCCGCTCATCATCAACTTCTGGTACTCGACCTGTGTCCCGTGCAAGAAAGAGCTCCCCGCCTTCGCCCAAGCGCACGGCAAGTTCGGTGACCGAGTGCGCTTCGTCGGTATCGACTCACTGCCACCATCCGCGCAAGAGGAAGCCTTTGCCCGCGACAAGGGCGTGCAGTACGAGCTGTTGTACGACACCGACGGAAAGTTGTCGTCGGCAATCGGCGTCGCCGCGTGGCCGCAGACCCTGTTCATCAACGCCGAGGGCACTATCGTCGAACAGACGGGGGAGCTCACCGCGGACAAGCTGGAAGAACTGATCAGGACCAAGTTGCTGTGATTGCGTTCGACGCCCGGTTGGCCACATCGTTCAGCCAAGGACTGCTGGCCGCGATCAATCCGTGCGGCTTCGTGCTGCTGCCGACCTACCTCGTCTACTTCCTCGGCATGGAGAACCTGCGTCCTGGCGCGGAGCGGGCCTCTCTGCTGCGGGCCATCAAGGTGAGCCTGGCCGTGTCCGCTGGATTCATGAGCATCTTCGTGGTCATCGGCGCAGTCACCAAGCTGTCGACCAACTTCTTCGTCGAGAATGCCCAATGGGTAGCACTGATCATCGGACTTTGCCTGGTGATACTCGGCGTCGCCATGCTCTTCGGTTATCGCCTTCCATTCACGACACCAAAGATGGATATCGGCGAACGTGACCGAAGCGTGCGGTCGATGTACGTGTTCGGGTTGGCCTATGCCGTCGCCTCGATTGGCTGCACGGTCCCGGGATTCACAGCCGTGGTGCTCGGTAGCTTCAGCACCGACGGGCTCACCACGGGCATCGCCGCCATCGCCCTGTACGGAGTGGGCATGGCGCTGGTCGTCACCGGGCTCACCGTCACCCTTGCGTTCGCCAACACTGCGCTCCTGCGAATCCTGCGGCGTGGCATGGCGTGGTTCGAGCAGCTCGCCGGGATTTTACTGATACTCACCGGCATGTACCTGTGCTGGTATTGGTACAGCAGCATCACCGACGGTTCCGGCGGCCGAGTCGTTGCCAAGGCAACGACCTGGAACGGCAAGTTGGAAAATTTCGTGTTGAACAACCAAGCCGCTGTCGTCTGGGTCGGGGTGATCGTGATCGTTGCCGCGGTCGTCACAGCCCTCGCGCGACAACGTCGTGAGCCCGCGGCCTCATGACCGACGCATTCGCCGAGCTTCTGGCCATCCCAGGCGTGCGCGAGGTGTGCGAGCTGCGCAGCCGGATCGGGTTCATGGCCTACCACGGCGGGTCCCTGGAGGAGCAGACCGACGTCATCGCCTCGCTCGCCGCCGAACGAAGCGGGGCCAGTTACTACGGGGTCCTGCAACCTGACGATGTGCAAGTGCACATCCCTTCGCACCTGGTCAGCCCGACGTCATCGGCACAGCTGAAGGCCTTCGTCGATCACATCGACGTCGTCATCACCATTCACGGCTTCGGCCGACGCGACCGCTTCACATCGCTGCTGCTCGGCGGACGCAACCGCGATCTCGCCGATCACGTGGCCGGCCACCTGCGACGTCGCCTGCCCGACTACCACGTCGTCACCGAGCTCGACATGATCCCCAAGGATCTGCGCGGCATGCATCCCGACAACCCCGTCAACCTTCCCGCCCACCAGGGCGTGCAGATCGAACTACCGCCGCGAATTCGCGGCTCGAGCCCGATCTGGGCGGACTGGGATCACAACGAGATGGTCCCGCCGATGGCCGCCCTGATCGATGGCCTCGTCGATGCCGCCGAGATGTGGGCTACGGAGCCAACCGTTCGATGACCCACGCGTCGTCGGTGTCGGTTCGGCGATAGCGAACTCGGTCATGCAATCGGCTCGGGCGGCCCTGCCAGAACTCGTACGAGACCGGCTCGAGCAACCAGCCGCCCCAATACGCAGGGCGCGGTATCTGTTCGACGTTGGCGAACGTCTCCTCGAACCGGGCGACGCGCTCCTCGAGGGAGCCGCGGTCGGGCAGCACCTGAGATTGGGGCGATGACCACGCGCCGATCTGCGAACCTCTTGGACGCGATGCGAAGTACTCGTCGCTCTCAGACTCCGGCAGATGTTCGGTGACGCCGATGACGCGCACCTGCCGGTGCAACTGCAACCACGTGAACAACATGGCCGCCTTCGGCTCGCGGGTCAGCTGAGCGCTCTTGGGCGACTCGTAGTTAGTGAAGAACGCGAAGCCGCGCTCGTCGGCACCGCGGGCCAAGAGATAACGCGACTGTGGCCAACCCTCAGGGTCGACCGTCGACAGGACGAAGGCGTTGGGCTCCACGCAGCCGGACAGCGAGGCTTGGTCATACCACTGCTGCCATTGCACCATCGGGTTGGGATCGACGTCGCCGACATCGAGACCGGCTGACTCGTAGTCGGCCCGCCGGGACGCGAGGTCGCTCATCGACCACCGATTCGCTCGACACCACGCATGTACGGACGCAACACGTCGGGCACGACGACACTGCCATCGGGCTCCCGATAGTTCTCGAGGATCGCCGCCCACACGCGCGGAACTGCGAGCGCCGAACCGTTGAGCGTGTGCGCGATCTGCGTGCCCTTCTGCCCCGATACGCGATAGCGGATGTCGGCGCGCCGCGACTGGTAGTCGCTGAACCAGGAGATCGACGAGACCTCGAGCCAGGCGTCGCACCCCGGCGCGTACACCTCGATGTCGAAGCTGCGATGATGGCTCTGCCCCAGGTCACCGGTGCAGATCTCGATGATCCGGTACGGAAGCCCCAGGCCGTTGATGAGCGCCTCGGCTCGACCCGTCATCTCGACCAGCAGGTCGGGCGCCTGCTCGGCCGTCGCGACCGCGAGGATCTCCACCTTGTCGAACTCGTGGGCCCGAAGCATCCCGCGTGTGTCCCGACCGGCGGACCCGGCCTCGCGGCGATAGCACGGCGTGTAGGCCATCATCCGCAACGGCAATTGCTCGGCGTCGAGGACCTCGCCCGCGTAGATCGACGTCAGCGGCACTTCAGCGGTGGGAATCAACCACAGGTCGTCGCGCTCGATGTTGTACGCGTCGTCCGCAAACTTCGGGAGTTGACCCGTGGCTGTGAGCGTTGCAGTCGTGACGAGCGACGGTGGTCGAATCTCTTCGAACTTGTCGACGTTGCGGTCGAGCGCGTACTGACACAACGCTCGCGACAGCGCAGCGCCGTTGCCTCGCTGCATCGTGAACATGGCCCCACTGATCTTGGTGGCACGTTCGTTGTCGAGGATCCCGAGCGCAGTCCCGGTCTCCCAGTGCGGGACCCGGCGATGTGCGGGGAACTCGTCGGCAAGATTGATCGGCCCCGTGACCACCGGATTGTGATTCTCGTCCACGCCGTCGGGCACGCCGGGGTGCGGGAAGTTGGGGATCCGTAACAGCAGGTACCGCAGATCCCCCTGGACGACCTCGAGCTCGTTGGCCAACACCCGCTCGTGATCACCGAGGGCGCGGCTGCGCAACTGCAGTTCCTCGGCGCCGTGTGTGTCGCCCTTGCGGCGCAGTTCTGCCACCGCTTTCGACAGATCGTTGACCTCGGCACGGATGGCATCGCGCTTGGCGACGATCTCGCGTGAGAGTGCATCGAACGCGATGGCCCTGCCGAGCTGATCGAGAACCTCGGACTGCCCGCGTCTGCTCAGTGCCGCGCGGACGCCCTCGGGGTCGGTGCGCAACAAACGGACATCGATCACAGATCGGAGAGGTTACCGGTGCCTAGCGCGTGAGGGCGTAGGAGAATCGCCCGGCCGAATCGCGGCGGGACGATGTCGTCACAGGCGCTTGGCGCAGGTTGACAAACCTTCGTCCGGTGCGCAGTCCGTGCGCACGGAGACGGCGGGCGAAGTCGAAGTCGTCGACCGACGAAACCCGTTCGTCGAACCCGCCGATCGCCTCGAAATCCTCACGACGGCACCAGTACATCCCGCCGCCGAGACCGTTGAGATACGTGGCAAACCTGGCCAGGACCATCGCCGCGTCGATTGCCAGCGAATGCCGATCAGGACGTTGGATCGCTCCGCCGCCGATGTAGCAGCCAGTCGCCAGGAGTCGCTCGATCTCGGCAAACGCGACCGGCGACATGATCCGGTCGGCATCGATCGTCACCAAGATCTGTCCAGTGGTCGCGGCGGCACCGACGTTGCGCGCAACGGCGACGTTCGCCCGGCTCACGGCGACCACCGTTGCACCGGTGGACGCGGCAAGCTGGGCATGAGGCGCACCTCCATCGCGCACGATCACGACCACTTCGGCGTCGGTGCGGATGGCCTGCGCGGCCCGCGTGATTGCGCGCAGACTACGGCTGAGATCCGCCTGCTCGTCCAGAGCCGACACCACCACGGAGAACCGTGCCATGCCCAGTGATCGGTTCGATTCGGCCGTGACTTGATCGCGAATTCGACAAGATGGTCGCCTAGGGTCGCACGCTGTGGCTGCCGTCGAGGTCGAACATCTGACGGTACGCCACGGCGACGTGCTCGCGGTCGACGACATCTCCTTCAGCGCCGATGCGGGCAAGATCACCACCGTGCTCGGCCCGAACGGCGCCGGCAAGACATCGACCGTCGAGGTGTGCGAGGGCTACCACCGCCCGACGAAGGGCACCGTTCGAGTCCTCGGGCTCGATCCCGCGGTCCAGCAACGCCAGCTCTCCAAGCGCATGGGCGTGATGCTGCAGGAAGGCGGCGTCTACCCGAGCTCGCGAGTTCTGGAGACAGTTCGGCACTACGCGGCGCTGTACGACAAGGGCGCAGACGCTGCTGCACTGATCGACACCGTCGGCCTCACCGCGCGAAGCAAAGCGACATGGAAGCAGCTCTCGGGAGGGGAACGCCAGCGCTTCTCACTGGCTCTCGCGCTCGCCGCGAAGCCCGACATCGCATTCCTCGACGAACCGACCTCGGGCGTCGACGTCAACGGTCGCGACGCGGTCCGCAGCATCATCCGCGGCCTCGCCGACGACGGGTGCGCAGTGGTGCTCGCCACACACGAGCTCGACGAGGCTGAGCGTCTCGCCGACCGAATGATCATCATCGATCACGGCTTGCTGATCGCCGACGCGACGTTGGCGGAGTTGCGCAAAGGTCACGACGAGATCCGCTTCCGGAGTGATCCCGGCCTGGATCTGCGCGCGCTCGCCGAAGCGACGGGGATCGTCGCCAGCAAGGTCGGCCGCGACGAGTACGTCATCGACGCACCTCCGCAACCGCGGCTGATGGCGCAACTCGGTGATTGGCTCGCCGAAGCCGGCCATCCCCTGCACGATCTGCGCGCGGGTGGTCAACGACTCGAAGACGTCTTCCGCCGGCTGACCGGGGGTGACCAGCCATGAACGTCGCGCTGGTCCAACTGCGCGCCGAGTTGCGACGCGTCGCGAGCAACGGTGAGCAATTGCTGCTGACTCTCGGAATACCGGTGCTGCTGCTGGTCTTCTTCAGCCTGGTCGACGTGCTGCCGACCGGCACGAAGGAACCGATCGACTTCCTGGCTCCCGGCATCTTGGCATTGGCGACGATGAGCACGGCGATGGTCAGCCTCGGCATCGGGACCGGCTTCGAACGCGGCTATTACGTGCTGAAGCGTCTGGCCGCCACACCTCTGGGCAGGCCACGCCTGATCGCCGCAAAGATCGGATCCGTGATCGCCGTGGAGATCGTGCAGTTCGCCGTGCTGATCCCGGTCGCGTTCGTTCTGGGGTGGAACCCCGGGTCGCCCGACTGGCTTCTCGGCGTCGTCGCCGTCATCGTCGGCACCATGGCGTTCGCAGGAATCGGCCTGACCCTTGCCGGACGGTTGCCCGCAGAGATCAACCTGGCAGCGCAGAACGGTCTCTACCTCGTGCTGCTGCTGCTCGGCGGGATGGTCATCCCCTTCGCCAAGCTGCCCCGTGCGATTCGCACGGTGGCCCACGCGCTGCCGTCGGGGGCGCTCGCAGATGTTCTGCGCGAATCGCTGAGCAACGCGGGCACGCAACCGACACGGTCCTGGATCGTGCTGTGCATATGGGCGGCCGCTACACCGTTGCTGGCAGCGCGCCTGTTCCGGTGGGACTAGCCGGCGACGACGTCGAGTGCCAGGTTGGTGAGGCTGCCCAGCGAAAGCCCCATCGCTGCTCCCCCGGCCACGTCGAGCGGAAGATGGGCGCCGACGTACTGCCGGCTGGCACCGACGAGAAACGGCACGACCCACACCAAGCGCGCCGCCGGTCTCGGCAGGACGCGAGAGCCGATTGCGGTCAGCGAGATGGCGACGGCTGCGTGCCCCGATGGGAAGCCCGAGCCGCTTTGTGCCGCGCCGTGGATCACGACGTCGTCCAGGCGATGGCCGGGACGGCCCCGCTTGATCACCCGCTTGACCAGTTTGGACATTGCCCAGGCCCCCGTGCCGGCGATCGCCATTGCGACCGCCGTTGGTTTGTTCCGCCGGGAGACCACGGCTGCAGAGACCGGCACGGCAGCCAGGCTGCCCGTCTGCATCACGATCCACACCGGGGCGCGCAGCGCGGGGCTGATGTTGTTGATGGCCCGAAACCATCGTTCCTCCGTTGCGCTGATCGTGCCCCGCGCCGCTCTGCGGGCCAACACCACGAACGCGATGGCGCTGACCGCGGCAACTGCGGTCCGCCGGGAAGGTTCGACGGTCCGAGCCGATCTTCCTGCCGAACGGTGGCCAATGGTCACAGGTTCTCCCGATGTAGTTACCGAACCTTCTCAGCGGGTGCAGGCGAGCTCTCGAACTCGCTCTGCACCTCGTCGAACGTCAACGGCTTGCGCCGATAGGTGTTGTCTTCCTTCCAATTCGGAGCAAATCGCTTGAAGAAGTAGAAGACCACGAGCGCCCACAGGAAGATCGATCCGCCGATCTTCATGATTGCCCCGGCCAGTTGCTGGTCGTCCGTCGGGCTGATGTTCCAGACACGGACCGGTTGGTTGTAGTGCTTGTAGACCACGCCATCAGCGAAGGTCAACCATCCGGCCGGCACGGTCGGGACGACGCTCTGGAGGAACAGATAGATCGGCTTCGCAGCATCACTGATCCGCAACTCGTGAAACGGACCGACAACCGGCATCCACATCAACAGAGCTGTCAGCACGAGCATCAGGTGCAGCGAGTAGTGCAGCGGTGCGCTCTGCACGGACGCATTGACGACAGGTGGGACGTGGGTGACCATCACCACGGCGTTGAAGACGACGGCGGCAACGACTGGCTTGGTCATGAAGGTGACGACTCGCCACGTTCGGCCCGTGCCGACCAGTAGGCGCATCAACCAGGTGGGTGTCGCCAGCAGGACCAGAGGTGGCATGAAGTAGCTGAGCATCATGTGCTGCAACATGTGGGCCGAGTAGAGGTAATCCTCAGCGATCTGATGGATCGGCCACGTGCTGGCGGCGAACAACAGCATCATGGCTCCGATGAAGCACCCGATGTTCGTACGGGTGACCACCGGTTGACCGACGGCCACGGCCCGCGGCCCGATTGCACGAATCGAGTACACGTAGGCGCCGATCAGGAATACGACGAGCAGGTAGACCTCCGGGTTCGCCTGGAACCTCCACGGATCGGCGAAGGTCGCGCCGAGCATCCGTTAGCCGCCGTCGAAGAATCTGAACGTCATCAGCGCGGCGATGTAGACGCCCACTGCCAGGAACAGACCGGAATAGAACAGATAGCTGAACAGCTTGTGATCGAACTTCAAGTGCATGAACACCGAGACCACGGTGAGGAACTTGACCACCATCAGGATCAACAGCGCAGGCATGAAGAGCTTGCCGATGTTGAGGTAGTACAGGCCGACCTCGACGGCTGTGATGACGGCCAACGCGACGGCAACCTGGATGTAGAAGCTGTTGGGCTTGTGCGCGCCGGTGTCACCATGAGCGGCACCATGGTCATCGCGCTCGATGTGTTCGCTGTGCTCGGTCGTGGTCATCGGGCGAACCTCATGCCGGGATCAGGTAGACGAGGGTGAAGATGACGATCCAGATGATATCGACGAAGTGCCAGTACAAGCCGATCAGCTCGACGACCTCTGCCTTATCGCCAGGGATCTTGCTGCGCGAGATGATGCCGACGAGGGACATGAGCATGATGATGCCGACTGTCACGTGAATGCCATGGAAGCCGGTGAGGGTGAAGAAGCTGGAGCTGAACAAACTCGTCGTGAAGCCGACACCCTCGTGGTAGAAGGACGTGAACTCGTACACCTGTGCACCCACGAACGTCGACCCGAGCAATGCCGTGACCGTGAGCCACAAACACGTCAGTCGATCGTCGCGTTGCTGCGCTGCGCTGACCGCCAGCACCATCGTCAACGAGCTCATCAACAGCACGAAGCTGGAGACCGAGGTCAGCGGGATGTCCCAGAGTTGTGCCGGGCCCGGGCTGCCGGTGTGCCGGCCGCGGTACAGCATGTAGGTAGAGATCAACCCGCCGAACAGCAGACATTCGCTGCCGAGAAACAACCACATTGCCAGCTTGTTGTTGCTCAGGCCGGTCGATGTGACCATGTGCCCGCCGTGGTCGTCGTGGACAGGATGGTCGTCGGCCGGCGGGACCTCGACGAGCGTTGCCTCAGACATTGGCCAGCTCCATCGTGGGTTCGCCGCCCTGTGGCGGCGGGTCGTAGTCACTGGCGTCGGCGACCGCAGGCTCGAGTGCCCACGCGAAGATGGCCATCAGCAGGATCGCGCCGCCGAGAACCGTCAGCACCAGCGAGAAGATGATCCCGTAGGCCATGATCGGCAGAGAGATGGCCACGAGCATCGGCCAGTAGGACGGCGACGGCATGTGGATGTTCTTGTCGGCGTTGGCCTCTTGATCCTCGTGAAGCTCCTCAGCCGTTCGCACTTTGACGAGACGGGGGCCTGCGTCGGTGTCGACCTCTTCGTATTTGAGGTGGAAGTACTCGTCGAGAGCGTGCACGTGAGGAATGACGTCGAAGTTGTGCACCTTCGGGGGATTGGTTGTCAGCCATTCGAGGCTGCGCGCATCCCACGGATCGAGTGGCGCCGTCGCACCCTTTCGGGTCGTGTGCCAGACGTTGACCAGGAACATGAAGATGCCGAGAGCGAGGATGTACGAGCCGACCGTGGCGACGGTGTTCCAGAAGTGGAGGTTGAAGAACCCCTCGCCGGTCAGCTTCTCCGGGTACACCACCATGCGCCGGGGCTGGCCCTGCAGACCGAGGATGTGCATTGGGCCGAAGGTGAGGTTCATGCCAATGACCATCAACCAGAAGTTCCATTTGCCGAGCGTCTCGTCGAGCATCTTGCCGAAGATCTTCGGCCACCAGTAGTAGAAGCCGGCGAAGATCCCGAACACCGCACCGCCGAACAGCACGTAGTGGAAGTGGGCAACGATGTAGTACGTGTCGGTCTGCTGGGTGTCGGATGGCGAGACCGAGTGGGTGACGCCTGAGAGCCCACCGATGGTGAACTCGACGATGAGACCGATGGCGAACAACATTGCCGTCGTGAACCGGATCTTGCCGCCCCACATGGTGAGTGTCCAGTTGACGATCTTCACACCGGTGGGAATGGCGATCAACATCGTGCTGACCGAGAAGACCGCAACGCTGACGGGGCCGATTCCGCTGGCGAACATGTGGTGAGCCCACACGCCCCACCCGATGAAACCGATGGCTGCCCCGGAGAACACGACGAACTTGTACCCGAACAGCGGCTTGCGACTGAACACCGGCAGCACTTCGCTGACGATGCCGAAACTGGGTAAGACGAGGATGTACACCTCGGGATGGCCGAATATCCAGAACAGGTGCTGCCAGAGCAACGGGTCTGCGCCGGCATCGACGTTGAAGAACTGAGCTCCGAAAACTCGCTGGAACATCAGCAGGAACAGGGCAACGGTGATGACCGGGATGGCGAACACCAGCAGGAACTGCACCACCAGGATCATCCACGTGAAGATCGGCATCTTCATCAGGGTCATGCCAGGGGCGCGCATGTTGAGGATCGTGACGATGAGGTTGAGCGCACCCGTCAACGAAGCGATACCGGTGATCTGAAGACCGAGCGACCAGAAGTCGACACCATGCGTCGGCGAGAAGAGCGCGTTGGCATTGGGCTGGTACATGAACCAGCCGCCATCCGCTGCCCCGCCGAGAAACCACGAGGTGTTCAAGAAGATGCCACCGAAGAGGAAGCACCAGAAGCCGAAGGCGTTGAGCCGGGGGAAGGCGACGTCGCGCGCGCCGATCTGCAAGGGCACGAAGTAGTTGGCCCACGCGGCCGCCATCGGCATCACGAACAAGAAGATCATGGTCGTGGCGTGCATCGTGAACATCTGGTTGTAGAGGCTGGCGCTGAGCACCGTGTTGTCGGGGGCGGCGAGTTGGGTGCGGATGAGCAATGCCTCGACACCGCCGACGAGGAAGAAGAACATCGCTGAGACGCCGTACATGATGCCGATCTTCTTGTGGTCGATCGTAAACATCCACGACCGCCAGCCCGTGGTGGTGACCGGGCGACGGAACACGCCGTACGACGAAGCGGGGGTGGCGAATTGCGGGACGTCGCCGCCCGGCAGCGCTGGAACTGTGGAGGGTCGTTCGATGATGGCCATCTGGATCAGCCTTACTTCCGCTCGAGCAGGTAGGCGACGATCTGATCGATCTGATCGTCGGTTAGGTTGAGGTTTGGCATGCCGCGGTACTTCCCGCCGTTCTCGTCTTTCTGCGCTTCGCTCGAATACATCGGCTTCTTCGCCGGAGCATTGCGGACCCACTCACGCAATTCGGCTTCGTTGAAACACTCCGGCGTGACGCCCTTGAGGTACAACGCGCCGAACTCCTCTGGGCTGGCGTCGAGCAAGGTCTTGCGACACGAATCGGTCAGCAGGTCGAACGTCGCCCCGGCGAACGTGGTGCGCGACATCAGATGCGTCAGGTTCGGCGCGTTCCCGGCGATGACGTAGAGATCGGGGAACGCGACGACGGGCTTCGTCGAGTCGGTCCCGTCCGGGTTCTCCTCCATCAATCCGTTGACCTGGTGACAACGCGAGCACTGCGTGCGGAACACGTCTTCGCCCTGCAGCGCCAGCGGATCGGTCGGCTTCGTGGCAGGTTGCAACTGGTCGGCGACCCACGTCGAGAAGTCGGCTGAGTTCAGGCCGACCGCGTCCATTCGCATGCGCGCGTGGCTGAGGCCGCAGAACTCCGTGCACTGACCGGCGAAGATGCCGGGATGATCCGCCTCCATGCGCAGCGGATGGATTCGACCAGGCACGGCGTCGCGCTTGCCGTTCAGCTTGGGGATCCAGAAGGAGTGGATCACGTCGTTGCTGGTGATGCGCAACAAGACGTGGACCTTGGTCGGCAGCACCAGCTCACCACTGGTCACCAGTGGCTCTGTGATCTCGACGCCACCGCAGTTCTGCACCGGGTACTCGTACTCCCACCACCACTGTTGACCGGTGATGTTGACGACACATTGCGTGTCGCTGGTCTTGGCCAGCGAGAACACCGTGCTGACCGTGGGAATCCCGACCGCGATGAGGATTATCGCGGGCAGGATCGTCAGGCCGATCTCGAGCGTGGGATTGCCGTGGGTCTGCCGCGGCATCTCTTGTCCGTGATCGCGGAACCTGATGACGACGTAGATGATCACCGCGAAGACGATGACCCCGACGATCCCTGCGACCACGAAAACGGGCCACTGCAGGTTCTGGATCTTCCGGGCGTTCTCGCCTTCCGGTTTGAACGTGTCTTGGGGTGCGTTACGGGCGCAGCCGCCGAGCACTGCCGCAGCAGCGACTACGACCACGGCAATGGCCGACCGCTGCTTCACACGTCGCACGGTACTCACTGGTTGCTCGACTCCGCTCATCGTTACGGCACCCTGATCTCAATGGGCTTCAGCCCGGGCACACCCGGCGCGGTGAATGTGTAGGGCTGGGAACTGGCGATCGACGGCTTGGGCAGCACGAACGACAGGAACTGGCTGCCGCCGGGGTGAACCAGCGTCGTGCAGATCTTCGGACGCTCCTTGACCTTGGTTCCGTTGATGTCTGTTTCGAACTCGCCCATGTTGACCGTCAGCCGCCGCGGCACCGAATCGTGATTCTTGAAGATGACGTTGACCACGTTGCCGCGCGAGACCGTGACGGGATCCTGGTTGCCGGGAACCGCCAGCTCGTGGGCAGTGAGCGTGCCGTTCTCCACGGTCACGGTGATCCCGATCGCAGCCTTCGACGCAACGGCCTGCGATCCCTTGTCGTCGATCTCGGCTTGATCGCCGGGGCCCTCTTCGGCGAGGTCACAGACCGCCCCGTTGTCGGACCCTGTCGTCGGGTGAGCCGGGATAGCGCGCTGGCCATCGACTGCCATCACTGCGCCGGTGCTGACGAGACCGAGCATTGCTATCGCGCAAACGCCGGTGATGACGCCCTTCTTCAGACTGGGCCGCGATGCAAAGAGGAAGCCGCCGAACAGGACAAGCGCACCGGCGATGACGAACACGACCGGACCCCCGCTCTTGTCGATCCACAACATGACGCGCGAGAACGAATAGATGACGGCGGCCAGTCCCGCCGCGGCAAGAACAGGAAACTCGATGGGGTGAAGCATCCGCTTACGGAGGTCGGCGTTGTAGGTGGCGTCCGCCGAAGCCCGTTCACTCCAGCCGTGCACCATCCACTCGACCGCAGCGGCAAGCAGCAGCACCACGCCGGCCTTGAACACGATCGGCTTCGAGACCGCCCCGACCGCTATTGCTCCCACCGCGACCGCGCTGAGGACCGGCCAGACACTGCGTTCGACAGGAGGTTGCGCTGCCGCGGACACGGTGACCGCGTCGTCCGACATTGCCGATACGTTGCCGTCGCGGATCATGTAGTTGACGCAGAAAAGGAACGCGAAAACGACTGCCGCTGTGAGCAGGCCCACGACGCCGAGCCATCCATCGGCACCACCCTTGGAGAGGCCGAAGACGACGGCAGCGAAGACCGACAACACGGTTGCGCCGAGGAAGAGTTTGGATCCTGTGGTGAACATTCGTGCCCCTCGCCTACTTCGTCACGTACACCACGAACCACAGCGCGAAGAACACCGCACCGAGGAAGTACCAATACAGAGCATGCGCTGACACGATCTCGCGATCCGACGTTCGACCGCCCATATAACGAAACGTCGTGATCACGCTGAAGCCGATGCCGATGATCAGCAGCAACATGAACGTGCCGGTGATCGCGTAGAACATCGAGTTGTACGCCGTCGGTGTCTTGCCGCCGATCGGCAACTTCATGCGGACGTAGATGAACGCCTGGGCATTGAGGATTGCTGCGCCGATCACCGCGACGAGGGTGAGCCCCAGTGCTGTCTGGCTTCGGGCGTTACGCCGTGCGGCATAGACGGTCCACTGGGCGAAGACGTAGATGAGAACGAACGCCAACAGCATGGTGTTGGCAGGAACCATCGGCACTTTGACGCCCTTTGGCACCCACAGACCACCCGATACGTCAACGGCGTTGGTTCGGAAGCGCAGCCACAGCGCCAGCATTGACCCGATCACCGAAGCGGCGCCGACGCACCCCAGGGCCGTGCCGACGAGGATCTGGCGTCGCGGAGCGGGTGGCGCAGCGGATGGCAGGGCAAGCATCAGCTATCTCTCCGTGGCTTCAGATCGAGCAATGGCTCGGCGGACGCAACCGTGTGCACATCGAGGAAGTTTGCA
>JANPGV010000365.1:0-3894 GCA_031424145.1 Ilumatobacteraceae bacterium
AATCGCAGCCCGCATGCCGGCCCCGCCGGAGCCGATCACAAGAACGTTGGCTGTATGAGTGCGTACGTTGCCCACGTGTCAACTCTGTCCTTCCAGCGCCGCTCCTACGAAGTGACGGTGGACCCTACGGTCGCTATGCGAAGTAGCCGACGACGTCGACCACAACGTGTGTCGTGGCGTTGGAGAAGATGTCGACAGCTCCGGTCGGGCCGAGACCGACGATTACGGCGTTCGGGATCGTTTGGCCCGCGACGTAGTTGAGATTCGACGTCGTCGGCCGAGCCGCATTGCCGGGATACACCGTCAAGAACCCTGGCAGGTCTGGTTCGGTTGCGGTCACGTTCAACACCACGGAGCGGGCGTTGGGCGGCACGACCGGGCCGACGATCTGCAGGTGGAGCACGCTGTTTCCGGCCATCTTGGGACCCGTGTTCGCAGGCTCGCGGGTGTCGAGCACACGGGTGGACGGGACCTCGACGTACTCGGCTTGACCAGCCGCGCCGAACCAGCCCATCACGTCGACGATGACGTGTGTCTGCGCGGACGCGAAGATCTTGATCTTTCCGTCGGCACCGATCGGCGAGATGACACTGTTCGGTCGGGCGACACCCGCTTCATAGTTCACCGCCGAGACCAGTGGTCGGTCGCGATCCGAAGGGAACACCGTAAGGTAGCCCGGCACGACCGCACCAACGGCAGTGACATTCAGGACGGCTGCGCTCGCACCGACCGGCACCCGCGTCGTACCGGTGACCTGGACATCGATCGTCTGGCCCGTGCCGACCGGCGTACCCGCGCCGAGGCGCGTGTCGATGAGTCGGTCCGGCACGACGGTGAACAGCCGCGCGTTGCCACCCGGACCGAACCAGCCGAAGACGTCGACGATCACGTTCACGCTGGCATTGGAGAAGATGCTGATGAGACCACCAGGCCCGATCTTCGCCA
Organism: Ilumatobacteraceae bacterium; assembly: GCA_031424145.1. Lineage (GTDB taxonomy): Bacteria > Actinomycetota > Acidimicrobiia > Acidimicrobiales > Ilumatobacteraceae > JAENVT01. The sequence continues at coordinate 946 of JANPGV010000365.1, forward strand.
CCACGTTGTTCGGCGAAGCCGACCCTGCGGCGTAGTTCACACTCGACGTGTTAGGTCTCGGCGCACCATAGGGATAGACGGTGAGGAACCCCGGTACCACGCCATCAACGGCAGTGATGTTCAGCGCCACGGCTAGTGCGGTGTCGGGTACGTCGCCGCCGGTCACCTTGACGTTGATCGAAGTTCCTCCGGGTACGAGCGACTGCGTCGGCAGACCGAGCGCGCCGCCGGCGGTCAACGCCTGGTTACGGGTGTCGAGCAGCCGGTTCGGTGTGATCGGCTGCAACGGCCCGATCGGGTTCGATGAGACACCGTTCGCCTGGAGGAACACCGCGGAGTCGTAGATGCCATCGCTGGTATCGGCAATGGCCAGCTTCAACGTGTTAGGAACACCGGGATTGACCGCAGCGCGACATGTCAGGACTACGGTGAAGCCGTCGAACTGGGTGTCGTAGGTTCCGCCACCGTTCGGCACGTAGAAGAGCGTGTTGTCGATCTGATTGACCGTATTGACCGTGATCGGGGCGACGGTGCCCGGCGTGACCGCGCAGTTCTTTCCGTTCACGAAGAAGGCGAAGACGTCGTTGAACGAGGTATGGACAAACTCCTCGTACTCATCCGATGCGAAAACGTAGTTGATGGCCAGCTGAGGGTTGGTGGGGGTGAAGTTCACGGCAGGACGGTGGCGTCGTGGGTCAGCTGGCCGGCCGGCAGCAACGCGTTGAGATCGGCGTCGCCAAGCTGGGCGAGGTCCACGCCACTGCTTGGGATCGTGTTGGGCCCGATCACGTCATGGACCTGCCCGCTCGACAAGACGACGCCCGAAGCCAGCCCGACCGACGCGGCGGGATCGTTGAAGGTTCCACCCGCCCTGTTGTCCCCGACGAATGTGGCGCTGTTAACCGTAATGCCTGGACCGACCAGCGACTGCCCTAATTGGGTTGCCGTCGGCCCACCAGGATCCGACAGCGCGGTGACTGTCCATGGCGCGGCCAAGGCCACCTTCGGCACCGCCACGACGCCACCGGCGGTCGATACGAAGGCGAGTACCGCCCCCAACCCCAAACGGACTCGAGACATCTTGCGTGTGGTCACGTCCCCTCCTTCACAGCTTCACTGCGGATGCGCGTCATCATAGATTCCGCGTGACTCCTCCGAAATACGCGAAGTCTGTGCGCAGTCTTCAACGGTCCTGGGTACATCAGATCGCAGTTGGGCTCCCTCTTAGTGACGAAGAGCGGTGACGATCCAGGCGCGGGAGCCGAACCAGATCCCTTCGTCGCTCGTGTGCGCGGCGAGCTCCTCGCGCAGACGCTCGACCGCGCTTTGCGCCGAAGCGGGGTCGAGCCGCTTGAGCACCTCGGCGGTAGATGTGAAACCGCTGACCCAGTCGAGGGCAGCCGCCACGTCGGGACCGTAGTAGACGGGTTCGTGTACGTCGGCGAAGTCGACGTCGTCAAACCCTGCGGCCTCCAGGATCTCCTGCACGGTCGGTGGGTCGGCAAGCGAGAACGGATCCGTTCCCTCGGAGGGAGGCGCCACGGGCCCTTCATCTCCTTCAAGGGCTTGCTGAATGGCGACGTCCCATTCATTGAGCTCGTGGGCCTGCCAGACCATCATCGTCAGGCGCCCGGCCGGGCGCAGCGCTCGCCTGATGTTGGCGAACGCGTCGACGGGATTGTCGAAAAACATCGTGCCGAACCTGCTCATCGCTAGGTCGAAACGGTCTTGGGGAAAGCTGTGGACCTGTGCGTTGGCCTGCTCGAACGTGACGTTACGGAGTCGTTCCGCGCGGGCGAGTTCCCGGGCGCGCTTGATCGCTGGAGCGGAGACGTCGACCCCGAGCGCACTCCCTGCCTGCGCCGCGCGGGCGGCATCACGAGTCGTCTGCCCGCTCCCGCAGCCGATGTCGAGGACCTGGTCGTAGAGCTGGACGCCAACCGCCAGGCGCAGTACCTCGTTGTGCCGCCGCAGTTCGGCGTCGTAGCCGGTGCGGCTGGGTGCGTTTGCGACACGGGATCTCGACACTCGACAATCCAATCAGCCAACGTCGACAGACGACGACGCCGACGCGCGGTTTGTTCCATCGGGTGCCGACGTGGACCGGAGTTCTGCGCCGTGGGTATGCGTTCGCCGCAGTAGGCGACGGGCGAAGTGTTCGCACCAGCGTTGCGAGACACCGATCAATCAGCGCCGCTTCGGTGCACGTCTTTTGGGCGATATGGAACGGGCGTAGCCGGCGCCCCGGCTGACCCATGTGGCGAGCTGTCGTTTAGTGCGAAGGTTGTCAGGGTCGACGCGCAGCCACCCGTCCATCGGACGGCCCTTCATGACAGCGTGGCGGGCGCCGGTTCGAGCGACCAGAGCGTCCGATGTGATCGGGTCGACGCGGACGAGCACTCCACCCTGGTGGCTCGCCGCAATGGCTAGGTGACCACCGACGAGAAAGGCGAGCCCACCGAACATCTTCGTCTCAGTGACGCCGGGCTCGTCGACAAGGAGCTCGCGGATACGCTCGGCGAGATCGCCGTCGTAAGCCACAGCACGATTCTACGATTGACGCACCCTCCGCCGCACCGAGCAATCCACCTAGCTCGGCGTGCCCCGGAACACGGCTTCGAGACGCGCCATAAGCGTTCGGAGCGCGTCGACTGCCTGCCGGTGATCGCGAATCTGCGCCGTTGTTATGCGTCCCAGACCGGCACGCTCGACAAGGCGACCCGTCACGACCTCTTCACTACACGCCAACGAACCCCGGGTAGCTACGAGGAGGTTGCTTGAACGTCGCGCCGAGCGACGCCGCATCCGGACTGCACGGCTAGGCTCGCCCGATGCTACGTGGGGATCACGTTGTGCTTCGGGCTCGCGCCGAGTCCGATGTCGCCGTTCTCCATAGCGAACTGTACGACGACGTGGCGACCAGGTCGCGGGCAGACAGTCGTCCGTGGA
>JANPGV010000366.1:0-5710 GCA_031424145.1 Ilumatobacteraceae bacterium
CTTTCCCACCGAACGACCAGCAACGGCGTGAGGTAGCAGGTTTAGAGTCTCCCTACCCCGCAGCAAAGCCCGAATCGACCGAGCGATTGCTGCCCATCCGCTCCTCACACACGGCTGCTAGCTACGGGCGTGAACGTTAAAGGCTCTTGCCTGTGGGGAGGAAGGGGTAAAACCACTGAATTCAGACTGAATTCTCTGGGGACAGAAGGTGAACAGGCAGTGTTTATGCACAGATATCCACAGGCTGCGATGATTCGGGGGTCATGACGGATCGCCAGACCGACGAATTCCGGCCCGATATCGAGGGGTTACGCGCCGTTGCCGTCGTCTTCGTCGTGCTCTTCCACGCCCGGCTCTCCCGGTTCGCCGGCGGGTACGTCGGAGTCGACGTGTTCTTCGTGCTGTCGGGCTTCCTGATCACCAGATTGCTCCTGCGTGAGGTGGCAACGACGGGCACCATCTCGCTGCCTCGTTTCTGGGCGAGAAGGGCTCGACGGCTGCTACCCGCTTCATGTGTCGTCGTAGTCGTAACGGTCGTCGCATCACAGGTGATGCTGGCGCCGATCGCGCAACGCCCACTCGCGTCCGACGCGGTCGCCGCTGGAGCGTTTGTCGTCAACTTCGTGTTCGCCGGTCGGCTCGGCGACTACTTCGCGTCGCAAGTGGGCCGCACACCATCACCGCTTCTGCACTTCTGGTCACTGGCGGTCGAGGAGCAGTTCTACCTGTTCTGGCCGCTTACACTTCTTGGGCTCTCCCGACGACCGCGAAAGTACCGGCGTCTCGTCACAACGATGATGGGCCTCGTCGCAGTGGCGTCGTTCCTCATTTGCATCTGGATGACCCGCACGCATCCGACGGGCGCGTTCTACCTCCTGCCCTCGCGGATGTGGGAGCTCGCCATCGGTGGACTGATAGCCGCGGGAGGCACGGCGTGGCAACTGGTCTCGCCACAAGCGCGTGCCGTTGCCGGATGGGTCGGCGTAGCCGGTGTCGCGACCGCTGTCCTCACCTTCGACGGCTCCATCGCCTTTCCGGGGTCAGCTGCGTTGTTGCCGGTGCTCGGTACGGCACTGATCGTCGTGTCCGGCGGGAGCGATGCTGCACCGTTCGCGCCGGTGGCGGTGCTGCGCCGTCAAGCGCTGCAGTGGATCGGGCGGCGGTCATACGCGATCTACGTCTGGCATTGGCCGGCGCTCGTGCTCGCCGAAGCCAGATGGGGACCGCTGAGCCTGGCGCAACGGTTCATCGCGATCGGCGTCGCCCTAGCACTGGCCGCCGCCTCGCTGCGACTCGTCGAGGATCCCGTTCGTCACTCGACGTGGATCTCATCGCAAGCCCGCCGCGGCCTGACGCTCGGCGCCGCCCTGTGCGCAACCGTGTTGCTTGTCGGGACGATCTCACTGGCGCTACCGCGACACTTCGATGGCGGAACCGCGGCGGCCGCGCCAGTGCTGAACCTTGTCGCGACGACGACCACGATCTCGCCCGGCGCGCCGGCGGGCGCGGCTCCGTCTGGAGTCGCCGCAACTGCTACGCCGGCTGCGGGCTTGGTGGGAAGCGATCTGGCAAGTCTCGTTGCCGCCAACAAGTCGGTGCTGCTGCAGGGCTTGACCACAGCGGCGGTGCCCAGCAACTTGCGACCATCACTCGCCAGACTGTTCGACGATCGGCCAGCAGTGTACGGCGATGGGTGCGTGGCAATCGGTGTCGACGACAAGCTCAATCCGTGCCGGTATGGCGACAAGTCATCGTCGATCGAGGTTGTCCTGATCGGCGACTCTCATGCGGCGCAGTGGTTCCCGCCGTTGCAGACGATCGCCGATCGGGAAGGGTTGCAGTTGATCGTGCTGGCGAAGGGCGGTTGCCCAGCGGCCTCAGTCTCGATACCGACAGCAACGTTGGCCCGCACGTGTCCGAAGTGGCGCGACAAGGCCGTGCAGTTCGTTGCTGATGAACACCCGGATCTCGTCATCGTCACCGGTTCGAGGCATTACCCCAACAGCGATCGTGAATGGCGAGACGGGTTCAACACGACGCTGGGCCGATTGAAGGGTCTCACACCGCGCCTTCTGGTGCTCGGCGACAATCCCGATTCGCGCACCGACCCGGGGACTTGTCTGTCAGCCCACCTGACCGATGTCAAGGCCTGCATCAACCCAAGATCCGACGCGATCGAGAGCGGCAAGCTGGCGGTGGAGCGCGATGTAGCGCAGCAGAACGGCGCTCGTTTCGTCGACACCTCGGACTGGCTGTGCACGGAGACGGATTGCCCGCTCATCATCGGTGACATCTTGATGTTTCGCGACATCAACCACCTCACGACGGTCGCCGCCGACTGGTTCACTCCGATGATCGATGCAGTCGTCATGCCCTACCTCCGCGGCAAATGACCTGCTCAAGAGGCAATCAGTTGGCGATCCGCGGCGTATCATCGCAGCGATGCGCCGGCTGTTCGAACACCCGACGGATCACGTCACCGTCCGCGAGGCATACGACGTGGAGCGGCCCCGTCCGGCCGGTAGACCCTGGCTTGGTGTGTGCATGGTGGCCAGCATCGACGGTTCAACGGTTGTCGACCACAACTCCCGAAGCCTGTCGAGCAGGACCGACCAAGAGGTGTTGCTGACGTTGCGCGATCTGGCCGACGTGTTGATCGTCGGCGCGGCGACCGTTCGCATCGAGGGATACGGCCCGCCGCGCAAGCCCGGCCAGCGAGTCGGCGTCGTCAGCCGAACGGGAAATGTCGATGCGCGGAGCGCGCTGTTCACCAGTGGCGCAGGGTTCCTGATCCTTCCCGAAGACGCGCCGCGGACGGCCATCGATGCTGTGCGCGCGGGCAAAGGCGACGTCGACTTCGTCGCCGCGCTCGCCCAGTTGAACGCCGACTTTGTTCAAGCCGAGGGTGGAGCACAGTTGAACGGCGCGCTATCGACCGCAGACGTGATCGACGAGCTCAACCTGACCATCTCGCCACAGCTTGCAGGTGGCGACGGACCTCGTGTGACCAGCGGCTCGGCCCAGATCTCGCGCAAGATGCGGCTTGCTCACGTCCTCGAAGACGACGGCTTCCTGTTCACGCGATATCTGCGCGACCGCTGACGGCTAGGTGCGTTCGAGCTTCTTCAACAGCACCAGCTCGCGTTGGAAGTCGGCCGCCGCGTCGAAGTTCTTGTAGACGCTGGCGTACCGCAAGTAAGCCACCACGTCGAGGGAGCGCAGCCGCTCCAGCACCTCCAGGCCCAGTTCGGCCGTCGTGATCTCGTTACCCTGCAACCGCGAGTGGTCCTCGAGGTCGATGCTCAGTTGGTCGATCTGCTCTGCCGTCACCGGGCGACCTTTCGACGCTGCCGTGACACCGGCGACGATCTTCGCCCGATCGAAGGGCTCACGAGCCCCGTGGCTCTTGACGACCACCAACGCCACCTCCTCGAGTCGCTCGTAGGTGGTAAAGCGGTGCTGGCAGCTCGCGCAGAGCCGGCGCCGACGTATCGACAGGCCTTCTTCGGCCTCGCGCGAATCGATCACCTTGGTGTCGTCCGTGTGGCACTTGGGGCAGCGCATTGCCGCCCGAGGCTAGTGGATGAGCTACGGAAGCGTCAGCGCTTGCGAGGGCTGTATGTGAGTGCCGCCGTTGACGGCGATCAACTGATCCACGTAGTCGGCTAGCGACAGGTGACCGTGAAAGCGCTGGCCGATCGACCACAACGTGTCGCCGGCCTGCACCACATAGGCGTTCGATTGCAAGGTTGCGGGGCGAATCGCGGAGGCGGAGGCAGGAGCGCCCCCACGATTCGCCACAACATGGCCGGCGCCGACGAACAGCACCAGCACGATCGCTGCCAAGGAGACCAGGACCGTCAACCTGCGCCGGACGTACAACGTCGAGACCGGACCCTGATCGCCGAGCTGCTGGTAGCGGTAGGACCGCTCGCGGAACTGACCTGGTATGACGACTGCCAATGCCATTGATCGCTCCCTTCGTGGTTGATTCGTGAGTTATTCGCGTTGATCGAACATACGTTGCCCGAACAGTCGTTCGTAGTCTGCCACGAACAGTCGTTCGACGTCAACCCATGATCGAACATTTGTTTCACGAACGAATGTTTGACCTGAGGTACGAACGCGCGTACGCTATGGGAATGTCTGAACAACTCACCGCTCGCCAACGAGGCATCCTCGACATGATCGAAACCAGCATGCGCGAGCGGGGCTACCCACCGAGTGTGCGTGAGATTGGCGAGGCTGTAGGCCTCACTTCCCCATCGACTGTGCACAGCCACCTGGCGTCACTGCAGCGGATGGGCTTTCTCAAGCGTGATCCAACCAAGCCCCGTGCCATCGAAGTGCGCTTCGATCCTTCGTCGGGTTTGGCGATCGAGCGCCGCCCCGTGCGTCACGTTCCCCTCGTGGGTGATGTCGCCGCCGGAACCGATGTGCTCGCCCAGGAGAACGTCGAAGAGCTGTTCCCGCTGCCGGAAGATTTCACGGGCACTGGCGATCTGTTCATGCTGCGTGTGCGCGGCGACTCGATGATCGACATCGGCATCATGGATGGCGACTTCGTTGTCGCGCGCGCTCAAGAGACAGCAGTCAACGGTGAGATCGTCATCGCCGGGATCCCCGGCGAAGAGGCGACCGTCAAGACGTTCCAGCGCAAGGGTTCGACCGTCACCCTCATTCCGGCCAACTCACGACTCCAGCCATTGGTGTTCGACGCCGATCAAGTACAGATATTCGGCCGCGTCGTCACGGTCATGCGCCGCCTCTAGTCGTCGTTGTTCGGCTCGTCCTCCAGGGTCCAGCCCCTATCGGGTGGTGCGGGAGGCGGAGGCGGTTCAGTGTGAGGAGGCGATGCTGGTCCCTGCGGAGGCGGTGGAGCTGAGCCCGGCTGCGGCGGAGCAAACGATGGTGGCGCGAATCCGGTACCGGGCGGCTGCACGGGCAGGCGGATCGGCGGCTGACCGGGGAACTGGAATGTCGGCGCCGGCGGGTCCGCGACGGTGCCGGGCTGGGTCGGAGGTGCCGGCGGCACGCCCGCGTATGGGCCGGGTGGCCAACCGGGCAACGGGCCCACTGGATTGCGAATGTCGACCACCGCCTGTGCGGGCCGGCGGCGGCGCAATCCGAGCAGGAAGAACAGCAGGCCGAGCACCAATCCTCCGAGAGCAACTGCCGCGCCGATGAGCGTCAGCAGCTCACTTTCGTCCTTGGGGTTCTTGCCGATCGCGACTGCGAAATCGGTGTCGTCGGACTCGACGTCCAAGCGATACGTGCCTGCCTTGTCGATCTTCACGGTCCGCACGGCGGTGCCGACATATCCATCCACGTCGTACGAAGCAGAGGCACCACGATCCATGGCGACCTCCTTGCCGTTGCTGTCGAGGAGAGTCATCGAGATCTTCGGAAGCTTGTCGCCGGCATGGCTGTACTGAGTGCCGTTGGCCTCGCAATCACCACTGAGCGAGCCGAGCTTGCCCTTCGTTTCCGCGTACATCGTGAAGGTCGCCGGCTTGTCGAAAACGAGCGTCGTCGTGCACCCCACCGGAGCTCGGGCCAGCGACTTCACCGCTTCTTTGTAGTTCGACACGCCCTTGGCTGCGATTGCCCCGCCGCCCAGAAGACCGCCGACGAACAAGATGATGCCGAACAACATCAAGCCCTTTCGGCGTCTGCCTTTGACGGGCGGGGGAGGCGCGGCAACCGGGGG
>JANPGV010000367.1:0-4787 GCA_031424145.1 Ilumatobacteraceae bacterium
GCGCGTCGAAATCGCGAGCGACGCCGGCGGTCACTGAACCGGCAACGACCACATCGTCGTCGATCGTTCCCACGACTCCGGACGAAACCGCAGTCGTCGCTACGGACGCGCCCGAGACCGTTCCCACGACCAGCACGACCACCACGCTCGCCCCGACGACCACGACGACCACGACGACCGTCCCTGGCGTGTACTCACACACGGGAGTCGGCCAGTTGAGCCCCGCCGTCGCGAACGCCAAGAACTACGTCTACGTCCCGAGCAACGGCGACGGCTCGGTGACGGTGATCGATCAGGAGACGATGCAGATCGTCAACCACTACAAGGTCGGCAAGCTCCCGCAACACGTCGTCGCTTCGTGGGATCTCACCAAGCTGTACGCGACGGTGAGCGCCGCCAACAGATTGGTCGAGATCGAACCCACCACTGGGGAGAAGGGCAAGTCGATCCCGGTCGCTGCGCCCTACAACTTGTACTTCACACCCGATGGCTCGACCGCGATCGTCATGGCCGAACGAATGAACCGCATCGACTTCTACGATCCCCTGACGTGGAAGCGGCGCATGTCGGTGCCCGTTCCTTGCGACGGGGTGAACCACGCCGATTGGTCAGTGGACGGCGCATGGTTCTTGGCGACGTGTGAGTTCTCGGGCGACCTGCTCAAAGTGGACACCGCGACTGGCGAGATCCTCAACGTGTTGCCGCTCGAGAAGGGTTCGATGCCGCAGGACCTGCGATTGGCGCCAGACGGAAAGAAGTTCTACGTGGCAGACATGGAGCACGGCTGCGTCTGGATCATCGACGCAGATGGCACCTCCGTCATCGGATCGATCGAGACAGGCGTGGGCCCGCACGGGATCTACCCGAGCCGGGATGCCTCGTTGGTGTACGTGACCAACCGCGGGCGAACGGCACACGACACCGGCAGGAGATCGAGGCCTGGCGAAGGATCGGTCAGCGTGGTCGACCCGAAGACCGACACCGTCGTCGCGACGTGGCTGATACCCGACGGCGGGTCACCCGACATGGGCGGCGTGTCGGCAGATGGTAAGCGTCTGTGGCTCTCGGGTCGGTGGGACGCCGAGGTCTATGTCTTCGACACGACCACCGGTGAGCTCCTGGCCACCATTCCCGTGCCAAGCGGTCCGCACGGTCTGGCGATCTTCCCACAGCCGGGGCGATACTCACTCGGCCACACCGGCAACTATAGATGAGCACGGATGGTCGGCAGCGACCATTGTTCGAGCGACGACAGCTCCTATTGGGCGGAGGAACGTTCCTCGCCGGAATGGCCGGCGTCGCAGCGTGGGCAGAAACCCGACCCGCATCCCGCGCTGCAACATCGGCCGCCAACACAACGCCTGAGACAGCGTCCCCGACGGCTGGGTCGCCTGCGGCTTCGACTTCCACGGTCGCAGAGACATCCATCACGACACCCGCTGCAACAACGACGAACATCAGCACGACCGAGGTCATCACAACCGAGGTCAGCGCCACCACCACCCAACAACTCGTCACCGGTCCCGCCACGTATGTCAATCACGGGCCAACCACCGCCAACAACGTCGCGTTGACCTTCCACCTGGGCGGCGATGCCACGTTGGTCGGCGAGTTGCTCGATTTGCTGAAGGCCACCGGCACGATATCGACGCTGTTCGCGATCGGAGACTGGCTGACGGCCAACCCGCAGCTCGGCCATCGAGCGGTCGACGACGGACACGAGCTCGGCAACCACACCAAGAGCCACAAATCGATGCTCAAGCTGTCGCGAGCCGACGTGTATGACGAGATCGTCGGTGGAGGCGAGGCACTCGTACCGTTCATCGGTTCGATCGGAAAATGGTTCAGGCCATCGGGCACGGACGTACCGACCGAGCTCCTCCTCGAGGAAGCCGGTGTCGCTGGATACGCCGTTTCGGTCGGTTACGACATCGATTCGCTCGACTACACCGAGCCCGGCGCGAGCACGGTCGTTTCTCGAGTCAAGAAGCAGCTACATGCCGGCGCAATCGTCAGCTTGCACTTCGGCCACCGCGACACGATCGACGCAGTGCCCAAGATCCTCGATCTGTTGACGACTGCAGGTCTCGCTCCCGTCACGATCAGCACGCTGCTTGCGTGACGCTGCTAGAGCGGAAGGTCACCAGTCGCAGTGCGCGTCGAACCGTTGTCGCGGTATGCAGCGATCGTGCGTTGAGCAATTCGCATCTGGTGCACCTCGTCGGCGCCATCAGCGAAACGGGCCCACCTCGCATGCTGGAACATGCCGGCCAGCGGTGTATCGGTCGAGTAGCCGAGCGCGCCATGCACTTGAATCGAGCGATCGATCACACGACCGAGCATGTTGGCCACGAAGTGTTTGGCCATCGACACCTCTGACTTGAAGTCGAGGCCACGATCGATCCTGTAGGCGGCGTGGAGCACCATCAACTTGGCCTGATAGAGCTCCATGGTCGAGTCAGCGATCATCCATTGAATGCCCTGCTTCTCGGCAAGCACCGAGCCGTGCGAGTAGCGGTACAGCGAGCGGTCGACCATCATGTCGAGCGCGGTCTCGGCTTGGGCGATCCAACGCATGCAATGGGCCAGCCTCGCCGGACCCAATCGGTATTGACCGAGGAGGTGGCCCTGACCGCGGCCACCGAGCATGTTCGCGTTCGGTACACGGAGGTCTTCGATCACGATCTCGCTGTGGCCCGTTCCACCGTGCATCGTCTCGACCTCGCGCACCCGGTTCCATCCCTGTGACGGGATGTCGACGATGAACGCTGTGTTTGCAGCCTGCGGCAGGTCGGGATTGTCCTCGGTCCGAGCCAGGAGGATCGCGAAGGCTGCTCGGCGAGCGTTGGAGATGAACCACTTGTGACCGTTGATCACCCATTCGTCGCCATCTTGGACTGCGGCCGTACGGATCAAGGTTGGATCGCTTCCGGCGACCTCGGGCTCCGTCATCGCGAAGCAACTCATCTTGTGACCGTCGCACAGTGGCCGCAGGTACTTCTCCTTCTGCTCCGGCGTCGCCCAGTGCAGCAGGGTGTGCATGTTGCCCTCGTCGGGCGCCTGGCAGTTCAGGACGAACGGGCCGTACGAACACTTGGCCGCCTCGGCTTGCACCATCGCCAACTCGACGTGACCGAGCCCCATACCGCCCCACTCCTTCGGCATCTGCGGCAGCCACAGCCCGGCATCCTTTGCGGCTTGGCGCATGGCAAGCAGCAACGACAGGTACTCCTTGCGATCCATCTTCTCCGGGTTGCCGATCTTGGTCTCGCCCGGCTTCACGACGCCATCGACGAACGTTCTGACGCGAAGGCGGATGTCTTCGAGTTCAGGGGACAGAGTGAAGTCGATTGCCATGAGGGTCATCGTCGCAGCTGCGAGCAACATCGTGAGAGCCGAGCCACCCGAACGGGCGATATCTCACCGGCCCGTTTGAACGATCAAAGTGCCGGGTACTGCTGGCCCCGTCATCAACGACGACCATCACGACGACCATCAAAAAGGAGCGCACGGCATGAATGATCCGATGGCAATTCTCAGAGCAGACCACCGTGAGGTCAAGAAGCTGCTCACGTCGTTGGGCGAGTCGGAAGAGGGACCGGAGCGCGAGAAGATGGCCAACGAGGTCGAGGCCGCACTCACGTTGCACATGAAGATCGAAGAGGAGATCCTCTACCCCGCCATCGCCAAGTATGTCGGCCAAGAAGACGAAGAGGAAGCTCAGATTGAGCACGGCCTCGCGCGCGAGGGCCTCTCGAAGATGCTGAGCATGGTCGAGATGCCAGGGTTCGGCGCCACCGCTGAGATGCTCCTCGGCGGCATCGAGCATCACGTCAAAGAAGAAGAGACCGAGCTCCTCCCAGAACTGAAAGACGCCCTGCCCAGAGAAGATTGGCTGGCCCTGGGCGACAGGATTGCGCAGGCGAAAGCCGAAGCCGGCCGACCGGCCGCGCCGCCCACGCGCCGTCGCTCGCAGAAACGCAGGTCGAACAGCAAGCGCCGCTGATGCACGAGTCGGTGGCGGCAACATCGCTCGCTGGGTCGAGTTCCTGGACGACAGTTCTCGACCCAGCGACGAGGTCCTCAACGCCCGCAGAGCCCCGATGCCGGACCATGTGCGCCCGTCGGGGCTCTAGCGCGGTATGTCTATCTTTCGCAGAGGCAAGGCCACATTACGACGTGTCCCCGAGGATCCCAGGGCCCCGCTAGCGGGGACGGAGCTAACCGGACCGTGGGGGGACCCTCGGTGACGATGGACGCGTACCCTCGCCTGCGGAGGCTAAACGCCGTCGGGGTTTCTTTTTGGTGACGCGAGTTGACGACACCTATGCCGTCGGCAACGCTTTTACCGAGTTCAGCAGAGAGCTCGCATCGAGAATTTCGGAGGACGCCGATGCTTGAGAACGCTGCCACATTCAACGTCCATCACTCGGACGGTGAGGTTGTCGTTGCCGTGGCCGGCGAAACTCACTCGTTCGCAGGAGAGCGCTCCCCGGTAGCGGGGACGAACTACCGGGGCGCACAGGCCCTCCCGGAGACTTCGCACTCATACCCTCGCCGCGCCGACATAAACCAATCGGCCAAACTTTTCGCGCTTGACGTCAACGTGTGCGACGTCGGGCGGACCGCGCTGGTGCGTTTGGAACCTGAGGACCCTCTACGGTGTCAAGTGTCGGTACCCGCCCGACGTTTCGTGTTCGGTTGCTACCCGACATTCGGTGATGGGTTCACGCGGCGTTGATTCTTCGTGGTCGGCCGCCGGGGTTGGCGAGTGCGCCGTGTTCGCG
>JANPGV010000368.1:0-9195 GCA_031424145.1 Ilumatobacteraceae bacterium
CTGGTCACTCGCAGCCGATTCCGTCTCCGTCACGGTCGAACTTCGTCTGCCATCCTGGATCTCCGGCGTGGATCGGTGCAGCACCGGCAGCACGCACCTCCGTGCAGTTCTGGTAGTAGACCGCGGTCGGCGCGGCCACGACGGGAATCACAGCTAGGGGAACGACAGTGACCGGAACGACAGTGGGAGGAATGACAGCGACGGGAACGACAGCGACAGGTTCTGCGGCGCAAGCGTTGGTCGATGGCGTGAGATCGTCAGCCGCAACGTATGCGTCTTGTCGCGGATGTACTCCGTAGCCGTCGCGACCGTCGTATCGGGCGATGGCGTGGCCACTCTCGATCATCTTCAGGTTCACGTCGACGCCGTTCGTCTCGACGTATCGAAGGAGACGACCGTACCTGTCGACATCGTCGCGGGCCCCGGGAACGAGTGTGATGCTCTGTCCGACGATCAGTTGGAGGAGCGCCGCCGAGGATTCCTCGTAGCCGCACTGGCCTCGCTCGGGAGTGTCGATGCCGATCAGACGAACCGTGCTGCCATCGGACATGTTGATCGTGTCACCATCCACGACCTCGGCCGTCATGACCAGCGCAACCGCCGGTGGTACGGCTTGAACAACCGTTGTCGCAGGAATTGTGGTCTCGACGATCGTCGTCGACGGCACGGTGGTGGTGGTGCTGGTCGCGTCGGACGTCGGACCCGCAGCAATCGCTTCGACGATGCCGAAGCCTGCAAGCGAGGCCAGGACAACGCCGATACAAATGAGGATTGATCTTCGTGGTCTCTGCACGACAGGCTGGTCGACTTTCCGTAGTCCTACTGCGAGGTCTCGGCACCGGCTGTCTCAGCAAACGGAGATGACGCGTCCGCATCCTGCGTCACCCAGACGCGTCATCGGCAGATCTGGAGGGAACTTGAGCGAAATCTTGAAAAAGTTTGAACAGGGGCGAGGCTGCTCACAATTACCGCACCCTGTAACAAGGTGAGCCCCGCTGCCGTTCTCGGCAGCGGGGGCTCTTCGCGCCCTCGGATGAACCGCAATCCCGAAGCAGTGCCAGATGCAGCCAATATTCGGGCCTAATGACCCGGTGGCAGACCAGGACAGGGGGTACAAGTGGGGCATGCCTTTCTCCCAGACGCGCGCGACCGAATCCATTGAATGGTGCGCAGGCGTTGGCGGAGGCGACCCATGTACGGCCTGATCAACCAGGGCCTGCACGACCTGGCCGTCCAAATGGGGGGCGAGGAACTGTGGAGCGAGATCAAATCGAGTGCCGGCGTCAGTGTCGAGGCGTTCGTGGCGATGGATACGTATCCCGACGACCTCACCTATCGGCTCGTCGAAGCGGCCAGCGTCGCGATGCACATCTCACCGGCGGAGGTCCTCCACGCCTTCGGCAAACACTGGATCTTGTACACCGGACGTCGCGGGTACGGAGCGATCTTCGACACCATGGGCCACGACCTGGCCGAGTTTTTCGCCAACCTCGACACGATGCATGACAGGTTGAGTCTCAGCATGCCTGACATGAGGCCACCCTCATTCGTGTGCGAGCAGATCGGCGACCATCAGATGCGTCTCGAGTACTGGTCGGAGCGCGAGGGACTGGCGCCCATGATCCCCGGTCTCATAGAAGGCCTGGGCGAGATGTACGGCTTGACCGTCTCGCTCGATCACAGCGTGGATCGTGCCCTGGGTGCAGATCACGACGAATTCATCATCAGCTACGTTGCAATCGCGACGCCCGCCGGGAGTCGCCACGCCGCGGTTGCCGCGGATGCATGAGCAGCGGGTCGCCCTCAGTGCACCGCTGGTCGATGTGGCTTTTCCGTTCCACCTCGTATTGGACCGCAACCTGTGCATCACTCAAGCGGGGGCGTCAATCCAACGGCTGCACCGGAAACCCATGGCGGGCACCTCGTTCACGGAGTTGTTCGAGGTGGCCACTCCCAAGATCGCAACCAGTTTCGATGCGATCGTCGGTCGGCCTCGATCCCTGTTCCTGCTCCGCTCGCTGACCAAACCCGGCTTGTTGCTGCGCGGTCAGATGCTGCACGACGCGATGGCGGATTGCCTGTTCTTCGTCGGTTCACCGTGGGTCACGCAGACGTCGGCGTTCGCCGAGTTGGGGCTCACCTTGACCGACTTCGCCACCTCCGACGCCGTCGTCGACTATGTGCTCCTTCTGCAGAACCAATCGTCGTCGTTGGTCGAGGCAAAGGACCTGGCTGACAGGCTGCATTGCACGGCACAGCAGCTCACGCACCAGGCGTTCCACGATGGACTCACGGGACTACCCAATCGGGCGATGCTCCTCGATCACTTGCGCAAGCGACTGGAGCCAGCAGTCGGTATCGCCAGTCACGTCACGGTGCTGACGCTCGATCTGGACGGCTTCAAAGCTGTCAACGACAGCTACGGTCATTCGGCCGGCGACGCCGTGCTCGGGATCATCGGGCAGCGCCTCCGCTCTGTGGCTCGTGACGGCGACATCGTTGCCCGCTTCGGGGGCGACGAGTTCGCATTGGTGCTCGAGCCGTCCGGGGGCAGGTCCGATTCCGACGAAGCGACGGCTGTCAAGGTGGCCCAGCGTGTCCTCGCAGTGCTCGCCAAGCCGATCCCGTTGCCCTCGTGCCCGACGATCGTCGTGCCTCTGTCGGCCAGCATTGGGATCGCGCATGCCCACGGGACCGAGACAGTGGAGGACATCCTCCGCAACGCCGACCTCGCCATGTACTCGGCGAAGGCTCACGGCAAGTCGCGTTACGAACGCTACGCGCCTGCCATGCACGTCATGTCGGTGGGTCGGTTGGACCTGGCCAACCAGCTTCGCGAGGCTCTGGACCGTCAGGAGTTCCGATTGGCTTTTCAACCGGTGCTCCGGCTTGCGGGCAATCAATTCGCGGGTGCAGAGGCATTGCTGCGTTGGCAACATCCGACCCGAGGACTGCTGTCACCGGACGCTTTCCTGGCGATGGCCGAGGAGACCGGGCTCATCGTGCCGATCGGCGCATGGGTGCTGCACGAGGCCTGCCGAGAGCTGCGACGTTGGCAGGACGCACACACCGGTCCGCTGCCGTTGGGAGTCGCGGTGAACCTGTCAGGGCGCCAGCTCGAGCCTGAGCTCGTCGAACTCGTGGCACAAGCTCTGCGTCGGCACCGCCTCGACCCAGGGAATCTGACCCTCGAGATCACCGAGGGCTTGATCACAGGGGAAGGTCGCGCTGTGCATGAGACGTTGCGCGGGCTGAAGAGCCTCGGCGTGTGGCTCTCGATCGACGACTTCGGCACCGGCCATTCGTCATTGGGCCGCCTCCGCGACTACGAGTTCGACGAGTTGAAGATCGATCGCAGTTTCGTGGGTGATCTCGATGCCGGCGACCCAACCCTTGTTGCCACCCAGATCGCGATGGCTCACGGGCTCGGGCTCGGGGTTGTCGCCGAGGGAGTCGAGACCGAGGCCCAGCTCGACTATCTGCGGAAAGCCGGCTGTGGCCAGGTCCAGGGGTATTTCATTGCTCGCCCTCTCCCGGCGCTGGAGATCCGGGCTCTTCTTGCCGGCCGTGGTGAATGGGTACGAGAAGGTGACGTGGATCCCCGCAAGGAACCGGCGTTTGCAACACCAAGTTCGGGGTAGTGCTGACCCGCCAACGAGACGAAGCCGGGCCCATTCTCGACCCGCCCGTCGGCGTCAGTGAGCTACGGGATCGTCGTCGCCGACGAGGCTCGCGAGCACTCCCGGGTTTGTCGATCGAAGCTTTTCGGCGACGCGCACCAACGGAGTGGCAACGACGCCCGGAATGGTCGCGGGGACCGACGCGATGATGGAGCAATTGCGGCCTTGGGCCTTGGCCTCATAGAGAGCATCGTCAGCGAGGCGTACCGCATCTTCGAGACTCGCGCATGCGTCGGCTGCGACGATTCCAAAGCTGACCGTGAACGCCGGTAGGTCGCTCGTCGAGAGACGGCCAGCCAGCTCCAGTCTGATCCGGTCGATCACATCACGTGTTTGGCTTGGTTCGAGATCGCAGAATGCAAACGCGAACTCTTCGCCGCCCCACCTGGCCATCAGATCAGTGCTACGGAGAGACGCCTTCGAGACTTCACAGAACGTTTTGAGGGCGCGGTCACCGGTTTCGTGCCCATACGTGTCGTTGACACGCTTGAAGTGATCGATGTCGGCCATGACGAGCACGAACGGCGTGTCGGTGCGTCGCAGGGAACGGATGCGCGTCTGAAACACCCGCCGGTTCATGAGGCCGGTCATCGAATCCGTTGATGCTTGTTCCTGGGTACGTGTCATCGTGCGCAACATCCCGATCCTCGCGCCCGCCTGGGCTGACAGCGTGGTGAGCGCGTCGATCTCAGCGGTGGTCTGCACCTGGTTCTCGGCGCCGACAGCGTGGATGACGCCCATGGCCCGACCCATGAAAGTAACTGGCACGCAGACGGCCGAACACGGCTCGACGCCTCGATTGCGGAGATGCGGGCAAGCGTCGAGCGCTGTGCTCGACGCGAACGTGACCGCTGAGCCGCTGCGCACAGCGACGCACGAGAATGGGGATGCGACAGGGCATCCGGGCCCGTCTGGGTTGTGCCCGGCAACTACAGCTTGCTCAAGGTTCGATTTGCTGTTGTCGGCTAGCAACAGCTCGGAGGAGTACGACGGAAGTGCCTCGGCCAACGCCAGTCCGACAACCTCGAGGGCAATCGGCTCGTCGTCGGCCATCTCCAACGCCCGATGCACCTTTCCGGCAACTTCCTGACGTCGATGCTCCGCGCGAAGCGTCTCCTCCCGTAAACGAAGTTTGCTCAGCATCGTGTTGAACGCCTTTGCGAGCCGACCGGTCTCGTCGTCACCGGTCACGTCGGCTTCGGCTTGTAGGTCTCCCTCCGCCGCTCGCTCGGCGGCTTGCTGAACGCGAAGGAGTGGATTGCGGATCAACTTGGTGATGACCCAACTTGCAAGTGTCATCACGAACAGCGCAACAATGCCGAGCGCTATGCCGAGGCGCCGCGCCTCCGACGAGGTTTTGTTGAAACGTGCAACCGCATCGAGCCTGCCGACCTCGGCACGGTCGGCGAGCTTGGACGCATCTTCGGCCATGAGCCCGAATGCCAGGCTCTCGGCGCCAAGGGTCAGGTTGCGAGCCAGGGCCGGATTGCCGGATTGCAATGCCTCGCCGATTAGTTGGTCTGTCGTGCGAAATGTCTGATAGCCCGTGGAGATCTTGTCGATGAGTGCCTCTCCAGCAGAGTCGGTCCCGTCCCTGCGAAGCGCGTGCAGCGCCCCTTCGAACTGAACGGCCGATTGGTCGAAGTCTGTGCGTGTTGACGGCCAGTCAAGTACATAGGCCTGTTGAGCCGAACGCAGCTCGGCGGCCGCGACCCGGAGCTGGTCAGCGGACTGCGCCTCAGCGGCCGCACCGTCGACGATGCGATCGTTGGCTGCGCCGAGCCGTGAAACGGTTAGGAAGAGGCAGCCGATGACGAGTGCCAGTACGGTTGTGAGACCGGCGAAGCCTACGAACAGCTTTCGTCCGACCGGTAGGTCGATCACCAGTTGTTTGAAGGTTCGCTCTTCAGTCGAGATGGCCATCGAGGGTTACCTCCTCGCCGTCGACCGTGACGATGAGTCGAAGGTCGCTGTTGCTCCTCACGGCGATGTTGTTGCCGTAGTGGATGTCGAGGGCGCCGGTGTTGATGTCCTGCATCAATGTCGCTGCGACTATCTCGCGCTCGCCGGTCGTGCGGTTGAGCAGCAAGATCGAGGTCGTCACGTCGCTCCTTGGCAGACCGGTCGTGCGGTCGTAGATGTGGGCCTCGACGTGTCGGACGTGGTCACCAACGGGGTTCCCGATGCCGCGGATGATCAGCTCGCCTTCTGTCGGATTCTGAGCGTCAGCCTCCGCGGTCGTGAACATCACCTCGCCCGGCAGGACGTTTGCGACCACCAGGTACTTCTCAGTCGTAGCGATGCGCGTCCAGCCTGCGACCTTGGCCACTTCCTGGTCTGCGGTGGTGTCGCTGATCCCTTTGTCACCGTCGACCAGTCGGCATGCGGACGAGGAAGCCACGAGACCCATCAGCATCAGCGCGACGATGAATCGCTTGCGCGCTGGCGGAGAGGCAATGAAGCGGACTCGTTGAATTGTCACTCATTCCACCTCTAGACCGTTGGTTCCTCCTCATTCATCGGCCGGCTTGACGAAACCTTGAGGATTGATGGTCGCCCGAGTGTGGAGGCTTGCCCGCTGCAGGACGATGTCGACTTGGGGATGCGGTCCCGTTCGTCGATAGGTCAGCCGGCCCGGAAGTGCTTCCACGAGACGCCGCGCCAATGGGATGCCGAGCCCGTGCGAGGGTTGGCTGTCGTCCTTCGTCTCAACGACCTTGCGGTCCTGTGCTACGGGGTCGGTGAAGCCGGGTCCCTCGTCGGCGACAGTGATCGTCACCGTCTCAGCTGTGACGCTGTGATCGACGCGAACCGCCCCCCGCCCGTGATTCAACGCATTGTCGAGCAGCACGTCGACAGCGTGACGAAGCATGACCCCATTTCCCTTGACTGTCGGCACGTCGCGTGCGTCGGCGATGATCAGTGGCCGGCCGACGAGTGCGAGCGGGCCGTGCCAGGTGGCCTCGACTTCGTCAAGCAACTTCGAGAGCGAGATCGTCCCGCCGTCGACGCGCGCGGTGCGGGCGATGTGGAGAAGTTCGTCGATGGTGCGTTCGAGGCGATCGATGTCGTCTAGCGATTCACGCAGGACGTCGGCGCGATCCGGCCGCGGTAGCTGGAGCTCGGTCTCGATCGCGGCGCGTAGCCCGGCGAGCGGCGTCCGCAGTTGGTGCGAAGCGTCCGCGCTGAACGAACGTTCTCTTCTCACCAGATCGTCGAGACGTTCAGCCGTTGCGGTCATGGCCAGCGCTGCCTGGTCGAGCTCGGGGACGTTGCTGCGCGGCACCGCGAGTGTGAAGTCGCCATTGCCGAGTTGAACCGCGGCGTCCCGAAGCCGGCGAACGGGTCGGGCAAGACGTCCAGCCACGACGTATCCGATCGCAGCGCCGATGAGGACCACGCCGACCGCGAGCGCGGCGAGAAACAGGACGATTCGTTGAGTCCGGGCGTCACTTGCCGCCGTCGACTGCACGGCACGAATGGCCCCGATGATCTGTTCGTTCGCCGACAACGGCACGGCGACGATCCTGGTGGTGTCAGTCTCCGTGTCGGTCACCTGGTTGGCAAGTGCACCGCGGGTTGCGTTGTCGGCTGTGGCCGGCCCCGTCCCGCTGACAAGGCGTCCGCTGCGGTCGTAGAGCGCCATCGAGATCCCGTCACTGCTCGGCAGTTCCGCCGGATCGTTGCTCGTCGCAAAGTCTGCGGGAACATCACGCGTGGCGAGCACGGCCTGGCGCTCGACGCGAAGCGTGGCGGCCTCGTCGACGAATCGTTCGACCACGACGGCAAGCGGTACACCGAACATGACGATCGCAAGCGTTGCGATCGACAGGATCGCGATCAGGATGCGCCGTCTCACGGGAGCTCGTACCGGTACCCGATGCCGCGCAACGTGGTGATCCGGCTCTCGTCGTCGTTGTTGTCGATCTTGCGGCGCAGCGCAGCGATATGGAAGTCGAGTGTCTTGGTCGACCCGAACCAGTTCTCGTCCCAGACGTCAGCCATCAACGTCTCGCGGGTGACCGCGCGCCCGGCGTCGGCAAGAAGTCGGGCGAGCAAGTCGAACTCCTTCGGTCGCAGGGTGAGCTCGGTACCAGCGATCCATGTTCGCCGCGCGGCGATGTCAACCGTCAGGTCCCCGAACACGCTTCCGACATCGGAACGACTCTCGGTGCGGCGTAGCTGGGCGCGGATCCGCGCCAGGAGCTCGGCAAGCTTGAACGGTTTGGTGATGTAGTCAACGGCACCGGCATCAAGACCGACCACGATGTCGAGCTCCTCGTCGCGGGCCGTCACCATGATGATCTCGATGCTCGGATCGACTCCGTGGACTCGCCGGCACACATCGAGTCCGTCCATGTCGGGCAACCCGAGGTCGAGTAGCACGAGATCCGGTCGGTCACGCGCTGTCGCAGCGATCGCGCCGCGCCCCGTTGTCTCCCAGCTACTTGTGTATCCGTTGCCGTCGAGCGCGCGAAACAGCGTCGATCCGATTCTCTCGTCGTCTTCGACGATCAGGATCCGTTCGCCACTCACGCTGCCCCACGGTACGGCAACTCGGCGAGTCCTCGAATACGGCCGTTCAGTTCTGGCCGTTTGCTCACCTTCCTCGGGCCGTCCGCTGGCCGACACCTCCGTACCGTCGAGCGCGTGGACTACGACGCGAAACAGGAGCGGATCATGCGAAGAATCGCAACGGCAACAAGCATCGGCGTGGCCCTGGCAATTCTGGCAGTCGGGTGCAGCAGCTCGGGCTCGTCTTCGTCAACAACGACGGTCGCTGTGACCCAGCCCGACCAGGCGCCTGCGCCATCGAGTCCTTCGGGGTCGTCAGGCACGGTTCCGGGAACGACCGTCACCACTGTGCCGGCAACCTCTCCGGCTGCGACCGTTCCAGCCACCACGATCGCTCCGGGTGCGGTCGACCCCAACGCTCCCGAACTCGTCGAGCCAGGCGATATCCCGGACAACCAGGTCTTCATTCCGTTCGCGTCCGCCGATGGCACGTATTCAGTCAAGGTGCCGGAGGGTTGGGCACGCACCGAAGCCGGGGGCATCGTCAACTTCACCGACAAGTACAACTCCATCGCGCTCCAGTCGTCGACCGCCGCCACGGCGCCGACCGTCGACTCCGTGACGGCCACTGGCTTGGCCGACGTTTCATCGGATCCGACGTTCACGTTGGTCGACGTGCAACCCGTAACGCGCAAGGGTGGAACCGGTGTGCTGGCGACGTACGAGATCGGCAGCCCACCCAATCCCGTGACGGGCAAGAAGGCTCTCCTCGCGGTCGAGCGTTACGTGTTCTTCAACAACGGGACCGTCGTGACGATGACGTTGTCCGGCGCAAAGGGGGCCGACAACGTCGACCCGTGGAGGATCGTCAGCGACTCTTTGGCGTGGACGTGAACGCCGGGACGATCGCCCGTGGCGCATCGAACAACGCAGGGCCCGTTGTGGAGGCTGTCGACCTCTATCGGTTCTTCCATGCCGGCGAGGACGAGACCCTCGCGCT